>DBVQ01000036.1:926-5663 GCA_002308155.1 Christensenella sp. UBA1260
GATGTCCTTGCCTGTTGCATACATCGTTTCAACGACGGCGTCAAAGGAGATTTGACGACTTGACGTCAAAAAGTGCGCGAGGGAAGCGGCGTTTATTGCACGCATTGCCCCGACGGCATTTCTCTCTATGCACGGGATTTGCACAAGTCCGTTCACGGGGTCGCAGGTGAGCCCAAGATGATGCTCCATTGCAACTTCCGCCGCATATTCGATTTGGTCAAGATTCATTTCAAATAGGGTGGCAAGTGCCGCGGCAGCCATACTGCATGCTGTGCCGCATTCCGCTTGACATCCGCATTCTGCGCCGCTTATTGATGCGTTGGTTTTGACAATGTTGCCGATTATGCCTGCGGTTGCAAGTGCACGGACGATATCGCTGTCCGTAAAGCCGTGACGTTCTTGCGCATAGCGGAGCACTGCAGGGAGTATGCCCGAGCTTCCACAAGTTGGTGCAGTGACAATCGTGCCGCCTGCCGCATTTTGCTCGCTTACTGCAAAAGCATAGGCACAGACGATGCGGTTTTCTCTCGTCTCGGGAGTTTCGTATTCGTCTACTTGCTCAAAAAGGTGTTGTGCCTTCCTCTCAACGTTGAGTCCGCCGGGGAGAGTGCCGCTCTTTTCAAGTCCTTTCCAAATGGACTTTTGCATGCGCTCCCAAACGCGGAGCAAGTATTCGTCCATATCGGGTTCAAAACGCTTGACGTAGTCGTAAATTGAGAGAAAATTGTCCTCGCAATATTCCTTTATCTGCTCAAAGGTGTTGTGCGGATAGACTTCTTTTGGAGCAATGCTCTTTTTGCCTTCCACCTCGATTGCGCCACCGCCTACGCTCATGACGCGCCATTTGTCAAGCACATCGCCAGCGTCACTAAAGGCATAGAGGTCGAGGGTGTTTGGATGCGGAATATTCTTCTCGGCAAGGTCAAAGATGACATTAACCGGCTTTTTGAAAGTTTTTTTGAGCACGACGTCCGTGCCGTGTCCCTTGCCGGTCTGTGCGAGCGAGCCAAAGAGCACCGCCTTAAAGGAAGAGGCGGATGGATTTTGTTCTTCGAACAAAAGTGCGGCTCTTTGCGGACCCATCGTGTGTGAACTGGACGGTCCTCTGCCGATTTTGTAGAGCTCTTTCAAACTTTTCATACTCGCTCCAAAAGTCGTGTTTACTCTCAAATTATAGCATATAAGTCGATTTTTACAAGATTTTTTGTGGTTTTGTCAAAAAATATTGCATATTTTTTTCAATATACCGTCCAATGAATTGCCAAACAGCAAAAAAATGTGCTATGATACAACAGTTTTAAGCGTATAGATATTCGGTTATTGCAAAAATTGCAATAAGAGCGAGGGAATATGGTTAGAGAGGATCTCAGAAACATCGCAATCATCGCACACGTTGACCACGGCAAGACCACTCTTGTCGATGGTATGCTCAAGCAATCCGGCACGTTTAGAGAGAACCAGCAGGTTGCAACTTGCGTTATGGACTCGGGCGACCTTGAGCGTGAGCGCGGCATTACGATTCTCGCCAAAAATACGGCAATCCACTATAACGGCGTCAAAATCAACGTCATTGACACACCGGGGCACGCGGACTTCTCAGGTGAAGTTGAGCGAGTGCTCAAAATGGTCAACGGCGTATTGCTCCTCGTTGATGCGCAGGAAGGTCCTATGCCTCAAACACGTTTCGTCGTGGAGAAGGCTCTCGCTTTGGGGCTCAAAATCATAATCGTAGTCAACAAGATTGACAAGCCGGACGCACGCACGAGCGAAGTGGGTGACGAAGTGCTCGAACTGCTTCTTGACCTCAACGCAAGCGACGAGCAACTCATGAGCCCGATTCTCTATTGCAGCGGCAAGCAAGCAACGGCAACACTTGACTACAACGTGCCCGGCAAGGATTTGAAACCTCTGTTTGACACGATTTTGAGCTATATTCCTGCTCCTGAGGGCGATGAAAACGGCGAGCTTCAGCTTCTCGTGTCTGCAATCGACTACAACGACTATGTCGGGCGCATCGGCATCGGCAGAATTGAGCGCGGCGAAGTGAACATGGCGCAGGAAGTCGTCGTGTGCGACTATCATAGCGGCATTTCTCCGTACAAGAGCAAGGTTGTCAATTTGTTCCAAATTGAAGGGCTCAAGCGCGTGCCTGTTGAAAAGGCGCAAGTGGGCGACATCGTCTGCTTCAGCGGCATTGAAAACATCACGATTGGCAATACAATCTGCTCTCCGACAAAGATTGAGCCTGTCCCATTTGTCAAGATTGGCGAACCAACGATTGAAATGAACTTCATGGTCAACGACAGCCCGTTTGCCGGCAAAGAGGGCAAATATGTGACGTCAAGACATCTCCGCGACAGACTTTTCAAGGAGTTGTTGAAGGACGTATCATTGCGCGTGTACCAGACAGAGAGCCCGGACACTTTCAAAGTGTGCGGCAGAGGCGAGATGCACCTCTCAATCCTCATTGAAACGATGAGACGCGAGGGCTACGAGTTTGGCGTGGGCACTCCAAAGGTCATTTACAAGACGATAGATGGTGTCAAGTGCGAGCCTATGGAAAGACTCTACATCGACGTGCCAACCGAGTGCACGGGCTCTGTCATGGAGCGTATGGGCGTGAGAAAGGGCGAACTTGTCAGCATGAATCCGCAGGGCAGCCGTATCAGAATGGAGTTTGTCATTCCTGCGCGCGGACTCTTCGGCTTCAAAAACGAGTTTTTGACAGATACGAAGGGCGAGGGCATTATGAACCAACTCTTTGACGGCTATGCTCCATTCAAGGGCGCAATCCCAAGACGTTTCACAGGTTCACTCGTCGCATTTGAAACGGGCGAAGCGGCAACATATGGACTCTTCAATGCACAGGATCGCGGCGTGCTCTTCATTGATCCGCAGACTATGGTATATGAGGGCATGGTTGTCGGTATGTCGCCAAAAGCGGAGGACATCCGCGTCAACGTCTGCAAACGCAAGCACGTGACGAATATGCGTGCCGCAGGCTCGGACGAAGCACTTCGTCTCACTACTCCGCGCAAGTTCAGCCTTGAAGAGGCAATCGAGTTTTTGAACGATGACGAGATGCTTGAGGTGACGCCAAAGAACATCCGCATCCGCAAGAACATTCTTTCAGGCTCTGAAAGACTCAAGCTTCAATACGGCAACAAAAAAGTTGAAGAAGACTAAGTCAAAAGGCACTCTCTGAGTGCCTTTTCAATTTTTATTCTATTTTTTCTATTTTACTATTGAAATATTGGCAATTTGGTTTTACAATTGATTTGTGATATTTTTCACGATAGGGGAGAAGTTATGTCAAACGAACTTACAATGAACAAGCCACAGCGCAGATTGTTTGGATGCACGGGCAATATGTGGATGTACGCGCTCGGCGTCATGGGCATCAATCTCGCGATTGGTCTTGTCAACAGTTATCAAGCAGAGTTTTTCAACAAGATTTTGCACGCCAACCTTATGGCAATCGCAGTCATAATTTTGGTGGCAAAGATTGTGAGTATTGTAGCCGACTTTGTCATCGGCAACCTCATTGACAGAGCAAGATTCAAATCAGGCAAGATGAGACCGTGGATTTTGATATCCGCGTTCCCGCTCGCCGTTTTTACGATGCTGTCATTTGTGTATATCCCATTTGACAATCTGTCGGGAGCAGGGGCTGATGCCGCAAGATATATCTATATTGCATTCATTCTCGTTGTCTGGAACGTGTCTATGACGCTTGCGGATATCCCGTCGCAAGGTATGTTGTCATTTGTTTCAAAGGACCCTGCAGACACAAACAATGCGGCAGGTATTGCAAATACACTTAAATCCGGCGCACTTGCAATCTCGGGCATCTTCATCACAGTTGTGTGTATGTTGACGGGCAGTGGCGACGTTGGCGAGAAGGAATATCTCATCACGGCAGGCGTCATGTGCGGAATTGGGCTTGTGTTCCAACTCCTCATGTACTTCAAGTGCAAAGAGATGGTCAAATCCACAGCATCGTCCGCAATGAGCTTTAAGGAGATGTTCAAAGAGCTCAAAAACAACAAGATGATTCTCATCGTGCTCGTCACCTATCTCCTTGGCTTTGGCAGAAACATCGGTCTTGGCATCGCAGTGCAGGCGACTTGTATCTTGCTCCGTGACGGCGTCAACTTCTCGGCAATTCCTGTCATTGGGCAACTCTTCCCGGAGACGATGTACGGCGACGCATGTTCGTGGACAATTGGTATCACTTCTGCGCTTGCAAGTGCGGTGACAATACTGTTGAACCCTGTCATCAACAAGAAACTCGGCGAAAAGAGATACTTTATCATTGCAGGTCTTTACGGCTTTGTGATTAGTTTCGTGTCATTCTTGCTCTATTGGCTCATTCCTGTCCCTGCAGGTGCATCAAGCACGGCGTTTACTGCAAGAAGCTTGTGGGCAATTTGGATTTATCAAACGTTCTTCAGCATTGCGTATGCTCCGAACGCATATTTGCCAATGGTTATGACTGCGGATATCGTTGACTATCAGGAGTGGAAGACGGGCAAACGAACAGAGGGTACGCAGTTTGCAATTCTCTCCATGTCCAACAAGCTCTCCAATGCGCTTTCCGTCTCGCTCGGTATTTTGCTCATTGGTGCGATAGGCTACAGCTCACAAGACTACAACGCGGCAATTCAAGGCGGCACAGCTGCAATCCACTCCTACATCACGGACGATATGCAGGTCAAGGCATGGGCAATCTACTTC
>DBVQ01000036.1:5728-10059 GCA_002308155.1 Christensenella sp. UBA1260
GCAGAGCTCGCTCGTCGTCGTGCTGAGGCGGAACAGGGACAACTTGCCGAAAGCGCAGAAGAAACTGTTGAGTTGGGTGAAGAGCCTGCTCCAGCAGAAGCATCTGTTGAACAAGAGACAGAGCAAGAACCTGTTGAGCAAGAACCAAAAGAAGAATAACAAATGTTGCATCAAAAAAGGCACTCGGTTGAGTGCCTTTTTTTGTGGTTGATTTTATCAGTCAGCTTGTTCAACTTGACTTGCCGTCTTGTCCTTTTTTTGTTTTGCAATTGGAGCAAGAACTCTGAACTTGCGCAGGATTTTGACCATATTGCTTTCATCCTTGCGGTTGACGTTTCTTGTCAAGAAGACCATAACGATGAACATGATAAGAACTATATAACAGATAAGCGCAATGGTTTTTAGGGTACTCGATGAGAAATCATTGGTGAGCCCAAAGAACTCTTGCAGGCTGAATCTGTCAATGTTGATTTGAGTGAGGTCGGCAAAGTAGCAGCCGAGGAACAATCCTATCATAGCCACAAAGTTGAGCGCGTGAATTATCGTGAGCGGCAAGGACACTTTCAACAGATAGAGGAGTCCTACAAACGTTGTGACGATGAGGCATGCGTTTTGGAACTGCGCAGGTGTCAAGTCTGTGAGGATCCAAGTTTTTGTGATTATGACTGCAACGATGCCGAGAAGTACGGTCAAAGAGCCTGCAAGCGCGGAGGACAATACCTTTGGCAAGAAGTGCCCGGTCACGCGTTCATTGCTCGGTTCAAGCGCAAGCACAACTGACGGGATGCCGATTGTCACCATGCCGATGATGGTGTAGTGTCTTGGCTCAAACGGGAAGTCCGTTGGGATGCACAAGAACAGAATTGCAAGCAAGATGCTGTACATCGTCTTCATGAGATAGAGAGATGCACTGCGCTCCAAGTTGTTGATTGAGCGTCTGCCTTCGGCAACGACTTTTGGCATAGATGCGAAGTTGCTGTCGAGGAGCACGAGAGAGCTGACGTTCTTTGCCGCATCAGAGCCCGATGCCATTGCAACTGAGCAATCTGCTTCTTTGAGAGCGAGCACGTCGTTGACGCCGTCGCCTGTCATTGCAACTGTATGGCCGTTCTTTTTGAGTGCCTTGACGAGCATGAGCTTTTGGTCAGGCAAAACTCTGCCGAATATTGTATATCTTTCTGCCGCGTCATAGACCTCTTGCTCGGTGTGAAGGGTGGACATATCAATGATATTGTCGCAATCTTCAAGCCCTGCACGAAGTGCAACTGCGTGGACGGTCTCAGGATTGTCGCCCGAAATGATTTTGACAGTCACGCCTTGTTCTCTGAAGAACTTGAGGGTGGCAGGGGCTTCTTCACGGATTTTGTCTGTGATATAGATGTATGCTTCGGCTTTGAGCCCTGCAGGGAGTGCGTTGTCGCCAAACGCTCTGCTGGACGTGGCAAGCACCATGACACGATAGCCCTGCTTTGCCATTTCAGCAACTTTTGTCTTCATCTCGTTTGTTTGCTTTTCAAACACGAACTCAGGCGCGCCAATGACATAGGATTTGCCGTCAATTCTCACACCGCTCCATTTGCGTTGAGAGGAGAACGGGATTTTGGATTTGACTTCACCCGTTGCCGTCAAGCCTTCAACATAGGAGCGAAGAGCGTTTGCGGTGGCATTGTCGTCCTCAAGAGCAGTGAAGAAGTTTTTGATTGTTTGCTTGATTTCGTCAACTGATTTGTCGCCGACAGGGTCAATGCCTTTGACTTCCATTGTGCCTTCTGTGATTGTGCCTGTTTTGTCAAGGCACAAAACGTCAACGCGCGCGAGCGTTTCAACGCAGTAGAGGTCTTGCGCAACTGTTTTGTGCTTGGAAAGGCGGATAATGCTGACGCAGAATACCGTTGTTGCAAGAGCAACAAGTCCGTTTGGAATCATGCCTATGACAGAGCCTATCGTCGTGACAACAGTGCTGTTGAGCACGCTCTTGTCTCCGCCTGAAAAACCAAGCCATGACGAGAAGAAGAGTGCAAGTCCAAGCGGGACGATGATGATTGACATGAGTTTGACGACAAACATCAAGGAGCGCCAAATCTCAGAGGTTGGTTTTTTGACGTATTTTGCGCCTGCCGATATCTTCATGACAAAGTTGTCTTGTCCGATATGTTCAACTTGGCACTTTGCCTTGCCGGACACAACAAAGCTGCCGGACAGCACTTTGTCGCCGACGCCTTTTTGAATTGCGTCCGCTTCGCCTGTGATTAGGCTTTCATTGACCTCAATTGAGCCCTCAACAATCACGCCGTCTGCGCAGATTTGTTTGCCGGCAGAGAGCACTGTGATTTCGTCAATGACGATTTGCTCCAGCGGGATTTCAACTTCTTCGCCGTCACGGATGACGAGAGCCTTTGGGGCGGAGAGCAGGGCAAGTTTGTCCATAATACGCTTGGAGCGCAATCCTTGGAAGATGCCTGCCGCCGTGTTGAATACAATGAGAATCAAAAATCCGAAGTTTCCGATTTTTGGATTGAAAAACGCAAGGATTATTGCAAGCGCAACAAAAATGAAGTTGAAAAACGTAAAAATATTTTCGCGCAAAATCTGCCAAACGGATTTGGTGCGAATTGTCTGTTCTCCGTTGATTTTGCCTGCCGCGACACGCTCGTCAACTTCTGCCTTTGTGAGACCTGTTTGCACGTCTGTGACGTGCGGTGGGATTTTTTCAACTTGCGGATTGTCAGATGCAACTTGTTGAACAAGTTCTGTCTGTTCCGCTTTGTTTTTTGCCTTTCGTTTTTCAGCCATAATCATTTGCCCTGCAAAATAGAATATACTTTAATATATCTATATTAACCAAATATCAATCTTTTTGCAACTTTGTGAGACATTTTTTAAAAAAATATCACGTTCAAGTGATATTTGCGTGGTAAATTGCATACATTTTGCGTATGAAAAGAAAAACACTCATCATTTTTGTCGCAATAGTTTTGATGCTCTCATCGATGTTCTTGCTTGTCGCTTGCAATCGCGATAAGGACGGCGTGGAAGAAAAGAGCAATATATCTCGCATCACACGAGAATACTATGCAGGAGAGAGCGAACTCTTTGCCGTGGTCGTTGAAAAAGGGGAGAGAGAAAAGAACTTCATTGCGGACGGCGAGGCAAAAGACGTTGCCCCGTTTGCGCAAATCACGATTGTGCCGCTCAAGACCAACGACTACACCGAGCTTGGCTATACGCTAGCGGCAGAAAATCATACTCTAAGCGGCTCAATTGCCAAGAGCGAATACGGCGAATACGTGGCGGAAATCACGCTTGATTTTGTGCCGACAACAGTGACTATTGCCGCAGGGGAAGAGACGAGCGAGATTGACATTGCATCTGTTTTGGACGGTGCACTTGCCCCTGAAGACATCATAAATATTGCCAAGGCTGAGTTTAAAGACACGCTGGACAAAGAAGCGACAACGGGCAGAGAACGTGAGATATATCTCAAAGTCATAACGGGCGACAGAGAAAACTACTACTTCTATGTTTCGTTCATCGGCGACGGAGTGGATTATCTTGCAGTGCTTATAGATCCAAAAACAGGCAAAATTGTCAGTAAAAAGTAAAAATAAAACGCACTCATTTGAGTGCGTTTTTTTTGTAAATTTGGGAAAATTTTATTTTCAAATCTGCTAAAATCTGCTAAAATATTTGAAAAGTCTTTAAAAATTAAAAACGTTGCAGAAATACGAGAGAGAATATTTTTTTACAAACTTAATTGTTGGAGATGCTATGCAACGAAAAATCAAATTTTTGTGTTTTGCTTTAGTTCTTGTTTTGTTTGCTTCTTGTGCTAAGAATGACAAAATTGACCAGAATGATATTGCAAACCACCATGTCATTATTACTTATCTTACAGTAGGTAATAAGCCTCAAAACAGCGGAACTTCTGAAATGCTCGAAAAGCTTAACGCGCGCCTTACAAAGCTCGTTAATGCTGAACTTGAAATCTACTATATTCCGTGGAATAACTATCAGACAAATTACAACTTAAAGCTTGCCGAAAATGATGGTTCAATTGACCTGATTGGAACTGCTACCGACTGGCTTGATGCATGGCGTAATGCTAATCTTGGAAACTTTATGCCGCTTTCGGATGATATGATAAAGACTTATGCGCCGAAAACATGGGCTTCAGTTTCTAAAGAGCACTGGGATGTTTGCCGCTTAAACGGTGACATTTATCTTTTCCCGGAAGACAATTATATTCAGTGGACAAACCATGGTTTTATGTACCGTCTTGACTGGGCCAAAGAGGCTGGTCTTAATGGTGTTCACAGCTGGGAAGATCTGAC
>DBVQ01000022.1:0-522 GCA_002308155.1 Christensenella sp. UBA1260
GAGTATTCTCTTAGTCCGTCTTTTGCCGTTGATGAGATAAGTAAAACTCTTGTGAAAGCAGAAAAAGGCTCTGTGCTTGCAATTCCTGACATAATGAAAGTCGGGCGCGCGCTCAGAGTTTCAAGACGTCTCAAAATCACTTTGCAAAAGGCAAAGGATTGTCCGATTATTTCCGAGATGGCTGAGGCTCTATATGAGAATGAGCCACTTGAAAAATACATCTATGAGGCGTTTTTGTCGGAGACGGAAGTTGCGGACAATGCTACACCAGAACTCAGGGCTATCCGCGTGCGCATTCGCAAAATCAACGACAACGTTCGCACAAAATTGCAGGCATACATCACTTCGCCGCAATATTCAAAAGTGCTTCAAGACAGCGTTGTCACAATGCGTGGCGACAGATATGTTATTCCAATCAAAAGCTCTTTTAAGGGCGTGATTGCAGGGCTTGTGCACGACCAATCTGCATCAGGTTCTACGCTCTTTGTCGAGCCTATGGCGATTGTTGAACTCAACAACGAA
>DBVQ01000022.1:611-6098 GCA_002308155.1 Christensenella sp. UBA1260
CAAGTTATGAGACAACAACCATGCTTGACCTCATCTTTGCAAAGGCGCAACTCGCGCGCGAATATCGCTCGGTTATGCCGGAACTCAACTCAAACGGTGCAATTGAAATAAGAGCAGGACGCCATCCGCTCATTGAGAAGAGCAAGGTCGTCCCCGTCACGCTTGAACTCAAAAAGAATGAGAAAATGCTTCTCATAACCGGTCCGAATACAGGCGGAAAAACCGTCACACTCAAACTTGTTGGATTGTTTACAGTCATGGCAATGAGCGGCTTGTTTATTCCTGCAAAGCACGCAAATATCAGTGTGTTTGATGGGGTATATTGCGATATCGGCGATGAGCAGAGCATAGAACAAAGCCTTTCGACTTTCTCGGCGCATATCAAAAATATCATTGGTATACTTGATATAATCACAGACAAATCACTTGCGCTCTTTGACGAACTCGGCGCAGGGACAGACCCGGGCGAAGGTGCAGCACTCGCTGTTGCAATTGCCGAACACCTTTTGAAAGTCGGTTGCAAATCGTTCATCACGTCTCACTTTAATGACCTTAAAGAGTTTGCACTTGTGACTGACAACGTAGTTGCGGCATCTATGGAGTTTAATTCCGAGACGTTCTCGCCAACGTTCAAACTCGTTATGGGCGCAATCGGAAGTTCCAATGCTCTGGCTATTGCCAAAAAGCTTGGATTAAAATCGGAGATTGTTGACAATGCGCGCAGCAAGATTTCCTCAGAGAAGCGTCAGTTTGACAACGTGCTTTCCGCCGCAGAAGAAACAAGAATGAAGGCGGCAGAACTTGTGAACGAAGCTTCAAAAGACAGAGAAAAAGCGGCAAAAGAACTTGAAAACGCCGAAAACGAACGCAAACTTATCGCTGAAAAGCGTGAGAAACTCAATGAGAGCATAAGAAAAGAGACAAAACATCTCATTCAAGACAGCGTTGAAGAGGCAAATGATCTGCTTGAAGAAATCAAGGAGATATTGTCAAAGCCTGTCATTGAAGACAAAGATTTGTTTGAGGCACGTAAAATCAAGAAGAAACTTGAAAATATGTCCGCTGAATACGACAAAGAAGCGGTTGTTGAAGATAAGCCTGACAATACACCTTTGAATATTGGCGACAACGTGTGGGTTAAATCCTTGCAGAAGAAAGGCGTTTTGCAATCCATGAACTCGAGAGGCGAGGCACAAATTGCCTTTGGCAAACTCACGGTAAAAGTCAAAAAAGACGACTATTACAAGGTGAAATAATGACTGAACAGTACACTCAAACGCTTGAAGTGCCAACGTCGGCGCAAAATAAAGCCAAACTTATTGTCGGGATTGCGCTTATGATGCTGTCCCTTGTTTTTTTGGTGATTGGAATACTCAAAATTCGCTGGGTACTCATTGCATTTGGCGCATTGCTTGTCATTGGCTTTGTGCTTGTGCAACTGTTTGAGAGTGCGGCGAGTGAATACATTTATAACATTTCACCCAAAAGTTTTGTGATATCAAAAAAGAACAATGCTCACAACACCAAAAGGATTGCCCAAATTGATATTGAAAAAATTATCCGCATAGAGAGATTCTTGGACATTGTTGCGCCAAAAGATATTGTTGCTTGCGAAAACTCGGGCGATAAAAACGTCTATGCAGTCGTTTTTGAACAAGAAATCAAATATGACGACCAAACAGTTGTAAAGTGCCGTAGGGCACTTATATCGCCGGATGACTATATGCTGGCACTATTTGAAGAAAATCTCGGTGAAAAATACTTGAAAGAGGCAGAAAATTGATGGGAAAGCTCATTTATCTTGACAATGCCGCGACAACTCCATGCTATGAAGAGGTTGCCGAGCTCATAAAAAATGAGAGTGTTGAGGGATATTTCAATCCGTCCGCACTGTATAAACCATCGGTTGACAATGCCGTCAAGTTGAAAACCGCACGAGACGCCATAAAATCTGCGCTGCACGCTCCGGATGGCGAGTTGTATTTTACATCGGGTGGAAGTGAAGCGGACAATACTGCGTTGTTCTGCACAAGAAAACCAAGAAACAGCAAGATTATTGTCGGACTTGGCGAACACGATGCAGTTATAAACAGCGCAAATGAGCTAAAAAAGCAAGGTTATGACGTCGTTTTTGCTCCAATCAACACAGACGGCTCAATAAATGTCGCAGAATTTAAGGCACTTCTTGATGAAACCGTCTCGCTTGTTTCAATTATGCACGTCAGCAATGAGACCGGTGCAGTGAACGATATTGAAAAACTTGTGCGTTTGACAAGGAAACTTGCTCCAAATGCCGTATTTCACAGCGACGGTGTCCAAGCGTTTGAAAAGATAAAAGTCAATCTGCGCGCATTGGATGTTGACCTATATACAATTTCCGCTCACAAAATCCATGGCCCAAAGGGCATAGGCGCGCTGTTTGTCAAAAAGGGCGTGTCAATCAAGCCATTAATCTATGGTGGCGGTCAAGAAAAAGGTTTTAGAGCTGGAACAGAAAATCTGCCCGCAATACTCGGCTTTGAGCGTGCTATCGAACTCAACGAAGACAATTTCGACAAAAACTATTCCAAAAAAGTTGATTTTAAAGAGTACTTGATTGATAGATTGAAGGCAGAAATCAATGATTTAGTCATAATTTCGCCTGCGGAGAACTGTACTCCAAACATTTTGACCGTGGCGTTTCCAAATGTGCGTGGAGAGGTTTTGCTCCATGCAATTGAGGAAGATGGCATACTTGTTGGCATTGGCTCGGCGTGTTCAAGTCATCACGAATCAAGATTCAAATCACTTTTGGGGCTTGACGAAATACATCGCGATGGAATAATCAGGTTCAGCACAAGTGAGTTTTCCGATATAAACGACATAGATTTTATTGTAAAATCCATAGAATCGCACCTTCAAGTGCTCCAAAACTATAAGAGAGTGTAAATATGGCAAGAGTTATTATAATAAGATATGGCGAAATCTTTTTGAAGGGCAAAAACAAGAGCTATTTTGAAAGTTTGCTCGTTTCAAACATAAAAGCCTCTTTGAAAGATATCAAACATGTTTTCAATCGTTCACAAGGACGCTTTTTCGTTGAAAACTTTGCAAAAGATGATGAAGCAGAGATTGTTGATAGGCTGAAAAAAGTGTTTGGAATATATTCTTTGTCAGTCGCAGACAAGGTTGAAACCAAATATCCAGAGGATTTTGCGGATATTAGAGAGAGCATAAAAGAGCTTTCACAAAGACTTGAAGAAGAAAGCACTCTCAAAAACCCAAAGTTTAGAGTGACGGTCAAGCGCGCTGACAAGCGTATCCCCATTACTTCGGCGGAGATTGCCGCTGATTTTGGCGGAATTGTGCTTGAAAACACCTCGTTTTCAGTGGATTTGAAACATTTTGACTATGAAATCAATGTTGACATACGTGAAAATGGCTGGGCATTTGTGTATAGTGAGGTCATTATGGGCGCAGGCGGTTTGCCGGTTGGGTGCTCAAACAGAGGACTTTTGCTCTTGTCGGGCGGAATAGACTCACCGGTTGCTGCATACATGATGGCAAAACGTGGCATGAAACTCGTTGCAATCCATTTTGCATCACCGCCATATACGTCTGAGCGCGCCAAACAAAAGGTTGTTGAGCTGAGAGACATCGTGAGCAAATATACAACGGATATGAAACTTATGGTTGTGCCTTTCACGGATATTCAACTTGCAATCCATGAATATTGCCCAGCAGAGTATATGATAACAATTATGCGTCGCTTTATGATGAGGATTGCCTCAATCGTTGCAGAGGAAAATGATTGCAGAGCAATCATAACAGGGGAAAGCCTCGGTCAAGTGGCTTCGCAAACAGTTGAGAGCATGACTTCAACCGAAGACACGGCGCTTCTTCCGATTTTCAGACCGCTTATTGCTTTTGACAAGGAAGAAACTATGACTCTTGCAAAGAAAATAGGCACATTTGAAACGTCAATTGAGCCGTTTGAAGATTGTTGCACTATCTTCTTGCCAAAAAATCCTGCAATAAAACCCAAACTTGATACTGTTCGTCGCGCGGAAAAGGAAATACCAAACGCCGATGAACTCATAAAAAAGGCGATTGAAGGCATCGAAGTCCTATGATTTGTAATGAAAATTGTGTGTGTCAACGAAAACTATCTTCGTTGACACATTTTTTATGTCCGGATTATCTTTCAAATATGCCACTAAAGTATATTCTACAGCACCACCAAACGATATGGGGTAGTCGTTTATTGTGATTTGTTCATCTTCTTCAATAAGTGAATTGAAATCACCATCATAAGTGCGTTTATCGCCGGGAATATGCTTGATAGTATGTGTGCCAAACAAGTCTCTTCTTGTCAAATCATATTCATAAATGTGTTTTGGGACAAAACTTATAGTGCAGACTCCGTTTTTTGTTTCAACCTCAAAATCCGAAGCAGGCACTTCGTCAAAGAATGAACCCTCGTCAAAAGTGTTGTCATCGGCAAAATATTCAACATATCGATGTTCTAACGGCGTATTTTCATTTGCTGCAATGATTCGATTAGCGTTGAAAGTGGAATACAAATCCACTTCAAAAGGTTTGATTTTGTCTTTTGAGAACTCCTTTTCAAATGCTTTGTTGTTTGAGTTATTATATATGTTTTGCCATATTGACAAACATTGTTTTGTTGGGAGTCCGCCGCCTTTTTCATCCATACCATCATCGCTGCCGTGCCAAACAAGGATTGTGTAATTTGGAGTATAACTTGCGCACCATGCGTCAGTGTTTTTGCCATCGGAGCGTTCAACCGTTCCTGTCTTTGCGGCGATTTCAAAAGAAAGAGCTGACAGCGTCTTTGCTGTGCCGTCTTTTACTGTATCAACGAGCGCAACATTTATGAGTTGTGCAGTTGATTGCTTGATTATTTGCTCTTCATTTTGCGGTGCAATAAATATTTTTGTTCCGTTTTTCTCAACAAATCGCACAAAATGACTTTGCTTTTTTATACCGTCGTTTGCAAAAACTGTGTATGTGGATGCGATTTCAAAAGGAGATGTTCCGTTTTTTGTTGCGCCAAGCGATAAAGAGTAGTTTTTGTCATTGTCATCGAGGGTTAATCCAAACTTTTTGGCATAGTCAAAATATGTGTCAATTCCAACATAATCGCAGCTTTTTACCGCAACTGAGTTCATCGATTTTTTGATTGCCTCTTTGACTAAAGTGTGTCCATAGTATTTATCGGCAAAGTTTTTTGGAGCATAGCCACTGAAGTCAATCGCCTCATCAACAACAGGGGTTGCGAGCGTCAAAATGTTTTTGTCAAGTGCCGCGGAATAGAGAATAGGCTTGATTGTTGAGCCGAGTTGCCTTTTGGGAGTGTAGCCAAGTGTCGAAGAATAGGCGAGTATATCGCCGTTTTCGTTGTCAATCACAATGACCAAACCTTCAACGTTTTCTTCACGAGTTGATTTATCTTTTACGGTTTGCGCCGCTATCATTTGAATCTCA
>DBVQ01000022.1:6131-14677 GCA_002308155.1 Christensenella sp. UBA1260
TTGTAGCCACTGTTGAAAAGTTGATATTTTGTGATGTCAAGCGCTTCGCAGACCTCTTGTATTGCTGAATCAAAATAGATTTTAATGTCGCTGTCTTTGAGTTTGTTTGAACAAGATTGGACATCTGCCGAAATGATGCTAAAATCTTTGTTTTTTTCAATATTTGCAGTATCTAACGAGATATAATTTTGCTCGCACATCTTGTCAATGATGCTGTTTCGTCGACTTTTTGCCGCAGTTTTATCCTTGTTTGGAGAGTATTTTGAAGGGTTTTTGACTATTGCGGCAAGAGTTGCGCTCTCTGCAACCGATAAATCTTTCACATCCTTTTCAAAATAATATTTTGACGCCTGTTTTGCGCCATATATTCCGTTGCCGAAATAAATGACAGAAAGATACATTGCAAGGATTTCGTCCTTTGAATATTCTTTTTCAAGATTGCTTGCAATTGCAATTTCTTTAAGTTTTCTACTCAGCGTGCGTTCGTGTGATAGATGAGTGTTTTTCACGAGTTGCTGAGTGATTGTTGACGCACCTTCAACAACTTTTCCGTTTTTGATGTTACTGACGATTGCGCCACCAATTCTAAAATAATCAATGCCTTTATGCTGATAAAATCGTTTGTCCTCAGTGGCAATAAAGGCATATTTCAAATTGTCGGGGATTTCATCGGGAGACAAAAAATCATCCTCAGCATAGTACAGTTTGTTGCCGTGAATGTCATAAAAGGTTGGAACTGCTGTTGCTGTTGGCAAAAGACTTGCATCAACGTTTACTGTGCTTGCATATATTGCAAAACCTGCGATTGTCAGCCCTGCGACTATGATAGGGATTATGACAAACACAACAAGTAAAATGGCGATAATTTTGTGCGTTTTTGAGTTCTTCTTGACTTTGAAGTCAAGATTTTTGTCTGTTTTTGCGTTTTTCATCAAAAATATTATTGTCTTCTCGTGCGTTTTTATGTATAATAACAAAATACAGCAACTATGCGCATGCGCAGATATGCGCAAGTGATAAAGCGAGAACACATGAGCAAACTTTACAAAATCAACACATACGGATGCCAAATGAACGTCCACGAATCCGAAAAAGTTGCAGGAATACTTGAAGAGATGGGCTACCGTGCTTGTTTAGAAGGAGAAAAGGCGGATATTATCGTCTTTAACACCTGCTGTATTCGTGATACGGCTGAGCGCCGCGCGCTTGGTAATATTGGCGTAGTCAAGGCTGAGAAGAAGGAAAATCCAAACCTGATTATCGCCGTCATTGGTTGTATGCCGCAGCAAGAGGGCGTTGCCGAAACGCTCAAAAACCGCTATCCGTACGTTGATATTGTGCTCGGGACAAGAAATATTGCAATGCTCAAGGACGAGATTGAAAAAGTCTTGAAATCCCGCTCGAACATAAAGAAAAAGAGCGACAAAAAATATCGTTGTTTTGACAGGAGTTTGCCGGACAATTATCTTGATATTGATGAGGCGACCCCTCAGTCAAGAACAAGCTATCCAAACGCATGGGTAAACATAATTTATGGTTGCAACAATTTCTGCACGTATTGCATCGTGCCATACGTAAGAGCAAGAGAATTGTCGCGTGAGATGTCAAGTGTTCTTGACGAAGTCAAGAAGTGTGTTGAAGATGGCTACAAAGAAATCACTTTGCTCGGTCAAAACGTCAATTCATATGGCAATGATATTGTGGACGATAGCGTCAATTTTGCAAACCTTCTCAAAAAGGTTGACGAGATAGAAGGCGATTTCAGAGTGCGTTTTATGACCTCTCATCCAAAGGACTTGAGCGATGAAGTCATTTCGGTTATGGCGAATTCAAGACACATTTGTCACAATCTGCATTTGCCCGTACAAGCAGGCTCAAACAAGGTGCTCCGCGATATGAACAGAAGATACACTCGCGAGCATTATCTTGAACTCATCGCAAAGCTTCGTAAGGCTATGCCTGACATTGGCATCACGACTGACATTATGGTCGGTTTTCCAACAGAGACGGAAGAGGATTTTGAAGAGACAATGGACCTCGTGCGCGAAGTGCGCTACTCAAATGCGTTCACTTTCATATATTCGCCGCGAAAGGGCACTCCTGCCGCAAAGATGGAACAGATCCCATATGCAGTGAAGCAAGCGAGGATTGAGAAACTCATAGCACTTCAAAATAGCATCACGAAAGAAATCTCGAACGATTATATCGGCGGTGTCTATCGCGTGCTATGCGAAGATATGGCAGGCAAACACAATGGAATGGTTTGCGGTAGAACGGAGAGCGGCAGGCTTGTCACATTCCCGGGCGAAAATGAAGATATCGGCAAGTTTTTTGATATTGAAATAACCGAGGCGCGTTCCGCCTCACTGTTTTGCAAAAAGAAGGTGTAAAATGGTCATAGACGAATCAAAACTTTCACCAATGATGAAACACTACTTTCAAATGAAGGCTCAGTATCCGGATTGCCTTTTGTTCTTCCGTCTCGGCGACTTTTACGAGATGTTTTTTGACGATGCGGTGACAGCATCGCGCGTGCTTGATTTGACATTGACGGGAAGAGATTGTGGGCTTGAAGAGCGTGCGCCAATGTGCGGCGTGCCTTATCATGCGGTTGACAACTACATCCGCAAACTCATTGACAATGGCTATAGAGTTGCAATATGCGAACAACTTAGCGACCCAAAGGCATCAAAAGGTCTCGTTGACAGAGACGTCGTGAGAGTTGTCTCCAGCGGTACAGTCATGGAAGAGGAGATACTTGACGAAAGGTCCTCCAACTATATTGCGTCCATTTTTACAAACGACAAGGGATTTGGCGTAGCGTGGAGCGACATCTCAACCGGCGAGTTTAATGCTTACGAGTTTGAAGGCGACAATTATCTTGACCGTTTGTCCGATATTCTTGGAAGTATTGCGCCGAGCGAGTGTATTTGCAATGAAGATTTCCTTGCAAAATACAATCACGTGGCATATTTTTCATCGGTTGAAAGTCGTCCGCATTGCTATCAAGACTTTGCTTATGCAAAGGCAGCAGCGCAGAAGAAAGTGCTTGCAACCTTCAAAATATCCTCACTTTCCGTCTTTGAACTTGAAGATAAGCCGTTTGCGATATCAGCTTGCGGCGGACTTTTGGAATACCTTTCACAAACGCAAAAGCGTGCTCTTGGTCAGCTTGTTAAGATTGACTTTTTGAAGGACAAATCATTTATGATTTTGGACAACTCAACCCGTCGCAATCTTGAACTTACAAAGCGTGCGCGAGACGGGAAGAGACAAGGCTCGCTTTTAAACATCCTTGACAAGACGACAACTGCAATGGGTGCAAGAACTTTGAAGCGTTATATTGAACAACCGCTTCAAGACGCCGATCTTATAAATCGCAGGCTCGATGCTGTTGAAGAACTTTGTTCTTCAAAATCGTTGCTTGACAATCTTTACGACGCACTTGACAGTGTGCGCGATTTGGAACGCCTGAACGGCCGTCTGGCGTATGGAAATGCAACTCCAAAGGATTTGCTCTCAATTGCGGATACGCTTGAAGCTGTGCCTCAAGTGAAGTCTCTTTTGAAGGGTACGAACTCAAAACTCCTCAAAACTCTCAATCAATATTTGTATTCGCTTGAAAACGTATGCTTGACTTTGTCAAGTGCGATTGATAGAGATTTGGTTGTGAGTTACAAAAACGGTGGCTATGTCAAAAAAGGATATGACGAGACGCTCGACAATCTGCGCAATATAAACAGCTCTGCAAAGGTTTGGCTTGCAGAACTCGAAGCTAAAGAGAGAGAAGCAACGGGCATACGCACGCTCAAAGTCGGTTTTAACAAAGTGTTTGGCTACTATATTGAAGTGTCCAAGTCCTTCGTTGACAAAGTGCCGTATCGCTATGAAAGGAAACAGACGCTTGTCGGCGGCGAGAGATATATAACGGAAGAACTCAAAAATATAGAAGAGCAGATTTTGTCCGCGGAGAGCAATGCACAAGCTCTCGAAGAAAAGATTTTTGGCGAGCTCAAAGAGCTCTGCCGTGAACATCTTGGCGAAATGCAAAAGACCGCTTATGCACTCGGAACACTTGATGCGCTTCTGTCATTTGCAAACGTATCGCTCAACAACGGCTATACCAAGCCGCAAATCAACGGCAAAATCAAACAAATCCGCATAGTTGATGGCAGACATCCTGTTGTTGAAGGCATTATCGAAAAGGGTTCGTACGTGCCAAATGACACATTGCTCGACAGCGGTGAAAACCGCACAATGATTATAACGGGTCCGAATATGGCAGGCAAGAGCACATATATGCGTCAAGTTGCACTCATTGTGCTCATGGCACATATCGGTTGTTTCGTTCCGGCAAAAGAGGCGGAAATCGCGCTCACTGACAGAATATTCACGAGAATCGGCGCAAGCGACGATCTTTCGGGCGGACAGAGTACGTTTATGGTTGAAATGCTTGAAGTTGCAACCATACTCAACAACGCAACAGACAAGAGCATATTGCTCCTCGACGAAATTGGCAGAGGAACATCAACCTTTGACGGACTTTCCATTGCATGGGCTGTGCTTGAATACATAACGAAAAACATAAAGGCAAAAACGCTCTTCGCAACACATTTCCACGAACTCACTGAACTTGAAGACTTGGAAGGCGTCAAAAACTATCGCGTTCTCGTAAGCCAAATGAACGATACGATAATCTTCTTGCACAAGATTGCAAGGGGAGGCGCATCGCAAAGCTTCGGTATTGAGGTCGCATCGCTCGCAGGCGTTGCAAAACCTGTCATTGCACACGCAAAGCGCATTATGAAGAGCTTGGAAGAGGACTCCAAAAACCGCGATACAAACGAAATGTTGCTTGCATCCGCAAAGAAAAATAAGACAGAGCAGGTGAGTTTATTTGACAATCGTTCCAGCAAAATCGAGGAGCAAATAAGAGCGACCGACGTCAACAATTTGACACCGATGCAAGCGCTGACAATTCTCTCCGATCTCAAAAAACAACTTGAAGAAGACTAAACTATAAAATCTTAGATTTTATGTTTGAAACAAAAGAAGGTATATATGGCAAAAATCAATCTGCTTGAACCAAAAGTTTTCAATATGTTGGCGGCCGGTGAAGTCGTAGAACGTCCTGCATCCGTCGTCAAAGAACTCGTTGAAAACTCCATAGACGCAGGAGCCAGCGAAGTCTATATTTCGATTGAGGAAGGCGGAATCCGCAAGATTCAAGTCAGCGACAATGGCATTGGCATCGAAAAGGACGATATGCGCTCGGCTTTTCTTCCGCACGCGACAAGCAAACTCAAAAATATAACCGATCTTGATAGTTTGGCAACACTCGGCTTCAGAGGTGAGGCGCTTGCAAGTATTGCATCCGTCAGTGAAATCACACTTGTTTCAAAGAGCAGAGGTGCAGAGGTTGCAAACAAAATCGTTTTGCACGGCGGACAAGTGTCAGAAGAGAGCGTCGCAAGCAGAACGGACGGCACAACTATCACCGTTGAAAACCTGTTTTTCAATACGCCTGCGCGTTTGAAGTTTTTGAAAAAAGCGGTAAGAGAACAGAGATATGTGCACGATATGGTCAAAATGCTCGTGCTTGCCAATCCGCAAGTGTCCATTTCATTAACCTGCGAGGAAGGCACGCTTTTGAATCACAGAAGCGGAGAGCTTGTTGATGCACTTTATTCAGTTTATGGCGCAAAAATGGCGGACAATCTTATGCCGATTTCTCCATTGCAAGACAGAGAAATCAAGGTGTCGGGCTATACCTCAAAAGTTGACTATACAAAACCAAATAGGACTTATCAAACAATAATTGTGAACTCTCGTCCTGTAGAGGACCAAACAATCACAACGGCGGTGGAGAAGGCTTATGCAGAGTTTCTTATGAAGCGCACATATCCAATGTTTGTTGTTGATATAGTTATGCCTTTTGAAGACGTGGACTCAAACGTGCATCCTTCAAAGACAGAGGTACGTTTCAGAGACAAACACGCAGTGTTCAGTGCCGTTTATCATGCAGTGCACGACACAGTTGTTGAGAGTTTGAAGAACGTTAAGTTTGGATTTGAAAGTGCAGACACACTTTCAGACAAAGACCTTGATGATATTTTCTTAAACACAGAATCGAAATCGGAAGAAATTGTCAAAAATAGCGGGTTAGATGCACCAAAATATGACTATTATCAGTCAAAAATTGACACTTCAAGTCTTTACAATTTGACGCACAAACCGACAGTTAAACACGAGTTTTCTTTGCCGAATGCAAAACTCAATGATTCAACAGCGTACGAAGCGGCATTTGAAAAAGATTTGCAAAACAATGATGCATGGGCTGATGAAAGCAGTGTGCAACCGGTTGTATTTGACGGCAAAATTGTAGGGCAAATCTTCGACACCTATATCGTTGTTGAGCGCGACAACTTGGTCTATTTTATAGACCAACATGCGGCACACGAACGCATTTTGTATGACAGACTCGTTGACAAGTTTTCGGTTGAATATGTCCAAAGTTTGCTTATTCCATACAAACTCAATTTGACGGCAGATGAAGCAGAGTATATCGAGTCTGTGCTTGACAAATTGCATGAACTAGGTTTTGAAATTGAGAACAATGGCTCTGATTTCTTGGTAAATGCAGTCCCAGAGCCTGTTGCAAATCTCAGTTTGGACAAGTTCTTTGGCTCGCTCCTTAAAGACTTGCAGGATGAAAAGCCTCTGAAGCTTACAGACGTATTGCGCGATAAACTGTGCCAAACTGCTTGCAAAGCTGCAATAAAAGGCGGAGATGCGCTTTCACGTGAGCAAATTGAGCGCGTGCTCAAAAACTATTTAGACGAAAACGGCAATTTGCCGTCTCAATGTCCGCACGGAAGACCTTGTGTTGTGGCGTTCACAAAGACAGACATTGAAAAAATGTTCAAGCGTATTGTTTAACCATATAAGGATAAATATATAAAAGAAATATAAAAGAAAAGCAAAATGCAAATAAATAGTCTTCAACCAGTTTATATCGTCGGCCCGACCGCAAGCGGAAAATCTGCACTCGCACTCAAACTTGCAAAAGAGTTTGACAGCGTGATTATTTCAGCTGACAGTATGCAAATATATCGCGGGCTGGACATCGGCACGGCAAAGGAATCAAAAGAGATTTTGGCTTTGGTCCCACACAAAATGATTGATATCGTTGACAAAGATCAAGAGTTTTCAGTTGCAGAATATGCAGAAATGGCAAAAGTTGAGATTGCAAAAGCACTTGAAAGCGGCAAATTGCCAATCGTCGTTGGCGGAACAGGGCTATATTTTGAAGCACTGCTTTATCCAATGAGTTTTGCAAATACTGTCAAAAATCCTGAACTTCGTGACGAACTGGCACGCGAACTTGAAGAACACGGCGCAAAATATCTTCATGACAAACTTGCATCACTTGACCCAAAAACCGCAGAAAGGTTGCATGAAAACGATACAAAGCGAGTCATACGCGCGCTTGAAATAATTCTGACAACGGGCAAAACTCTTGAAGAAAACAAGGATTTGCAAGAAAAACCCAATGAAAATGTCCTAATGATAGGTTTGACGACGGACAGGCAAAAACTTTATGAGCGTATAAACGGACGCGTTGACAAAATGTTTGACGAAGGTCTTGTTGATGAGGTTTTTGCTGTCGGCAGTTTTGATTATCAATCAATGCAAGCGATAGGTTATAAAGAGTTTTCGGGCGCAAAAGTCAAAAAATCCGGCGAGCATTATGTTTTTGAGGACGCTGAACAGCTTGAAATAATCAAGGACAAAATCAAACAACACACCAGAAACTATGCAAAACGTCAACTCACTTGGTTTAGAAAATACGATTTTGTCAAGTGGTTTGACCTAAACGATATTGACAACGCAATAAACAATATTAAATCAAAACTAGCATAAATAAATATCAAAGTATTATAAAAATCGACAAAAATTAAAACACTTTTTGTCGCAAAAGGCAAAAATATGAACGTAAAATCTGCAAAATTGCATGTTGAACAATGCGAAAAAGAACTTCAAGGACAATTTGAACGCCTTGATGATATTGCTCTTTTCAATCAAAAAAAGGTGCTTGATGCGTTCAAGAACAACGCGGTTCAGGCGCGCCATATGTTTGGAACAACCGGATATGGCTATGATGATGCAGGCAGAGACACGCTTTGTAGGCTTTATGCTGACATTTTCCATGCGGAAAGTGCCATTGTGTCGCCAAATATTGTGTCAGGAACGCACGCTTTGACACTTATGCTGTTTGGAGTTTTGCGTCCAAATGACAAGCTTTTGGCTGTCTCCGGAATGCCTTATGATACGCTTACAGATGTGATTCTCGCCGACAACAAGGGCTCTTTGAAGGATTTTGGCATTGGTTTTGACCATATTGACCTCATAACACAGGCGGATTTGACACCTGCTTTTGACTTTGAAACCATTGAAAAACAGCTTATATCTCAAAAAATTAAGGCGGTTTTTGCTGCTCGCAGCCGTGGATATAGCTTGAGACAAGCAATTTCAGTCGAACAAAT
>DBVQ01000006.1:0-150 GCA_002308155.1 Christensenella sp. UBA1260
TTTCTTTGTAGCCATAATTCACCTCAATTAGTCAAGTTTGAGCTCGACCGGGCATTGTGCTTGATTGTTGTGCTCTGCACCCACATAAACGCGGAGCTTCTTGAGCATTTTCTCACCGAGTGAGTTCTTTGGAAGCATACCCTTGACTGC
>DBVQ01000006.1:216-424 GCA_002308155.1 Christensenella sp. UBA1260
CCGCCGATAAAACCTGTGTGATAGCGATAATATTTGTCCTCAAGCTTCTTGCCTGTGAGACGGACCTTTTCGCAGTTGATTATAATGACGTGGTCACCGCAGTCGACGTTTGGAGTGTACTCTGGTTTGTTCTTGCCCTTGAGTATTGCAGCCACTTGGGATGCAAGACGACCAAGAACTTGATCTGTTGCGTCAACAACATACCATT
>DBVQ01000006.1:452-9605 GCA_002308155.1 Christensenella sp. UBA1260
GCCATAAAGACAAACCTCCGAAGATTTTGATTGGGGAGCCGCTTGCTCAGAGGGGCTAGTTCGTCGCGCACGTATCCCTAAAAGATGCTTGATTATATTAATAAATAACGCAAAAGAAGTCAAGCAAAATTGAAAAGTTTTTCGCAAAATGCTTATATTTTGGGGATAATCAGAGTTCCACCACAACCGGCTTGCCCGATGACAAATCGATTTCACGCGATTTGTCATCGGCAAGAATAAGCTTGATTTGATTTGTCTTGCAATTGGCGAGTGGCTCAACACAAAGTGTCCATTTATCCTCTTTTTCTTTCAAGGCAAAGCGGATTGAGGCGAGTTTTTGTGCCCTTTCCTTGCTCGGCGCAAACAATTTTTCTGCGCTGTCAACAGCCTTTTTTTCGTCCGCCTCGTCATACATGACGTACTCATTTTCCGCGCCGAGGAAAACCTTTACTTTGAGGTTTTCAAAGCTCTGCGAATTGCCGCCCGCATAGTCTATCATCGGCACAATCGCGCCCGCCTTGGCAAACACCGGATATTCGTCCAACTCGTATTCATGCACAAAAATCACACCGTATGTGTCATCATCCGCCACCTTTTTGCCCGTGAAAAAGTCATACCACACGCCCTTTGGCAACCAAACCTCGTGATTGGATACACCGCTCTTGCTCTTCTTCGTGATCGGCGACACAAACAACTGCTCGCCAAAATAATATTCATTTTTGAACGCCTGCGCCCTTGCAAACGGAGACTTGTCATAGTAGTACGGCGGTGCGATGAGCGGGATGCCCTCTTCTGCCGTCCTCACGTTTGCCGAATACAGATACGGCAACAGCTCGTGTCTTAGTCTCAACCACTTCTCCGCCGCTTTTTTGACGTGCGGATAGTTCCACGGCTCCTTGGAAATGCCGATATTTGACGAGTGCAGACGGTTGATCGGCGAGAATACGCCAAACTCGAGCCATCTTAGATACAACTCCTCTTTGCCTTTTGAGAACAAGTGCCCGCCTATGTCGTGCGACCACCACGTATAGCCCGCGTTGGACGCCAGCGATGTGAAATACGGCTGAAAATCAAGACTGCGCCAGCATACCAGCGTATCGCCCGAAAAGCCGAGCGGATAGCGGTGCGAGCCGAGCCCCGAATATCTTGACAAAATCAGCCCTCTTTTGCCACCGCGGGAATTGTCTATGAAGTGATAGTGGTTGAGAAGCCACAACGGGTCCAGTCCTTTCATCTTGGACTTCGTGCCCTGTTGCCAGTCTATCCACCAAAAATCCACGCCGTCTTGCTCGTATGGATGGTGCAGGATGTCAAAATACGCCGGCAAAAACTTCTCGTCCGTGAGATCAAACTCCACGGGCTGCTTTGTGGCAGGGTCAATCCCGCACGCTCTTGCCATATCCTCGTATTGCTGTTCAAAATATCTGACGCCGTCCTTCGGGTGCAGGTTCATTGTTATCGCAAGCCCTCTGTCCTTGAGCCCTTTGAGGAACGCCTTGTAGTCCGGAAAAAGCTCCTTCTCAAACGTATAGCCCGTCCAGCCTGCGCCCTGCATCGTCTGCTTTGGCACGTCCTTCGGCACATTTTTCACGATGTGCCAATCCATGTCAATCGTCGCAACCGTGAGCGGAACATTGTTTCTTGCAAATCTGTCAATGAGCTCCGTGTATTCCTTGTCCGTGTAGGCATGATAGCGCGACCACCAGTTGCCAAGTGCATACTTTGGCAAGAGCGGAGTGTAGCCCGTGAGCGCATAAAACTCCTTGAGCCCCGCAAGATAATCGTCGCCAAACGCAAAGATGTATTTGTCAACCGCGCCTTCCTCTCTTGGCTCAACACTGCCGTCCTCATTGAGCAAAAAACTCTTGCTGTCGTCAAACTCTGCAACACCGTTTTTTGAAAATATACCCTTTCTCAAATGCCCAAGTCCAAAATGGTCCTTGCCCTCGCGTCCGTTCTTCCAACTTACGAGGTTGCCAAAAGTGCCGTCAAGAGTCCTTGCCGTGCCGCCCATATTCTCCTTTGCGGACGGTTTTGCATATTCGTCTTTGCCTGCCAATTTGACCGCCACTTCAAGACTTTTAATGTCAACCTCAAACTCCGCTTGTTGTGTCAAAATCAACACTTTATCGCCGTTTTTTGTCCGTGTAAACTGCGGATTTTGAAAATTGCGGTTCAAAACCGCCTGCGTCGGCAAATCGCAAAAATGACCTTTTTCGGCTCTTTCAACACGCAGGATTTTGTCTGACAAAACACTGATTCTGACGTCGCCGAAAACAAGTGTATTCTTTTCGTCTGTGGGGGTTGTATGCACGGAAAATCTTGCCATAATGCACCTCTTGATTTTGCTCCTATTATCATACCAAATCTCGGCTCGTTTTTCAATAGGCAACAGAAAAATGTTTCGTTGACACAATCTATTTGACAGTATATAATGAAGTTGAACTTGCAACAATAATTATGCGCACAAGGAGCAATTTGACTATGAAAGATGAGACAAAACAAAAACTCCATATCTTCGGCGACAAGCTCAACAGGTTTATTGAAAGCGACTTGTGGATTGCAATCAACCTCGTGCTTATCTTTGTGGGATGGGTGTCGAGCGCTTGGTATGCCCTTTTGCCAATACTTGTCGTCCTGAACGTGCTTCCGCTGTTTTTCTTCCGCGACACAAAACATTTGTTGCCGTTTTTGTTTGCATTTACGTTCATGATTAGCGCAGACCGCCACAACCTTGCAGACTTTGCTTGGTTGCTCGCCTTTGTCGCACTCATCGTGGCGGGAGTTGTGTTTTCGCTCATCCGCTTCAAACGCGATTTTACTCTCATACACCCAAAAAACATAAAGGGATTCCACGCATCGCTCATCGCGCTCATTATTCCGTTTGCCTTCGCAGGCGTCGCACGCCCGGCCGAGAGCCCTGTCGCAAGAGTGTTGGTGCTTTTGCTCATAATCGTCATTGCACTCTGCTACACCTTCTTTGTCGTCACGATTGAAAAGGACAAAAAGAGCCTTGCCGAATACGTCATAAAGATTTTGTTCTGCGTAGGCGTGGTCGTGTCCGCGCAAATCATTATGTATTATGCCACAACCTGCGACACCTTTGACGCCTTCAAAGAAAACGTCAAGCTCAAACTCATTGACCTAGGCTGGTCAAGTGCCAACAATATCGCGCCCGTCCTCTCAATGTCAATCCCCGCAACGTTCTGCCTCTGTATAAAAAAGAACAAAATCACTCCTCTTCTTGCTTTTATCGCACTTGCGGAATATGTGTTGCTCTTGTGCACGGGTTGCAGAGGAAGCATCCTCTTCACAACGATTGCGCTCCCTGTCATGCTGTTCTATATCATGGCAAAGTCCGAAAACAAAGTCGCGTTTGCCTCAACCGTATGTGTATTGTTTGCCGTGGCAATCGCGCTCGCCGTATATTTTGGCGAACATGTCGCAGAAGTGCTTTCCACTATGCTGGACAAAGGCTTTGACAGCTCGGGCAGAACCGAACTCCTCTATCCTGTCGCAATTGACACCTTCAAACAGCATCCTATCTTTGGCGCGGGCTGGGATTTCAAGCTCGGCGAGATAGACGGCAACAGCTATTCGCCATATTGGCACCACTCAACCGCTCTGCAAATCTTGGCAGATATGGGCATCGTAGGCGCAATCGCATTTGTATTCTTCTATTTTCACCGCTATCGCACCTTCTTTGTGCTCAGAAAGAGACCGGAAGCCATTATGCTCTTCCTTGCGCTGTTCCTGTTTGACGCGTACGCGATGATTGATACGGCGTTTTTCAGCCCGACGTTCTTCATCATGCTGCTCATAATCTCGCTCGCCGTTGAAGTTGATTTGCCTGACAACAAGTGCCGTGCGTTTGGCGGCCGCGACCCTATTGCGGATTTGAAAGCACTGTTTTCAAAGCTTGCAAAACGCAAATCGCCGGACAACGAGCCGATGAATACTCCGCCTGAAGAAGCTGATGTGGCAAAAGACGAAGCCCCAGCCGAAAATCAATAACAAAAAGCCTGTGCTTTTGACCCATAATAACGAAACGAAGTTTCCCCTGCTTTTGCAGGGTTTTTTATTCACATTTTTTACTCCCATCATATATTGATATTATGTGCGGAATTGTTGGCTACACTGGGTTTAAAAACGCCGTAGACGTTGTGTTTGACGGACTCAAAACTCTTGAATACAGAGGCTACGACAGCGCGGGGATTGCGGTGTCAGGCAAAAATATAGAGGTTTTCAAGGCGGTGGGACGAGTGTCGGAGTTGAAAGCAAAACTTCCCTCTGCCTCCTTTGCAACGGCTATTGGGCATACGAGATGGGCGACGCACGGCAAACCGCTTGAAAAGAACGCACATCCGCATATTTCGTTTGACGGCAAGGTCGCAGTCGTGCACAACGGCATAATTGAAAACTTCAAGCATTTAAGGCGCAAGGTGGAAGAAAAAGGAATCACCTTTTTGTCGGACACGGACAGCGAAATCATTGCGCACTTGCTTGCGCTCGACAAGTCCTCAGACTTTTTGCAAGCGGTTGAAAACGTCAGCAGACTGCTCAGGGGCGCGGCAACCTTTCTTGCCATACGCGAGGGCGACGACAAGATATATTGCTCCAAATGCGGCGCGTCCCTCACAATCGGCATGGGCGACGACGAAAACTTTGTCGCCAGCGACACGCTTGCAATCTGCGAGCACACAAACAGGATGATTCCGCTCCTCGACGGCGATACAGCGGTCATCTCGCGTGAAAACGTCAATATATACCACGCAAAAGAGCTCGTTTTCCGCCCCGCATACAATCTAAACCGCATACGCCCAACCGATAGCGACTGTTTTATGGCGAGCGAGATAAACGAAATCCCAATTGCCGTGAAGCGCACAATAGACGGATTTTTGCATAGTTCAAACAAAACCGCGGAAGAAAAAATCAAAAATGCTGACAAACTCTACTTCGTGGGTTGCGGGACAGCGTATCACGCCTGCCTTTATGCAAAACACGTGTTTTCTCGCCTCCTTCAAAAAAACTGCGAGGCGGTGGAATCAAGCGAGTTTGAAGACGCGCTCGTCACGAAGCGTACAGTGGCGGTATTTGTCACCCAAAGCGGAGAGACAGCGGACACAGTGATTGCAACAAAACACCTAAGGCAACAAGGCGGCTATGCGATTGCAATCTGCAACGTACAAGGGAGCCTCATATCCTTTGAGGCAGACGCGACCTATTTCACGCACGCAGGCGCAGAGGTCGCCGTTGCTGCAACCAAATCCTACGTCTCACAACTTGCGCTTTTGTATGTCTTGGCAAAAAAGTGCGCGGGGGTTGTTGACGATTTCGAACCCACGTTTGTGGATTGTCTTGAAAAAACTCTTGAACAAAACATATTCTTGCCCGACTGCCTTGACAAAAAGATATTCTTCATTGGCAAGGGGCAGGATGTTGTGACCGCAAAAGAAGCGGCGCTCAAAGTCAAAGAAATCACCTACAAGATGACGGACGCTTATCCTGCGGGCGAACTCAAACACGGCCCTATTGCGCTCATTGACGACAACAGCCTTGCTATCGTAGTCGCCACAAACGAAGACGACAAGGCAAGGATTGAAGCCACGACAAGCGAACTTCGCTCCCGCGGCGCAACAGTATTTGCCGTGAGCGGAATCGGTGATATCGGCGCGGACAAGACAGTGAACCTGCCCGTGCCGGACGACAAATTGCTCTTTCCGCTCATTGCAATTTTGCCTCTTCAACGATTTGCACTTGACCTGTCAATAGCTATGGGGCTCAATCCTGACAAGCCTCGCAATCTCGCCAAAAGCGTAACCGTTATCTGACACACTTCGTGTGTTTATTATTGCATAATGCAATGTTTATATATTTTTTTTGACAATATAAACACTGTGTTGTGCAATTTAATTGCTCCACTTGCCACAAACAAAAACTAAAAAA
This sequence comes from Christensenella sp. UBA1260, assembly GCA_002308155.1. Classification (GTDB taxonomy): domain Bacteria; phylum Bacillota; class Clostridia; order Christensenellales; family CAG-917; genus CAG-475. The sequence goes on from DBVQ01000006.1 coordinate 6,399, forward strand.
TCAACGCCGTTTTCGGCGTTGATTTAACTTGAAGTCTATTCGTTGTGTCAATATCAGTCAAGGTCTAAGACCTTGGCACAGTCGTCATTGATGACGATGTCGGCGTAGGCATCGTATGGAGTTGACGACTTGTTGATGACGACTTTTGTCTTGCCACCGTAGTAATCCACAAGTCCCGCCGCCGGATAGACCGCAAGCGACGTGCCTATGACGATAAAGAGGTCTGCTTGACGGAGCGCATTTATGGACGCCATGAGTATATCCGTGTCCAGCCCTTCGCCGTAGAGCACGACATCAGGCTTTATGCTTCCGCCGCACGAGCATTTTGGCACGCCGTCGGATTTTATGATATAATCGAGATCATAGAACTTGCGACAACGCTCACAGTAGTTGCGATGCACTGAGCCGTGGAGTTCATACACGCGTTTGCTGCCCGCTGCCTGATGCAAGCCGTCTATGTTTTGCGTGATGACCGCAAAAAGTTTGCCCTGCTGTTCAAGTTTGGCAAGGAAGACATGCGCCTGATTTGGCTTGGCGTCCGGATAGAGCATCTTTTGTTTGTAAAACTCATAGAACTCTCTTCTGTGCAGAACGTAGAACTCGTGCGAGATCATCTCTTCGGGGCGATACGAGCCGAACGGTGTGGCATAGAGTCCCGTTGCACTGCGAAAATCAGGTATGCCGCTCGGCACTGATATACCCGCCCCCGTGAGCACGACTATGCGATTGCTACGCGCGATTGCGTCTTTGAGTTTTTGAGTATTAGCTAAATTGTCGCCTGCCATAATCCACCTCTTGAGTTTATTATAGCATTTTTGCACGATATTTCAATACAAAAATATGTTGACGGAATAACACTCGCGTGGTATTATTCTTTCATAATATTTGCAGAAACTGCATAATATTGTGAGAACAAGAATTAATTTTTTGCACTGCAAACTGTGTAAAGGCGGAATAAATGGTAAATCAAGAACTCTACAACATAGGCAAGGCACGCACCGTCATAAGACGGTTGTTTGACTATGGCAAAGAACAGCGCAAGCTTGGCAACGTCGTCTATGACTTCTCGCTTGGCAATCCAAACTTGCAGCCTCCCAAAGAAGTCATTGACACTCTGCGTGAACTTTCAATAGAAAATCCGGATGGCTTGCACGAATACACTCTCGGCCCGGGGCTTGAGAGCACTCGTCAAGCGGTTGCGGACAATTTGAACAAGAGATTTGGCTTGGAACTTGAAGGCAAATACGTCTTTATGACCTGTGGCGCATCCCCTTGTTTGCGCGCAAGTTTTGAGGCACTCAAGGAGAGCCCAGATGATGAAATCATCATGCTCGCACCTTACTTCCCTGAGTATCCGCTCTTTATCAAAAACGCAGGGCTCAAATCTGTGGCCGTGCCATGCAAAGATGACTTGACGCCTGACTTTGACGCACTTGAAAAGGCAATCAACCCTCACACAAAGGCGGTCATTGTCAACTCTCCAAACAATCCAAGCGGAATCGTCTATGACGAAGCAACGACAAAAGCGCTTGTTGACGTAATGGAGCGCAAACAAAGAGAGCTTGGCCGTCCGCTCATCATGATCACAGATGAGCCGTATCGCGAGCTCGTCTATGGCGTGCCGGATCACTGCTTTGCCAAAGACTGGGACAACTCAATCATCTGCTATTCCTTCTCAAAGAGCCTGTCTCTCCCCGGCGAGCGCATTGGCTATATTGCGGTCAATCCAAAGATGGAAGGCGCAGACGATATGTATTGGGCTTTGAGCGGCGCAATCAGGATGCTTGGCTACGTCTGTGCACCGGCACTGTTCCAACGTGTGATTGAAAAATGCTTGTGGGCAAAGCCAAATATCGCACAATATCAAAAAAACCATGATTTGCTCCTTGACAACCTCACGCGCATCGGTTTTGAATGCACGCATCCGGACGGAGCTTTCTATATTTGCATCAAGGCAAAGGACGGCGACTCGGAGGCACTCAGCGAACTTGCAAAATCGCTTGGCATACTCATCATTCCGTGCGACGAGTTTGGCGCAAAAGGATTTGTGAGAATCGCCTACTGCGTCAAAGAGCAGACAATCATTGACTCCATCCCAGCGTTTGAAAAGCTCTACGAACTCATGAACAAATAAATAGTTTAAAACGTAATACAAAATAAAAGACGGTGTGCTCGAGGGCAACGCCGTCTTTTATTTGGGTAAGAAGTTTCTCAATTGAGTCATTTTGCACGCGCATTTTATTTATGCGCGAAGCATACTTGCCTCAATTTCGGCACCGCTTCGCGCACAAGGAATATTTGCTCAACTTTATGAAAACACATAGCCCAAACAGATATTCCGCAATATCCTTGTGCTTGATTTTTTGTGAATTGTTACTTTTTGATTATACTGACGAGCACGTAGGCGAGTTTGCCGTCTTTCATGCCGATTTGTTGATTTTGGACTCTATCTTCACTGCTTATTCTTGAGATGATGATTTTCATGGTTTTCTCCTTTGAGCCTGCGTGATTTTGCAACGCTCTCTTGCTTTTGTGACTATATAATACAACACTCATTGTCCCAAAAACGGGACGAAACTCGCCTTTTCGCAATTATTTACCAAAATCAGTTGCCAATTTGAAAGTTTGATGATATAAAAGTGTTGAAAACAAATATACGAGGTATTTTATGTTAGAGCCAAAGAAAACATTGATTTTCCGCATTTATCAAATATTAGAGGATTACTCGGATGAAAACCATCCACTAAGACAGCAGGACATTATTGACAAACTTGACGCGGACTACGGCATTGAGTGCGAAAGAAAGGCAGTTGGACGAAACCTTGGTTATCTGCAAGAGATGGGTTTTGATATTGAAATCTGCGGGCGCGGCGCATATCTCGCCTCCCGCAAATTTGAAAACTCCGAACTTCGCCTGCTCATAGACAGCGTACTCGGCTCGCGCCACGTCAATTCGCAATACTCAAAGCAACTGATTGAAAAACTCGCTTCTCTCGGGGGCAAAAACTTTGAGGGACACGTCAAGCACGTCTATTCCGTCGGCGACTGGGGCAAGACGGACAGCAAAGAGCTCTTCCTCAACATAGAACTCATTGACGAGGCAATTGAAAACGGCAAGAAGATTTCTTTTGACTATTTGAAAGTAGGTTTGGACAAAGAGCCGCACAAATCGTCCTCAAGGAAGGCGAGCCCATATCAACTCGTCCT
>DBVQ01000006.1:9652-13391 GCA_002308155.1 Christensenella sp. UBA1260
AGAGTTGACAAGATGTCCAAAATGAAAGTGCTAAAAGACGACGCAACGCCGCTTCGCAGTCTCGATGGCTACAAAAACGGCATAGACTATTCACGCTTCTCGTCCGGACTTCCTTATATGTTCAACGACGAGCAAGTGACAGTAAGGCTCAAATGCAAAAACTTCATGACGGACGAACTCGGCGACTGGTTTGGCGACGGCTTCACCATAAGCCCGCTTGACAAAAACCACTTTGTTGCCACCGTCACCGCGTCAAAACAAGCCATGCTCTACTGGGTGCTCCAATACAACGTCAATGTAGAGATAATCTCGCCTGAGTTCATGCGCGAGGAAATCAAACAACAAATTGCGGACATGGCAAAGATGTATTCAAAACATTAAACTGGAAATTGAGCAAAAGAAAAATCCGTCATATGACGGATTTTTTTTGTTGGTTTTTCGTTTATTTTCTGTTCTTGATTTCGCTTGCGACTTTTGCAACAAACTCGTCGACGCCGCAAGCGGTTGTCTGGTCTGTTGCAAGTTCACGCACGGAGAGGCTTCTCGTCTCGATTTCCTTTGCGCCGATGATAAGCATATACGGCACGCGGTCGATTTGACGCGCTTCTCTTATCTTGTAGCCAATCGTCTCATTGCGGTCATCAAGCACTGCACGCACGTGAGCATCCACAAGTTTTGCATATACTTCTTTTGCAAACGTTGTATCTGAGTTTGGCAACGTCAAAATCTTGACTTGAGTCGGCGCAAGCCACACGGGATATCTGCCTGCAAAGTTTTCGGTGAGTATGCCGATAAAACGCTCGATAGAGCCGAAGCACACGCGGTGAATCATAATCGGGCATTTCTTCTCGCCGTTTTCGTCCACGTATTCAAGACCAAAATTTTGCGGCATTTGGAAATCGAGTTGGATTGTGCCGCATTGCCACGTTCTGCCAATGCTGTCGCGGAGGTGGAAGTCAATCTTTGGCCCATAGAAGGCGCCGTCGCCCTCGTTGATGATATAGTCGAGCCCGAGTTTTTCAAGCGCGTTCTTGAGCCCGTTCGTTGCGGCTTCCCAATCCTCGTCGCTGCCCATGCTGTCCTCAGGACGCGTGGAGAGCTCGACGAAATAGTCAAATCCAAACTTTGTATAAACTTCGTTTATGAGCCCAACGATACGCACTATTTCGTCTGTGATTTGCTCGCGTGTAAGATAGATGTGCGCATCGTCTTGCGTGAAGCATCTGACTCTAAACAGCCCGTGAAGTGCGCCCTTGAGCTCGTGGCGATGCACAAGTCCCATCTCTGCGATGCGGAGCGGGAGCTCACGATAGCTGTGCGGTTGGTTTTTGTAGATGAGCACGCTGCCGGGGCAGTTCATCGGCTTGACGCAGCAGATTTCGTCGTCGATGGTCGTTGTATACATATTGTCTTTGTAGTGTGCCCAATGTCCGCTCGTCTCCCAGAGATGGCGGTTCATGATGATTGGGCTGGACACCTCGACGTAGCCGTTTCTTGAGTGGATTTCACGCCAATAAGACATGAGCTCGTTTTTGACGATCATGCCGTTTGGCAAGAAGAACGGAAAACCTGGACCTTCGTCGCTGAACATAAAAAGTTTCATCTCTTTGCCGATGCGTCTATGATCTCTGCGCTCTGCCTCCTCTTGGAGCTTCTCAAACTCTTCGAGTTCCTGTTGTGAGCGGAAAGCCACGCCGTTTATACGCGTGAGCATCTTGTTGTTTTTGTCGTTCTTCCAATATGCGCCGCTCTGTTGCGTGATCTTGAACGCCTTGAGCGCCTTTGTATAGGTGACGTGCGGGCCTGTGCACATATCAATATATTCGCCCTGTTGATAGAAGCTGATTTCAGCATCGTCAGCAAGATCGCCGATGTGCTCGACCTTGTATTTCTCGCCACGCTCTTCCATGAGCTTGATTGCTTCAGGACGCGGAAGAATAAATGCCTTGATTGGAAGATTCTCTTTGACGATCTTCTTCATTTCGGCTTCGATCTTTTGAAGATCCTCGTCTGTGAGCTTGGTGTCGCCGAGGTCCACGTCATAAAAGAAGCCCTTTTCGGTTGCGGGGCCAAACGCGAAGTCCGCGTGCGGATAGAGGCGCTTTATTGCCTGCGCCATAACGTGTGCCGTGGAGTGGCGAAGAACTTGAAGTTCTTCCTCCTGCGGGCATTCTGCGACTGTGCCGTCTTTGTAGAGTATTTTCATAAAAAACCTCTTGAAATGTTTAAGTATAAAATATTTTAACTCAATAACGCGAAAAAGACAAGTTATATTTGCAAATATATTTTAATTGCAAAATAGCGACTTTGTGATATAATAGTGTCAATAAATATTTTACAAGGCGGTTTTTATGGAACTTTCTTACAAAAAACAAAACATTTACGCAGTCGCAAGCGAGAAAGAACTCGCCGAGATTCAAGCGTATTCAGAGGGCTACAAGTCCTTCCTCAACAGCAGCAAAACCGAGCGCGAAGCGGTTGAATGTGGCATTGCACTCGTCAAGGCACACGGCTTCAAAGAGTATCAACTCGGCGACAAAATCAAACCGGGCGACAAACTCTACTACAACAACCGCGGCAAAGGCCTCTTCATTTTGAAGGCAGGCAAGGCAGACCTTGCAAAGAATGGCGTGCGCATCTTGGTTGCACACGTGGACTGCCCAAGACTTGACCTCAAGCAAGTCCCGCTCTATGAAAAGGCGGATATGGCATTCCTCAAAACACACTACTACGGCGGCATCAAGAAATATCAATGGTTGACAATCCCGCTTGCACTCCACGGTGTCGTGTCTTTGAAGGACGGCAGAAACGTCAACATCTGCGTTGGCGAAGAGGAAGGCGACCCATACTTCTACATCACGGATCTTCTTCCGCACCTTGCTCAAGAGCAAGCAACAAAAACTATTGCCGAAGGTTTCCCTGCAGAAAACCTCAACATCTTGGTTGGCGGCATCCCTGCAAAAGATGCAGACAAGGACGCAGTCAAACTCGGCGTGCTCAAAATCCTCAATGAGAAGTACGGCATCGTTGAAGAAGACCTGCTCTCTGCCGAAATCGAGGCAGTGCCTGCGGCAAAAGCAAACGACATCGGCTTTGACAGAGCGTTCGTCGGCGGCTATGGCCATGACGACAGAGTGTGCACCTATCCGGAAATCACCGCAACGATTGAAACTGAGACGGACCAAACAGTCCTCACAATCCTCGCAGACAAAGAGGAAATCGGCAGCGAAGGCAATACAGGTATGCAAAGCGTGCTCATCCGCGATATCTTGGACGAAATCGCAAAGAACTACGGCGTAAACTCCGCAGTTATGCGCGCAAACTCCAAATGCTTGTCCGCAGACGTCACAGCGGGCTTTGACCCTGACTTTGCTTCCGCATTTGAAGAGAAAAACGCAAGCTTTATGAACCACGGCGTCTCAATGAACAAGTTTACAGGTTCCCGCGGCAAATCCGGCTCCAACGATGCGTCCGCAGAGTACGTCGGCTATCTCCGCGGCGTATTTCAGCGCGACGGCGTCATTTGGCAAACAAGCGAACTCGGCCGCGTTGACCTCGGCGGCGGCGGAACAGTTGCGAAGTTTATCGCCTCCATCAACATCGACACAGTTGACGTCGGCGTCCCAGTGCTCTCCATGCACGCCCCATACGAATTGATTTCAAAAGCAGACATTTGGTCAGCGCATAAAGCCTTCTCTGCCTTCATCAAGTAAAAACCGCGCTATTTGGCGATTGGCTG
>DBVQ01000006.1:13449-15501 GCA_002308155.1 Christensenella sp. UBA1260
CCACTCATCCAAATAATCACAGTTTTTAATGCCAATATTAAAACACACCTTAATCAAGGTGTGTTTTTTAAATTGATATTACTTTCAAAACCGCTCAGGTTGGATGAAGAGCGCGAAAAAGCCCGTTTGGGAAGGATGAGCGTACAAGTCGTACGTGACCACAAGGAGTAAGTAACTTGCTTGCAAGGATTACGAACGACGATGTGGACGATGCGTGAAACGCAAGACCCCTGAGCAAACGGGCTTTGACAATGCTATTCGCCAAGATGTGCGATTTTTACAAGGAAGTCTTTAACAAGAGCATTCGCTTCTTGTGAAGCAGGGCTCTTCCAATTTAAGCTGTAGCAGTGATTGTCGCTGTACTTGGTGGAGAACACACTCTCATAGTGCACGCCAAGTTCGTCAAGGCGTTTCATAAACGCTTCGGTTTGACCCGGGCAGACGGAATCTTTCTTGGAGTAAATCAAACAGCACGGTGGAAAATCCGCATTGATGTTGTCTGTGATTGACCAAAACTCTTTTGGTTCAACGGCAAAACTGTCCTTAAACTTGACGCCGAGGACGTCCGGAGTCAAAATCTTGACGAGCTTTTTGGTTAAGCCCTTTTCAAGCATGAGGTTGAAATCGTAGAGCGCGCAGTTGTACCAGCCGGCGCAGAACTTGATATTGAAATCAACACCAAACTTCTTTTGGAGCTGTTTATCTCGGCTGAAAGCCGTTGTCATTGCGGAGAGATATCCGCCTGCGCTGTCGCCGCCCGCGACCACGCGAGAGAGGTCAAAACCATATTTTTCGGCATTCTGTTGCACCCAATTTAGCGCGGACGCCACCTGCTTCAACTGTTCAAAGAGGTGCGCGGAAGGTGCAAGCTCATAGTCCACCGTCACAACGGCATAACCCATTTGAGCCACCCATTTTGAAAGACCGCGAGAATAGTACGCTCCGCCTGAGACGAAGCTTCCGCCGTGCGTATAGAAAAGCACGGGAAGTTTCTCTGCCCTCTCCTTCGGCGTCCAAACGTCCACTTTACACTTGCCTGTTTCGTCAACGGCGATGTCCTTTTCAACCTCAACTTCCACGTCCGAAAAAACGTTTTTCGGCTCGTTTTGCGCTTTGTTTGTGCACTTGTACAACAAGTTGTACATACTCTTTAGCATTGACATATTTCCCTCCTGCGACCGCTAATCTTGATAGTCGTCGCAATCAAAATTATTCTCATCAAAAATCTCGGGAATGCCTGTCGGGTTTTCAAACAGCTCCTCAATAAACTCGTCGCCCACCTTGTTTCTGTGGCGCATATAAAAGTCTATCCCGCACTTCAAGTTCTTTGTGATGGCAAGCATCTCGACCTTGCTGTATGCCTCCCATCTCCCCTCCGTGAAATCGCGGATGGAATAGCGTATCACAAATTCGGTTGGCGTCTTGAAAACCGTGATTCTGCCGCCGTATTTGTGCTCTATATCGCCGTAGAGCGGAAGTTGCTCCGAATATTCGTCATAGTCCTCTGCGCGCGACCAAAGAGCGTTCATCATCCTTGGCTCTTCCCGCGCAAACAACTTGTTCATATCCTCATAAAACTCGCCTGCGTAGTCCTCATCGCTCACAACTTCGAGCACGGCACGCACTTGCGCCTTGTCGCACGGCAGTGCGCCTTCCGCAAAATAGCAGACCTCTGACACGATGGCGCGCTTCGTCTCGCCTCTGTCCCCGACGCCCACGAGCACCACGTTGCCCGCCGCCACGTCGTCGCCGCACGAATAGGTGTATTCCTTGCCAAACGGCTTGAACCTCACCAGCGCATACTTCTGCTTTGCCATATCCGTGCTCCTTGTGGACTTGTTTTCCATTTGATTTTAGCACACTCCCGCGCCATATTCAACACTATTTTCACAATATGCGGCCAAATCCCACCACAATATAATTGTTGCGCCACACAAAATCACATAATTCATTGACAATCCGCCGCCGCTATGCTATCATAATCAAGCAATAAAAAACGGCCGCACTATGCGACCAAAATCTTCGGCGTGGAGAAGTACCCAAGAGGCCGAA
>DBVQ01000006.1:15535-20694 GCA_002308155.1 Christensenella sp. UBA1260
GGGTTCAAATCCCTGCTTCTCCGCCACACCTGATTTGAACCTTGGTTCAAGTCAGGTTTTTTATTTTGTGTGTTAAAATAATTTAGAGATCCATGCAAGATATCTTTTGCCAGTTTAATTGTATCACGTCCCCTGTCCCCAAAACGTCTCCACCCCGCCAATCTATTCCCGTCTTCCTTCCCCCTCTCCCCACAAAAAAAACCTGCCCTTCGGCAGGTTTTAATAATACTCATATGCTCATTATTGTTTTATCGCCCATTCTATTATTTCACGGACAGCACCGCATCCGACACGCTGAAAGAAGAAAACTTAAATTAAAACTCGCAAAGCAATCATTTGTTTTGCGAGTTTTAATTTAATCCCAATAACTTATTCTAATGTGAATAATTATTTATCAAATATTCATAAGTAGTTTGAGGAACTATTTTTTTTATTTCATCAAAATTTTTATTTGTCAACAGTTTTCTAACTCTACTTGCAGAAATAACATCACCATTGAACTCTTTTCTTGGGATCTCGACAAATTTGATGCCAAATTTCGGCAATATATCTTTCATCGTTTCATTATATTGTTTTGTGACCTTGTCCAATGGTTCTTCCCCAGCGAATCTCACATTTATATTTAAAGCCGGTGCAATATACTTTGCAAAAATGTTCACGTCCTGCGAAGAGTCTATGATTTTATCCTGAATTTTGCTCTTATTAAAATAATCAGAAAATGTTAATGACGAAATCATAAACCTACCACTAGGCAAAACTATAACATTTTTAAAATCCGAAGTCCCTGCGACAACTAATTTTAATCTATCTTCAAACTTAAACACAGATTTATCCTCTTCCACAACAAAAACAAATAGCCTATCACATTGGTTGGCCGCTGTTTCTATTAAATACCTATGCCCTAAGGTAAATGGATTGCAATTCATTACAATTGCACCTACTCTTAATCTATAATTAGATATTCCTCTAATATAATCATTAATGCCTTTAGGGGCATCATCCCCCCCCCCTATAATCAAATTGTTAGGGATACCAAATACCTCAACTGGCTGAAATTCAATAGTTGGTCGTTTGGATACAGCAGAAATATAAAAATCTTCTTTTACTAGTTTTTGATAAATTTGTTGTGCTATTGCCTTTTGCCCGAGATACGAATAATGGCTATAATCAACGAAGACATCTCCAAAATTATGTGGCCTAAAAAACAGGTTTTTTAAATCTAAAAAATCAATATATTCTTTACAAAAATCAGGGATTTTATTCCATACCTCCATTATAATAATGTCTCCGCTGTTAACAGTCATAGAAAACAAAGTGTCATATAGGTCTTTTCTCCTGTAGTTCAAAAACATGCCGTAATTCTCTATCATGTAATTTTTTTTATGCTCGTTTAATAACTCTTGTAAATACGAAGACGATGTTTCGCCGTCACTGCAACCATACCCAAATGTACTACACCCTCCCAGCATATATATTCTATGCCCAGAAATTGCTTCCATTTGGCCCATTGTAACTCTATGACCATTTACGATATTCACATTTTTGCTTTTGTAATCATTATAATGACGCTTTCCAAAAACATCCAGTTCGCTTTGTGGAGCATTAAATACTTCTATTATATCTTCTCTAGAATAATCAAAAACATTAAAAGTATCTGGTATGTTCTTAAGCAAATTAACATAATAATAATCTGTTTTATTATTTTGAATTTTTATCTCCCTTGCGTCAGATGCCTCCTTAGGTGGCATTGATGGATAGTTAACACATAAAAATTGTACGCTTGGGTTCAATTTTTTATATTCGATAATCGGTCTAAAAATTGTTGCATAACTCAAAGCATTCCAAACAAGTTGATAAAAATTTAATGACTTAACCGGCGCATTTACTCCATCAACTATGGAAACAACAATCGCATCTTTTGCGATTGTTGAAACAAATATATTATTAAAATATACCATTCCAAAATTAATGCTTTGTTTATGCCTAAATTCAATACTGTTATTTGAATAGTATCCTTCCACCATAAACTGTTTTTCGAATTTTAATTGATACATAACTTCTTTAAAAATATCCAAACAGTTTTGATCACAATATATTGAAATTTTATTGATTCCGAGATCTTTTAGATATTTCCAAACGCTATATCCCAGGTCTTCCAACATTTTTATATCATCAATAATGTTGGCATGGGCTTCATTGTATATAGTACTTGTAACTAACATATGCCCTCCGTCATGCCTATTTGCGTTTCAACTTGTTTTTAATTTTCGCTTTAAATAAAGGAAGATCACAAAACATATATATAATGGCCTTCTTCCATCTCTTCAACGAACTAAACTTATCAAATAGAGGATTGCCCGTTATAACTGTCTTTGTTACAACGTTTTTTGTTGGATAATGATAATTAATATCTCTTCTCCATATATCACACAAATTAATTTCTTTTCTGCCATCAAACAATTCGTCTTCAAAAACACAGGCTTTAAATATGCTTAAATCCTCAACGCTGTTATGGATGAGTTTTTCAAATGGTATAGATATATCAATATTGCGGCAGATCATAATATCCAAATAATCATTGAATATCTTTTTAAAATCACGCACAAATTGCAAAGCATTTTCTTGTATTTCTTTTATACAATAAATATCGGCGTAAGAATTATTATACTCTTCATTAATTAATTCAACGCCGTGATTTGTTGGCTTAAATTCAAGCAGCGAACCTGTTTGTTTAGAGAATAAATACTCTCGTTGGCTTCCTGTAACCGATGGTGTAAAATTATAATATGTTTGTATTGAAATGCCAAGCAATTTTTGAGCATATAAGTTTTCATCATCATTTATATGAATATACAATCCATCAAGCGGATACCCCAACAGTTTGCTAATTAATATTTGGCTCCTTCCACTATAGCCAACATCAAAAAGAACATCATTCTCTTTAAAAATATTTGAGAAATAATCTTTCATAAGCTTCTGATAATGATTCTTTTTGTCTTCATCATACATTTTATCAACAACTATATGTAAGAATTCCAAATATGATTTTTCTGAAACAAATTTGGAGTCTAATTTATAATTGCGACACGCCGATTCGTCAAAATTAATAATGTTTTTTAATGCATTAAGAATTTTATTTGGGGTAGTTTTATTCCAATATAAATATTTGTTCAAAGAATAAATATCCTCTTTAGAATAAACCGCAAGCGGCAATAGAGCTTTTCTTGACAATTCAACATAGTTTGTTGTTTCATCATACATAGATTCGTAGGCCTTTTGGAACAAATATCCATCTCTGCCTATAAAATGTATATTATTATAATTGTTACGATTCTTATTAATCCATTGAGTAACACCCAATAAAAACATACCAACAGGGAAATACCCTATATATTGACTGTTGCAATTAAAATTTGAATTGTCATTAAACGAACTATATGGATTGTCGCAAAGTTTGTTGGCGCACAGAGCAAGTGCACATCTCACCTCCAAAAAACCACGGCTTTTTTCGACATTCAACCAAGAATTACTCGGTTTAAAATAGTCATTAAAAATCTCTGTATTGCGTATCGCTGCTAGTGCATTTTTGAACACCTCTTTTGGCTTTGAATAAAAATGGGTCTCAAAGCCTGCTAATTGGGCATTAACTATGTCAGTTTCCCAATTATCTCCTATGTGGAAGATTTCTCTCGGCTCAACAATAAGATTGTCTGCCACTATTTTATATAAATCACCAACATATTTGGATGCGCCATACTCTGATGACACATAAATGTCTTCAAAATTCAAATACCCATTTTTATATAACAATTGTTTTAAAAACTCTTTGTCCAAATACATATCTGATATGAAGATAATATTTCTATTTAAAAATGATAGCATTTGATACAAATTATAAATGCTTTCTCTCCTGGACGACATATTAAGTTCCAAATTCAATTCTTTATCTTTTATTCTTTCTAGTTTTACTTTGTCTATGCCATATAAATCTCCCATCAGATCCTATATTTCATCTAATGTGATTTCTTTTGTGCCTTTATTTTCTCTTGCATATTTTTCAGCATTAACTCTAATACTTGCAAACGACAAATTGTCATTAAACAAAGCTTTAAAATCTTTTTCCATTAGATAAAATAGATCTGTTGGATCTATAAATGGTCTTAATATAGCCGTGTCAAATATATCAAAACTATGGTNNTCAAAACTATAGTATTTCTTGACTGTATTTGTTAGATATTCTTGTAATCTATAATATCTATCATCCCATCTCGTTGTAATGGAATAAAAATAATGATCAGATGGTACAGTGTGATTTAAGCTATCTACTTTTAAACCACTCTTTAGCAAATCGAACAATTCGCGTTTTTGAATTCTCGACAAATCTGCATTTTTAATATTGTCATGCCAAAATCTCGAATACAATTCACGCCATTTAATAAAATATTTCATTTGATTTTCATCTATTTTTTTACATTTAAAAAATCTTTCAACAAAATCAAATGCGATAATTAGATCTGAAACATTCTTATAATACTTGTTATAATTTCCATTTGCGCTTGTCGATGCTCCTGCATGCTGAACATAAAAATGGTAACTATATTCAACTGATGATATTTTTTTTGCAAAATAAAACAATACACTACTAAAAGCGAAATCTTCAGTCATTATTAAATGCTTCGTTTGTTGTTGTAAAAATGGCAACGCCTGATCCCATAAACTCTTCTTGTAAAGCTTATTCCATACGGTATGCCATACAAAACAACGCCCCTCTTGTTCCAAATAACAATCAAACGGAGTTTTATCCTTATTATCAAATGTTAAATAATGGTAAATGTTATGGAAAAATCTATACCCTTTGTCATCCTCATGAATGAGTTTTGAAAAAACCATATCGGCTTCGGTCGCCAACGCCTTTTCTACAAGACATCTATAATAATCGCAAGAAACATAATCATCACTATCTAGACAAGCTATGTATTCTCCAGTGGCCACCTTGATCCCTTCTATTCTAGCATGATAAAGACCTAGATTTCTAGAATTATTAACTATTACAATCCTATTATCAAGTTCCCGGTATCTCTCCAAAATACTTAAACTGTCATCCGGGGATGCGTCGTTGACACATATAATTTGTAAATTTCTATATGTTTGATTTATAA
>DBVQ01000012.1:0-1914 GCA_002308155.1 Christensenella sp. UBA1260
CAGCGAATTCATCAATAAGCGCCTTGAAGTGACAGGAGTCTACACGGACAATCAATATCAAGCGTTGTTTGAAAATGCACACATTGATTTCTACAGCAATGGTCATTTTGAATTTGTCAGCGGACTCGGCGTCATCATCGGCACGTATGAAGAGGTGGCACAATATCACCGCGTAGTTCTCAACGCATATCTCATCTACAAGGATGAGGAATATTCCTACACGTTGCCGGATGGCATCAGCGGGTCTATGATTGTTTCGGGAGAGAATCCGGCATATCTTTGGAGAATAGGTGAGGTCGAGGTTGAGCCTGACACTTATGCAGTCGTTTCTCTCTACCTTGCAGAATCTCAAGATTCTCCAGAGGCAGCCGACATTCCGGATGATCCAAACGGACGCGTTGCGCCCGGTGACTTTGACAACTACCAAGTCACACAAGAGGTTTGGGAAGGCATCTTTGCAGGCGATTGGTTGTTTGAAGAATACGGCAACTTCAGAGTCGATTACAACATCACGGGCGGAGCATCTCCGAGATACGGTCTCTTCATGGTGGACGGCGACGTCATCAACGACGACGATATAAGGATGCACGTCAGACAAACCTATGAGAAGGACGAAGACGGTCAATATACGTTCAATGAATACAATTATATTGAGGGTGTTTGGCAATACACTGGCCCCGGCTACTTTGACCTCACTGATTGGTGGGATCAATTCACGGGCGCAATTCCCGCTCCGTTCTTGAAAGCAGGTTACAACTCAATCAGCCACAAGTACTACATCAATTCGTTCAGTTATACACCTGTGGGTGAAAGCAAAGTTTCAATCACCAACTTCGGCGCTTGGTTTGAAAACGGACTTCTCATCAAAGTCCAATACACGAAGGACAATAAAACGTACACTTATGAGTTCTCCGATTACGGCTCTGTTGACCTTGAAGATCCTGCAGCATAATCACTTACACTTTGTGTAAAACAAAAAAAGGCACTCGTCCGAGTGCCTTTTTGTTTACGGGCGCGCGCTTGACAACAATAGGTTTTGAAAATATAATATATGTATTCTTAAAGAGGAAAACAACATGAAAAGAAAAATCTTGCTCATATCATCCATAATCGCGCTGGTCATTGTGCTTTCAGTGGCTCTTTCCGCGTGCACGGGCGAGTTGTTTACTTTCAACTCCTACAAGCTGGTGGCGGAGGCGAGCGTTGAAAATGTCCCAAGCAACGCCAATTTTGACGATGCGGAGTATATCAAGAGCCTGATTGGCAAGGTGTATCTTGATTGGGACGACGACTCAACCACCAAAGTCAACCTCTCGGATTGCGAAATCAGCCACAAGGTCAAAAACGACAAACTTGAAATCAAAATCAAGTTTGGCAAAAAGTCTTGCGAGCTCAAGCTTGACATCGTTGAGCCATCTGACAATCCCGCTGACGAAAATCCGCCGACGATTGGAACATTTCAAAAGGCCATGATTGTTGAGGGCATGACCGACGAGCAGATCAAGGCAGCCATTGACGTGTTTGTCATTTTGCCGGATCAGGATGACGCCGTCCCGATTGCGTCTGACGGATATGAAATCCGCTCTCGTAAGACATTGCCATATCACGACGAGTTTACGCTTGTGCTTTATGTTGAAGAGTATGATATAGAATCGGACGAGCTTGAGTTTGAATACTATTTGAATCCTCAGCTCATACTTGAAAACGAAGAAGACTTGCGCTATGGCATGACCGAAAGCGAGGTTGAATCGGTGCTCAAGGTGTACGTCGTCGAGGGCGTTTATCTTGATTTTGAGTGCGAAATAACTGTGGATGAGGAATACGATGCTCTCCTCAAAATCTCAACAAAGGATAACGGGCATATCTACACGAGCTTCGTGAGAGAATACAG
Organism: Christensenella sp. UBA1260; assembly: GCA_002308155.1. Lineage (GTDB taxonomy): Bacteria > Bacillota > Clostridia > Christensenellales > CAG-917 > CAG-475. Next base: position 1,892 of record DBVQ01000012.1, read on the forward strand.
CGACTTGTTGATTGAGTTTGACA
>DBVQ01000012.1:1960-3501 GCA_002308155.1 Christensenella sp. UBA1260
TAAACGATGAGGGCGAGTTTGCGCCGTTTGAACTCAGTGGCACAATAACGCTTTGCCATGTTGAAAACAATCGTGTGTTGGTCTATATGGATGGCAATTATATCGGAAGCCCCGTTTCTCTTGTTGGCGAGTCCTCAGAAAATAGCTTAGGAGATGAGGATGATGCCGATGACCTCGGCTGGTTGTTCTCCTGATATGTTTGAATGAAACAAAAAAAGTCTCGGTTGCCGAGACTTTTTTGTTGTCGTTTTTTGTCTATTTTTCTTCTTTTTTGTCGCAACCATAAGGGCAACTTGAGCAATCCCCGCAACACGAGGATATCGGCTTGCCCTTTTTCTTGGCGACTATTATTGCTGTGATTGCGCCGACCAAGGCGACTGCTACGCAAACGATGATTATGATTGTTGTTGTGTTCATAGTTTAACCTAAATAAAGTTTCCTCTCTCCTTCGTAAGGTTCTCTCCAAAACGATTACCCCGCAAGCGGGTCCCACCGTCTTTGGAAAGACCCGTCGCCGTACATCATAAGTCACGTGCTCTCATTATGCCACGACTCTTTGGGCGAATAAAACCGAAGCTCGCCGTCGAGTCGTACGACATAAAAGTCTGACGGACTCACGCGGTCGCCGCCCTGCGGCTCCAGTTCCGTCTTCGATTTTACAGCACGCCAGCGGCAAAGCCAATGAGGCTGACAATTCCCGCGCAGAGCCACGCGATAACGCACTGCATTGCGATAACGCCGAGTGCCCACTTGATGCCGAGTTCCTTGCGGATGGACGCGATTGCTGCGACGCAAGGGGTGTAGAGTGCGCAGAATACGAGCAGTGAGAAAGCGGCGCACGGGGTTATGAGCCCGACGATTGTGTCCACGCCACCCAGCACTTCAAGCGTTGATACGACGCTCTCTTTTGCCATAAAGCCCGTGATGAGCGCGGTCGTGATTTGCCAGTTGCCAAACCCAAGGGGTTTGAAGATATACGCTATGCCTCCTGCAATCGTTGCAAGGATGCTGTCATCACTGCCTTCAGGAACAAGCTGGAAGGTGAAGTTGAAGGATTGCAAGAACCATATAATTATCGTCGCAATGAGTATGACGGTAAACGCGCGCTTCAAGAAGTCCTTCGTCTTGTCCCAGAGCAACATAAACACGTTTTTGAAGCCCGGGAGACGATAGTTTGGCAGTTCCATAACAAACGGGACAGCCTCGCCCTTGAACGCCGTCACTTTGGATATGAGCGCGACGATTATGCCCACGAGTATGCCAATGAAGTACATCGCAATCATGACGAGCCAAGCGTATTTGCCAAAGAACGCCACGGACAAGAAGCTGTATATCGGCAGTTTTGCCGAGCAGCTCATAAACGGTGTGAGAAGTATCGTCATCTTGCGGTCGCGTGCGCTTGACAGTGTTCTCGTTGCCATGACGCCCGGGACTGTGCATCCAAAGCCTATGAGCATTGGCACGATGCTCTTGCCGGACAAGCCGATTTTGCGCAGGATTTTGTCCATGACAAACGCCACGCGCGCCATATAGCCGCTGTC
>DBVQ01000012.1:3539-3746 GCA_002308155.1 Christensenella sp. UBA1260
GGGATGAAGGACAGCACGCTGCCTACGCCTTCAAATATGCCTTTTATCACAAGCGATTGCACAACAGGGTTGACGTTCGCCTCTGTCATAGCGTTGTCTGTGAGCTTGGTCAGGGCGTCTATGCCCATTTCAAGCCCCATTTGCATATAGTAGCCGATGACCCTAAACGTCAAAAAGAACACCGCCGCCATAATCAATATGAATATC
>DBVQ01000012.1:3818-30358 GCA_002308155.1 Christensenella sp. UBA1260
AAGCGCATATCGGCGATGGCGGCGGCGCGGTCAAGCCCGCGCTCCTCCTCCATTTGCACGATGATGTGCTCAATCATTTCCTTTTCGTTGTCGTCAAGTTGAAGTGCGTCAATGATGAGCTGGTCGCCCTCAACCACCTTGCACGCCGCAAAACGGATAGGGATTTCCGCCGCTTTGGCGTGGTCTTCAATGAGGTGCATTATGCCGTGCAAGCATCTGTGCACCGCGCCGCCGTGCTCCGTCTTGTCGCAGAAGTCCGTGCGCTCCGGCTTTTCTTGATAGGTTGCAACGTGTATCGCGTGGTTTACAAGCTCGTCAACACCTTGGTTTTTCGCCGCGGAGATTGGCACTACAGGAATGCCCAAAAGTTCCTCCATAGCGTTGACGTCAACCTCGCCGCCGTTGCCCTTGACTTCGTCCATCATGTTGAGCGCGAGCACCATTGGCGTCTCAAGCTCCATGAGTTGCATTGTGAGGTAGAGGTTGCGCTCTATATTGGTTGCATCGACTATGTCGATGATGCCCTTTGGTTTGTTTTCAATGATGTATTTGCGCGACACAACTTCTTCGTCGCTGTAAGGGGAGAGGGAGTATATGCCGGGCAGGTCCATAACCTGCGTGTTCTGGTGGCCTTTAATCTTGCCGCTCTTTCTGTCAACCGTGACGCCGGGGAAGTTGCCAATGTGCTGATTTGAGCCTGTGAGTTGGTTAAACAGCGTGGTTTTGCCGCAGTTTTGATTGCCTGCAAGCGCAAACGTGAGGAGTGTCCCTTCGGGGAGCGGATTTTCCGTCGCCCTTTCGTGATAGCGTCCGCCTTCGCCAAGACCTGGGTGTTCGCGCTTTTGATAGTCATTGCTATCGTTTGCGGTTTGAGAAGGCTCTTCCTTTTGTTTGACATATGGCTCGCCGACTTCAATCTTGTCTGCGTCAGCAAGGCGCAAAGTGAGCTCATAGCCGTGTATGAGCAGCTCAATCGGGTCACCCATCGGTGCGTATTTGACGAGCGTAATCTCAACACCCTGTATCATGCCCATGTCAAGGAAGTGTTGACGGAGCGCGCCTTCGCCGCCGACGGATTGTATGATGGCACTTTCGCCTATTTTCATGTCCTTTATTGTCATATTTTGCCCTCGTACTATCATAATAATATATCATTTTTTTTGGCGATGTCAACAAAATATGAAAAATATTTCACATTTATTTCAACAACATTTGCATTATGTCCATTTTTGTGCGCAAATTATTTATTGATTATTTATTTACCCTATGATAAAATAAAAATATAATACAATTTGTCCCATAATTTTGGGAAAGGAGTGCTTATGGAAGACAGATTCAAGGCGTATCTCATTGAAGCCTTCAAAACAATTGCTCCCACAAAAGCAGCTATGGAATATCGCAAGCAGACCTTGAAGGCAATGCTTGACAGAGCGCAAGAGCTTCGTATCAAGGGCATGACAGATGAGGAACTCATCTATGACACCGTGCTTGAAGACTACGAGGACTTTGGCGACAAACTCAAAGAGTTTGAAGCAAGAGAGGTCAAGGTCAACTCCGCAAAGCGCAATGTGCTTCTCGGAGTGGTGCTCTCGGTGGCAGTGGTTGCAATCCTTGCAATAACCTATGTCATAATCGGCGTCGTTGCGCACGTGTGGCATCCAACGTGGTTGCTCATTGTAGGCGGCATATTTGCAGGGCTTCTCGTCATATTCGGGCTTGTCGGTGCAAAGGCGGTCAAGAACAAAGAGTTTACAATCCTTCGTTTGCTCATTGCGACAGGGCTGGTGCTGATTTCAGTCTTTGTGTTCCTCGTTTTGCAACTCGCATCTCCGCTTGAAAACGTGTGGCTCACGTTCCTTGCAATGGTTGCAGTCATCGTTGGCGCAGACACGGCAATCGCCTTCTTTGTGAACAGCAAAGCAAAATGGATTGAGCTTCCAATCTTTGTTGAAATCTTTGCGATTATGCTCTATGTGATGCTTGGCATACTTGTTCACATCTGGCATCCGGGCTGGATTCTTTGCCTTGCCGGTGTCGTTGCGGCACTCGCTGAGGTTTGCACTTTTGTTGCAATTCGCAATGGCAAAAAGGACAAAGCCGAAAAGAAAAAGATCTATGACAAAAACGTCAAAACCGATGAAAAATACTGGAGTGAATGGTAAGCAAGTTTTGACACAAACAGCAGTTTATTTGTGCAAAAACGTGAAATAAACACGTTGTTTTGCAAATTTGAGGACGATTATGCCAAAGACTTTGAAAGCTGAAATATGGGACAAGATGCAATATTTGTTCCGCGATTTTTATGATAGAATGGTGCATTGTGTGCAAATCTATGATGCACCGATTGACGTTGCCGCTTTGAAAAACGTGCTCATTTGGACGACTGAGAAGACGCCTATCTTGCACTCTTCGTTTAGGGCGAATGCGGTTGAGCCGTATTGGCAGGTTGAAGAGTATACGATTGACGATATCTTGAAAGTCCAGCTTGACTGCGAGGACTTGGACGAGGTTGTTGACAGATTTATTTGTCAGTCAATCCCAGTTGACAACAACGTGCAATATAAGGTGGCGGTTTTTTCGGATGGCAATCGTTGGGCACTTGCCATGATTGTCAACCATATGTGCATGGACGGCGGCGACTTCAAATACTTTATGAAGAAACTCGCCGAAAACTACAACAAGCAAATTGCAGGCGAACGCGGGTTTATTATAAAGACGGGCAGTCGTGCGCTTGACGAGGTCTATTCCAATCTGACGGAGGAAGAGCAGGAGATTGCAAAGGGGCTGTACAAAAACATCAGCGCCGTCAAGGATGAACACTATTTCCCGCTCACGCCTTCTTCAAAAGACGACCATACCATGATTTGCAAGCGCAAGGTTGAAAAGGAGCTGTTTGACAACTTCAAGGCTATCGGCAAAAAGTTGGATGTCACAGTCAACGACCTCATGCTCGCGTTCTACATCCGCGCGCTCTATGATATCGGCATGTTCAATGACAGCGAGAGACTTTCAATCCCTTGCATGGTTGACTTGCGCAGACACATTGAAGCAGGCGGCGCAAACACGGGGCTCACCAATCATACGGGATTTATGGTGTGCAGTGTTGAAAACAAGGGCGAAACCATCAACGACACACTCATCAATGTGCTTCGCTCCGTGCGCAAGAGCAAGGATGACCCGTATATGGGGCTCTATTCTTTGCCGCTCCTCAAGCTCGCCTATGCAGTGTTCCCGCAAGTTATCAGTGAGACCGCAATAAAAATCGGCTATATGAATCCGCTTATCGGCATGTCCAACATCGGGCTCTTGAACGATGCGCTCTTAAAACTCGGCGATGCAAACCTCATTGACGGATTTATGACGGGGGCAGTCAAATTCAAGCCGTATATGCAACTTGCTTTGACAACGGTCAAAGGCGTCATGACAATGACGATTGCAATAAGGGGCAATGACGAAGACAAAAAGATTGTTGAAAAGTTCTTTGACTTGATTGTCAAAAATATGCAGGACTTTGTTGAACTCAACAGGGACAAACTGTAAAAAATCCGCTTAATAAATCAAGGCGTATTCACATGAATACGCCGTTTTTTATTTTTGGCGACAAGAAAAATATTTTTGTCTTGCAACTTGCCATATTGTGTGATACACTAAGATATATCTTTATATAAAGGGGGCAAATTATGACATTTGCACAATTTTTGTTTGTTGCAATCGACAAAATGTTCGATGGCGGCCAAAACAAGAAAAAAATGCTCAGATTCAAAGACGTAAAGTTTGAAATCGAAACGGACGTTCCGTACACCGAGGGCGAATATTGCAAACTCGACACCTACTATGTCAAGAAGGACAACGACGAGAAATATCCTGTTTTCTTCTATATCCATGGTGGCGGATTTGTCGCAGGCGACAAGTATCACAGACGCGGCCTTGCAAAATGGGCAGCGGCAAAGGGATTCTTTGTTGTCAACGTCAACTATGCACTTGGCCCAAAGGAACTTTTCCCACTCGGTATTCAACACCTTGTGACAGCTCTCAACTGGGTTGGCCAAAACGCAGAGAAGTATAATCTTGACCTTGACAATATGTGCGTCTCTGGCGACTCAGCAGGCGGCTACTATTCTGCAATGCTTGGCTGCATCTGCGGCAACAAAGAGTTGCAACAACGCTTTGGCGTCCAAACGTCTCTCAGATTCCGCACAGCACTTCTTGACTGCGGCATTTATGACATTGACGAAGCACTCTCTCACAAGATGCCGTTCAGACTTACAGACAGAATCTGCCATGACTTCACAGGCAAGCACGTGAAAGAGCTTGAGACGTATGAGTGGACAGACGTTCTTTCTCCTCTCAAACTCGTTGATGAAAACTTCCCAACAAGCTTCATTACATATGCTGAGAAGGATATGTTCTGCAAAGGACAAGGTCAAAGACTCATTGAAAAGCTTGAAGGGCTTGGCGTGCACGTAGAGTCTCATCACTCCACAAAGTTTATGGACAATCACTGCTATCCTCTCAATTGGGACAAGGGTGCGGCAATTGAAAACATCAAACTCAGTGATGATTTCTTGAAGCGCGTAGTGGCAAAAGAAGTCTAAAGCCGCACTATTTGGCGAACAACTGCGTCAGGTTTGCGTGCGCTCAGCGTCATGTGCGCTCAGCGTCATGTGCGCTTCGAGTGAGCACTTTTCTCGTCACTCATCCAAAACTGAACAGTTTTAAATTAAAACTGGCAATAAATAACACCAATGAGCGAAAAACCAATCTTTACGCCGTCTTCGTATCATACTAACGAAAGTGCTCTTTCGTCCAAGTATACCGAAGACGAAATTATGCATGCAAGAGCCGAAGTTGAAAGAGAACAGGCAAAAAGGCACAAGCGTTTGCATGCGCTTGAAATTGCTTGGGCGATAATTTCAACCATCTTCGCAATCATATCAACCGCAATCCTGCTTGCAAAAAACTGGGTTGAGGGCGCAGTGTCGTATGCCATACTTGGCATACTCATTGCCTATATAATTGTGTTTTTGGTGCTCTGCGCATTGGTGTACAAAAAGCCGGACAGCGACCTGAGCTTCAAGGTTTACGGCAAAACAATCAAAATCTTCAAGGCGCTTGCAAGCATTGCTTTCCTTGTCCTCACTGCGATGACAATGGCTGCAATGGTCAAAGAAAACAAGCATCTTGACCTCGCTCAATGGGCAATCTTTATTGGCAACTTGTTGGTTGCGGTTGTCAAGCTTGTCATAAAACTTGCGTCTTTGATCTCCTATCTGACAATACGTCACACCTCCAAACATTATAGCGTGCAAGTGTCAAGATATGTTGACGGAGAAGAGCAAAAAAAGACGTTTGCCGACAGGCACGAAGAGAAGAAGTTCAAATAAAAATAATCGCACAACACGGCGTTTATCTTTGCAAAAACGATGCATAAAATGCCTATTGTGCAATGACATGGCAAACACATATCAGCTTTTATAGGGTGATAAATTGGCAAAATCGGTTGACAAAAACTTGAGAAAATTGCCGCTTGGGGCAATACATCCCGAAGGGTGGCTTCAAAGTCAAATGCTTGCGATGTGCTCTCTGCAAAAGAGGCTGGGGGCACTCTCAGGGCTTGTCAAAAACGGCGAGTGGACAGGCGGCGAATATCTGCCGAGATATTTCCGCGGGCTCGTGCTTTTGGCATCCGCTCTTGACGACAAGGATTTGAAGGACAAGGCTCGCAGTTTTCTGTCTCCGATTTTGAACTCGGCAAACGAGGGCGGCGATTTTGGTCCGAAGCAGGCAAGAAGTTGGACGCCAAAGATTGAGGGCGTGAAGGCCCTTCTCACATACTACGAGTTTTCGCATGATGAGAAGGTGTTGCACTTCCTCAAAAAGTTTTTCAAAAACCAGTTCAACACTTTTGCTGTTGCGCCGACGTGGTACAATTCTCGTGCGAGATTGCTTGAAGAGATCCTCGCCATTGAAGCTGTGTATCGCGAGACTGACCTTGAGTGGTTGCAGGACCTTGGCGAAAAACTCAGAGACAGCAGCAACGATTGGTTCAAACTTTCGGCAAAGTTCCCATACAAGCAACCTGCATACAAATATTTGAGCACAAGCAAGTTGAAGCGTCTTCAAAAGATGATTGAGGCGTACGAGCCTTATGAGCTCCCACCAAAACTCAAACCATACACGTTTGATCTCGTTGAAAAGGAGTGGCGCAAAAAGTCGCATCAGGTTGCAATTGAGACAGACGGCGTCAATCTTGCCAAAGCAGTCAAATATCCTGCCGTCTATGGCAGATTTGTAGGTGATGACGAGCTCAAGCATCTTTCGCAAAAACTCGTGCAAGCGCTTGACCGCTATCACGGGACGCCAATGGGTATGTTTGCGTGTTCTTCACGCCTCGGCGCGCCTTCGGCGACAGAGGGGATTGACGTTTTGGCATCCGTTGAAATGCTGGAATCCTTGGTGGAAGTCGTCAAGGAGACGGGAGATTATTCGATTATGGATTTGGTTGAGCGCATAATCTTCAACGTCATTCCGTCGTCGTGCTTTGAGGATTGTTCCGCCGTGCAGGATTTGGTGCTCGTCAACCAGATTGAGGCGTCCAATGCGCGCAAACTCCCGTACGCGGACGAGGACAACGCCTTCTATACAAAGAAAGTGACTCGCGGAGCGGTTGCGGTGCTTTCCGCATACCCGCTGTATTTGCAGACCGCGTGTATGATAAAGAACGAAGAAATCAACTTTTTGACATACACTCCTTGCAAGATGGACTTGACAATTGCAGGATGTCGTATGAAGATAACCGAAAGCACCGGCTATCCGTTCAGAAACACCGTCACCTTCAAAGTTGACCACGTGGACGGCGAGCCGGAAGTTAAAATTAACTTCCGTGCCCCAAAAAACACCGTGATTCAACTCATATCCGGCGGACAAATTGTGGCGACCGGCACAAAGCAGATTTCTGTCAAGTGCGTGCTCAAGACGGGCAGTACGTTTATGATAAAGCTCAGCATCCCACTTGTTGCGGAAGAATCGGCAAAAGGGCTGGTCAGTCTGTTCAAGGGCAACTTGCTCATGTGCGAAAAAGTTCCTGCAGACATCAAACTCACTGCAGAGGACAGACGAGTGTTTTATATCAACTTCAAAAAACGCTGGACAATCGCGCCTATTCTTTCAAAAAAGAATACAAATGGCGTGCGCACCTTGTTTGAACAGGAGAGAACAGTTGTTCACGAAATCGGCGACAGCCCGTTCTCCTTTGAAAATCCGCCTTTTGAGTTGCTTGTGAGGTCAAAAAATATCGCAAACTGGGACTATGATGTCAATGGTTTTGCCGAAATCCCCAAAAAACCGGCTTTTTCGGAAGAAAGCTTGGAGAGGGCATATATTCCGTGTGGGTGCTCGTTGCTCAGAATCGCAGAGTTCCCAAAATGCTTGAAGTAGGAGAGAAGTGTCATGAAAACGCTGGAAAGAAAGTATTCTAAATCCGAACGAATTGTCGCAAAAGCCAAGTTTTCAAATCTTGTGTTTTTGAGGCAGTTGCTTATCGCGCTTATTCTCGGTGGAATTATCGCCGTGCTTTGGGTGTTTGGTGGACAAATCGTTGATTTCATCAACGCAAAGCTCAACAAATCCATTTTGCTCTCAACTTATCTTTCGGGGCTCAAATGGGCAGTTTTGGGATGCGCAGGCATAGTCCTCGTGCTCGTCATTTTGCAAGCGATTTCCTTGTATAGCAAGGAACTTATTGTCACAGAGGATAAAATCGTCATGCGCTACGGCGTTTTTGACGTGCAAAATGCAATAATCCCACTCGGCGAAATCCGTATTGTAGAGTCAAAACAACGCTTGTTCCAACGCATCTTGCACACAGGCGACATCAACATAGTTTCTGATGCTGAAAAGCCCTACATCGTCAAAGGCATAACCGCCTCCGACCGCCTCACAAGACGCATAATGCAGCAGATGAATTATAACAAGAAGAGTGGGGATAACAAGCGGATGCGCCTAGTTCTCTCTTCTAGATAAAAACCGCACAGATTGGCGAATAGCATTGTCAACTTTAACAAACGCCACCAAGATGGTGGCGTTTTTACTTGCTTTGCGTTGTGCAACCCTAAATAAAGCACCCCACAAGCTCGTACTGAGTGCAGACCGGGGCACTTCGGGGACTCCCCCGACTTCGGCGTTGCCAAAGGCATCCGCCTTGTTCGCTTTGGCTACCAACAATTCACAGGATTGTTGGCTTAACGCGTCGCGCCAACGCGGAATAAGCCGAACACAAGTGCCAATGCTCCAAGGAATAAACAGAATTGGTCGCATTGGCACGTTGCTATTCTCTGCAAGAGTGTACTACTCGCTCAGGGGACACCAAGTCGGCACCCTAAAATCCGTTTCCTCTATTCTTTGCCACTTCGCGTTCGTGGCGGCTCCGCCAACAGAATGCCACTCCTTGCTCGCACTGAGTGCAGACCGGGGCACTCCGGGGACTCCGCCTTGCGGAGTCGGTTCCGTCTTCGAAATAGTGAAGATTCAAAAACCGCGTGATTTTGATGAGATGCGCGAAAACAAAAAAAATCACCCCGCCCAATGTACTGGCGTACATGACGGGGTGTATTTGTTGCAGTTGACAAAGCAGATCGCAAAATCACACGGTTTTTAGATGCCCCAAGTGCCTGTAAGGGCAAAAGTCGCAAGTTCTAATATTCCTGCCAGAACGACAAGGTGGGCGAGGTAGAAATAGAGGGCGTATCTGCCGACAAAGGTTATCGGGGTGTGCCACTTGCCGTCGAGTTTTGGGAGCAAAGAGCGACGTTTTGGGTAGAGGAATGGAGCAAGCAATACGCCTGCAAAGAAGAAGGCAGAATATGGGATTATGCTGAACAAATCGCCAGGGGAGATTTCATATTGCTCATAAAACGCCAAATGATTGCCATAGATGTCTTTTGGGGCAAAGAATATTCCAAACACTCTGTGCGTGCTCGCGGGCGGAGTGTACAAGAAATACAGGCACAAAACGACAATGATTATTGCTGCGCTAATCCCCACAATAATCCACTTTTGATACTTGGATTTTTGGGTTGCAAGAGCGATAATTGCATACAATAGTATGCAAAATGCCAAAAAGTGCAGTACGCCAAAGGATGTGAAGACGCTCCCCGGGGCAAGGACTTCGGTGCTGTCAAATATGAGCGTCTGCACGCCGTACGTGACGAGCGTATACAGGAGCGCAACGAGCGCGAGCAGTCCGCCGCGTTTCAAGTTTGAGCGCGAAAATGAACACGAAATCCCTGAAATTGAGAAGAAGATAAACAGCACAATCGGGTGGATTATGCGCCTTGTGAGGCTCTCAAAAAACCAGTTGAAACAGAACACGGAAAACTTGTCCCAAAGTGCGAAATCATAATCGTACCAAGTGGGTGCAAAAAACGCCGCAATCAGCATTGTGAGGTGGTCAAGCACCATGAGACACACACAAAAACCGCGCAAAAAATCTATTTCCCAAACGCGCGGTTTTTTGACCGGTGTTTTTGGGGCATTTTCTTGCGGTTTTTCGACATCTAACGCGGTATTTTGACTGTCGTCGACAATCTCGTTTTGCCGGGAGGTTTGTTCGTGTTCCATATATGAAATAGTAGCATCAAGTGCCCGCCGTGTCAACTGCAAAATGCAGGGGAACAACGGCGCAGCAAGCGGGGCAGACAACAAGCTTTGTTTTGAAAAATATTTTTGAAAAAGTTTTTGCTTAAACATAGTTTATGGGTGTCACATTTGGGCGCAAATCACAATAGATTGTGTATGGATATGCGCACGCACACTACCTGTTGCGATGAGTAAGAAAAAAAAGTTTGGTATTGACTTTTAGTGCACGCGTGGTATAATTATTGTGTGTAATAATCTGCACATACGCGCATTATACGTGCGTATGAGCATGGAGGAGATTATGAAAAAGCAAAAGTTACCACTTATCTTGTTGCTCGTGCTTGTGATCTTTATGATTGCAACACTTGCTGCATGTAACCCGTCCACTCGTAGATCGGGCGGAAACGGATCGTCAATTATTGACGTACCAGTCGTTCCGACTCCGGATGAACCGACCGAAAACGAAAGGTATCTGGGATCACAGGACGCATGGAGCATATTGAAGTTGGCGGCACTCAACGCATCCGCACAAGGCAAGGACGCAAACTTCCTCAACTTCGATACGGCGATTAATTTCGGGTTCGCCAAAGATACATACAATGCGCAATACGTGCTGCGTATCGCAGGCAGTATCTATACGGACTTCGACAAGACGCAATCGGGCAAAGATCCGAGCACAATATTGTTTGAGCTCACAAGGACTTCCAAGAACGTTTTGCCAAATGGTGAAGAGCAGCTCATTTATGACGATGAGCCTGTCATGAGTTTGTATTATCTTGACGAACAGATCATCCTTGACATTTCCGGACTTAAGAAAGGTGCGCACGTTGTCAAGACGAGCGACATCGATCTCGCGGCTCTCATCACAAAACTTGACGGCATCGTTGACAAGATCGGCATCTCTGACTTGTTGTGGGACAAGGTGTTCACGATGAACATCGGCCAACTCATCAAGCAACTCGCCGGCATGGACATCGTCAACGTATCGCTTGAAGATTTGATTGTAAACTTCTTGTTTGGCTCAAACAAGAGTCGTTTTATTGATTATGGCGAGGGACACACACAACTCCAAATCCCGTGCGATCTTTCATTGATTGCATCAATTTTGCCACTTGTTCAAAGCCTTATTCCAGAAGATATCTTCGACTTGGTCGACAGAGTGCTCGGTATTGACCTCCAAAAGATCGGCGCACTCAGCGGCATGGCTCTCTACCTCCAAGCAGATATCTATGACGACAAGCTCGCCGGTATTGACGCGGACATCGACGTCAACCTCAATTCCTTCGGCAAAGAAGAAATAATCAAGAAATACGGCATATTCCAAAACGAAATCGGCATCAACCTCGGCTATACGAAGTTTGACTTTGCCGGCACTTCCGACGTCAACGTCAGAGAAGTTGTAAATACAAAGTATCAAAGCGGCCTCGACAACATCAAGGACTACTCCATCCTCACTTTCGAAGGCAGGATGACAATCAATGTCAATGCAATTGACAAGACTGTCAAGATTGACAATATCATCGGCTCGTTCGGCACATTGATTTCCGGACTGCTTGAACAATATCTTGATGCAGACTTGCTTGCAAGTCTTGCTCCGCTCTTCCAAAAGAACGTTGACTTCCACAAGGGCACGTTCACGTTTGGTTTGAGCTTGCAGGGTACAATCAACACGCGCGACAATTCAAAGACGAATATCGCTCTTGAATTGGTGTCTGAAGACAACACAACTGCACTCGGCGTCTACTATGTGGGCGAAATGAACGCACTCTATATTGACGCAAGCCATCTCCTCACGGGTGTTCCGGACGGAAACGGCGGCTATTCGGGTGCAAAAGTCAAAATCACGCAATGGGAAGGCAAGCCTCTCAACCTCAATGAAATTGTTGACGGCCTCTTTGATAAGGTCGGCGACATTATTGTTAATGCAATCAACAACATTGACATCTTCAAGAAAGAAGATCAACAAACACTTCAAAATGTGAAGGCTGTTGTTGACGGCGTGCTTGAGGACAAGACTCTCCTCATCCCGCACAACGGATTTACATCCGCAGACGATGAGCAAACTGTCGATACAATGACGCTCATCAATATGATTCTTGATTGCATCGACATCAATATGGACGGCAACATCTTCAATATTACGGAGATCAACGTCCAAATCACACAAGCTGTTTTGAGTGCAATCCTTGGTCTCGTCCTCAAGGGAGATAACGCAGGAATCAAGATTCCTGTCACAAACATTGATTTGCACTATGCAAACCAAGGTGTCGGCAAGATCAAGACCCTTGGCCTCAATATCGGTCTCGGCGTTGACGTGGCAGCTCCTCCTGTATCCTTGGATCTCTCGGGCAGACTCCAACTCGGTCAACTCACGGATTCAGACAGCTTCATGGGCAAGATCAACGACGTCATTGCCAGCGACAATCAATACATCTCGATTCTCGAAGACGGCACGCTTGACATAAGCAAATTCAACATTTCGTTGTCAACCGGTCTCGCGATTGATTTGTCCACAATCCAAGGCAACCTTGGCGAAATCAACATTGCACTTGACAAACTCGGATTGGCGGACGATTTGCTCTCGGGTATGTCGGCGCAGATTTTGATGGCGCTCGGCACGATTCAAGGCGGACTCAACATCAACCTCGATGCAAGCATCGACTTGTCAATGGGTCTCTCACTTGATACGCTCCTCAATTCGCAAATCAAACTCACAATCACGAAATCGCCGAAGTATTATGACAAGACCAGCGTTCCTGTGCCTGCGGGATACGCAGACACATATTACAGCCTCAGCAGCACCGGACAATACGTCGAAGACGTAAACGGCAAGTATTGGAAGGAAGAGAAGCAATTGCTCAGCGTATGCTTGGCAGACGGCTACATCTATCTTGACTTGTCCGTGTTGTTCGTTGGTGTTGAAAAAGTCAAAGTCAAAGTTGAAGATATCATGAGTCTCTTCGCCAAAGACGAAGAGCCTGCTGCATCTGCGGCAGAAGCTCTTGCCAGCGATGAAGAGGGCGGACTCCTTGGCGACATCTCCGTTGACGATATCATCGGACTCATCGGACTTGTTATCGGCGACATCAAGGTGACGGACGGATTTATTGAAATCGCAATCGCATCCGGCATCATTGACAACATCATGGATATGCTCGGCATCAAGGGCATTGACATCAAGTTCTATGAGGAAGACGAGGGCGCAACAGATACAACAGGCGGTATTCGTCTTGCAGTGCCTGACACGCTCAACCTTGATGACTTGCAAGTTGAAGTTTGGCTCGCAGTCGGCAAGAACCTTGACCTCACAGTCGCACTCAACGGCTTCAAGGCAGGTATTGTTGAAAGAGATCTCTCTCCTGCGGACAAAGACCAATACACAAATATTTTTGAAGCACCTTATGCTTCAATCGATTTAAGACTCGGATTTGACTTCTATGGCGACGAAGGCGAAACAGACTTCGAACTCGGCACAAATGCTGAGGACATAGTTGTTGTTCCGTTCACTTTCAACGATCCGATGTCCTTTGAATACAAGCTCAGAGTGGCGGGCGATCTTGACCTCACACCAATCATCGACTACTTGTTTGGCGCACCTTCAATCAACACGAAGGACAATTCAAGCGAACTCCTCATTGAAATCACGGGCTCCAAGTTCGGTCGTCAAGAGGAAGTCTTGCTTGGTTTGTACTATACGGGCGGCACGCTATATATCGATGGCGCCAACTTTGGTATCACCAGAGTTTCAACGGATATTGACCTCTATGAACTCATCCTCAACCTCATCATGAGCGACGTCAACGTCAAGATCAACGACGTCGGCGGCTCTACTGTTGCGGACGCACTTGTGAGCGGCGATGACGAAGAGAGCAGCGGCGCAAGAGAGAAGATAGCCTTTGCGGTTATGGCACTCCTTGCTTCCGATCGTATTAAGGTTGAAGTGACAAAGGGTATCACCGAGGCAATCTTCCAAGTCTTCGGCGTTGATACAAACAACGCAGTCGCATATCTCAGCTATGTTTGGGACAACTATCAAGAGCAAGAATACAACAGCGCTCAACAACAATTCCCGCACGGCGACGAGATGTTCTCCTTTACAGGTGCAATTTACAACGAAAACAACCAATACATCGGTGCGGCGACAATCTATGCAAGCCACGAGACGTCAATCAAGGTCAAGAACCAACTCAACGGCCTCACGATTGCGCACCCAGTGTATGACCCAACCACACATCAGCCAATAGACAAGGTTTACACGCTTGCGGAATACGTGCACGCGAGCAACATCCACGGCGGATTTGACGAAGTCACGCTCTTCAACGACAGCAAAGACATCGTGTTGCCAAGCGTTTTCTTGGAACTCAAGGGTACAATCTCTCTTGATGCTTCAGCGGGCAACGAAGAGTGGACAATCGGTGAGTGGATTGAAAACTTCTTGTGCGATACAGACTTTGTCAAACTTGATGAAGACACCGGATTGTACTCCGAAGTTTACAAATATGCAGGCAACGGCAATTACAAAGTGCTCTCCGCACAAGAAAGAGACGGCTACACCGGCGACAAGTATGTCAAGGTGTATGCAGAGGGCGGCACTATCGCATTCAACAAAGTTGACGACAGAGACAGTTTGACAAGCAATTCAAACATCTTCGTCAAGGTGGGCGATACATATAGACGCGCAGTTCTCTCCGAAGTCCCACAAAATGAAACAATCTATGAACAAGATGCATTGACCTCGTTCATTGCTGATTTGTTGCTCCAATACAACATCCCATCCGATATTGCAAGAGAGTTTGGTTTCCGTATCGCAGTCAAGTTGAGACTCAATCCGGAAGTTCCAATCAACCTTACGGCAAATATCATCTATGCAGAACTTGGCGATGACAATCCTGCATATACAGAAGTCTATAAACTCGTCAAGAACGAATACAAGTTGTTGGAAGGCGAGGAGAGAACAAGCTATCAAGGCAAGAAGTATGTCAAACAATACTTGCCGGACGGCATCCCGCTCAAAGCAATCGGCAGCAGAACAGAGCTTGAAGGCGTTGACAAAGTCTATGTCAAGGTTGGCGACAACTTTATCAAAGTTGACCCAAGCAAAGTTGAAAACGATACGCTCTACATTGCCAAGTCCTTGCTTGACCTCAACTATATCTTGTCTCATACAGACCTCGCAATTGAACTCTACAACAAGAACATCACAACAGTTGACAGCATGACATCGCTTGCTGAAAAGAACAAGGCTACAATCCTTGCTGTGCGTCTTGTTGCAGAACAAGATTCCGACGGCAACTACACAGGCACAAGTTCCATCTATCTTGACTTCAAAGATGACTTCCACATGGCAATAAGCAACCTCAATCTTGCAAGCTTGCTTGATACAGTGCTTGGACTCTTCAACAAAGACGATAGTTCCAGCGGCGAGGCTCAAACCTCGGGCGAAGCACAAACATCAGGCTTGCTCGACGGCATTGATATGAGCAATCCGTCAAGCATCATTGACACGTTGAAGGGCGTCATCGGCGGTGTTATCGGCACAATCAATGCTGACCAAGAAGGCTTCAAGATCAACCTTGCACAAGGTCTTGTGCTCATGCTTGTCAACATGATCACGGGCAAGAAGATCACCGCAGACAAGTTCTTGCAACTCAATCCTGACACGAGCTTCTTGGAGTTCTATTGGGAATATGCGCTCAAGTTCAGCATCGGTATTGATCCACTTGCATTTGCAATCAGCTTGTCTCAACTCAGAATTGAGTTGGGTGGCAGCGCAAGCGTATTGCCAAGCGACTTCAACAAAGCAAATTATATGTCCGTCGATCAACTCGACGAAATCTCGCTCCAGATGGCTCTTGACCTCAACTTGAAGCTCAAGGGACAACAGGAGCAAATCAGACTTGAAAAATATCTCGACGTGCTCATTGCAGACCTCGGGCTCAAACTTGGCATCGACTTCCCAACAGTGGATATGGATGCAAGATACAGCCTGACGCTTGGCGCAAACCTCGCACTTGACGATCCGAACAGTACACAAATTGTCCTCGAACTCTTGGATATGGCAGAGGATCCTGACGACGGCGAAATCGTCATGGGTGTCTATATCGACGGTCCGGAACTCTTTGTTGATATGGGCAAGTTCTCCAAGCAAGCAATCCACGTTGCAAATACTGACATCGCTGACCGTCTCTGCGCGTTCATAAGTGAACTCATGGGCAAGATCGGCGAAGATGTCCCAGCAATCACAACTTCGGATGCATTTACTGCGGCAGACGACGTTTCTGCTGACCAAGCTATGGCTATCATGCTGAGCCTCGCCAACGGCAAACTCGGCTTGCTCGTCACAGAAAATGTTATCATTGGTCTCATCGCGGCACTTGCCGGCAACACAGCGGTCACAAACGGCAAATCCATCACGGAAATCATCAAGGAGTTTGACCTTGATCTCGCACTCAATGTTGACGTTGCTGTTTCTCCGGAAATCGCACTTGACTTGAGCTTGGACAGCAACCTCATCGCACTTGAGATTTCACTCCACGACCTTGGCATTGCAACAGGCAAAGACAACGATACGGCAGAGGGTATTTCTCTCAAGCTTGAAAGTGCTGTTGCAAGAAAGGACCTTGTTCTTATTGAACCAGGCGATGTCATCCCAGATGCAGAAAAATATGACGAACAAGGCAATCAAAGCAATAGCGGTGCGTACAAGAAAGTTGACCACTTCAAGCAACAAGCAGATGCTCACATAATCTCCATTGACCTCGCAATCGTGGTCGATTACAGAGCGTGCGCAACATATGTTCGTCTTGATGACGAAACACTTGCAAACTATCCGCTTGATGAGAGATATGAAAAGAACGCAAAAGACGGCAAATTCGTCAAAGACCCAAGAGGTCATTATGTAAGAGACGGCTTCACATACGACCAGCTTCTCGATGCAATCTTTGGTTTGCCGGCGCTTGCAAGCATCATGTCTTATGCGCTTCCTGTCGTGCGTTTTGGCGGCGAGAGCTTTGTCTCAGCCAACACAGACGGCTCGCTCACAGTTGGTGCTTTGCTTGAGCACCTCGGCCTCAGCGTGCTCCTCGATTCTGCAATCGCTGACAGCTTCCTCGTTGAAATCGGTCTCAAAGTTGACCTTGAAAAACTTGGCTTGTTTGATGAAACAACAGGCGATTTGAAGCCAATTGACACAATTGTCATAACAGGTGCAAACCTCATCCGCGCACTTGAAGCAAAGATTGCAATAGACTTTGACTTTGAGCACAATCGCGGTGCAACAAAGGTTGGTATCTATCTTGCAGACGGCGAGCTCTTCCTTGACCTCTCCGGCATTGGCAGTGAAAAGATCAGAATCAGTGTTGATCCGCTTCTTGATTTGCTCACAGAAGTCATGCCAAACAACTTTGACATCAGAGAGTTCAGCTTCAAAGTTGGCGATGTGGTTGATTTGGTCAAGAACATGATCGGCGGCGACGATGCAGGCACAGATGCAGTTGTATCGGCAGACGATGACGAAGGCGGCGTGCTTGACGGACTTGACCTCAACGGTATCATGTCAATCATCAATGCGGCAATCACAAGAATCAGCCTTGAAGCTGCAGAGTATGTCAAGAATCCGGGGCTTTACAGAGTCAAGGATTTGGGCGTTTTCCTCAGCGCAAACATCATCAATGATTTGCTTTCAATCTTGACAGGCGAAGAGATTTACTTTGAACAAAGTGTTCTTGACGAATCTCAAAGCGGCATCTTCTTGACATTTGGCGACGACTCCTTCAGAGACTTGTATGACAGCGATATGTGGTCATTGAGGCTCTTGTTTGCCTTGGCAAACAAAGAAGACGTCAATGCAGAAGAAGTTGACGAAGACAAGACATACAAAGTTGACATCAAGTTTGGTCTCAACCTTGAAATCAACGTTGAAAGCAGTGAAACAGTAGTAAGCCTTGTTCCGCAAAACGACAGACTCAACTTCATCAGCCTTGACGAATATGTTGAGAACTTGCTCAATGTATTCAACAAGGTGCTTGATTGCACTTATGACGAAGTTGCATCTCCTGCTGCGGGCAAGTTGTACTATACGTTTGCAAGCGATGCAAACGGCGACTATGTCTATCAAAACGGCACCTATCGTGAGCTTTTGAACACGAAGGATGACGAAGGCAATATCACGGGCAAAGAAGACGCAGGCGACAAGGCTCGCTTTGCACGCAGCTATGCAATGGTTGTCGGCGGCAAGAAGAGAGCAGTGTCCTTTGTCAAAGACCCGGACGGCGAATATACGTTTGATGAAAACAAGGGCACGTTTGTCCCTGTGTACGCAGGCGTAGGCGCGAACAATATATATAGTGTTCAAGTTGGCGACGAACTTGCAAACGACGTCAAACTTTATGCAAGAAACGACATTGAAGAGTATGTTGATCAAAACATCTCATTCAGCGTTTCCGGTCTTGTGTACTTCAATTCCAACGGAGTTGGATACTCCAACCTCGGCGGACTTTTTGAAAGCTTGCTCGGCGATATGCTCATTGAACTCCAAACACTCAGTGCATTCCACAACGGCATTGGCTTCAAGCTTTCCGCAAACCTTGACCTCGGCGCAATCAACTTTGCAGGTCTCATGGACAGCAGTGGCGATCACGGCTCAATCCTCGACAGCGACTTTGACAAGATTGAACTTGCACTTGAACTCATTGAAACAAACACAGAAAACGACTTTGTCAAGATTCCAAAGAAACAAGGCAGCAGTACTGTCTATGTTGACAAGGTGCTTGGTGGTATTTATCTGCACAACGGTTCACTCTATCTTGACGCAACCGGTATTGTTGACGTTGCTGAAAACTACTCCAAGATTGACAACTTTATGGATATCTTGAACGCAATCATCGACAAGGGCGGCGCGTTTATTGACAAGATCAAGACTGTGTTCAGCAGTGAAGAGAACTCAGATGCTGTGACATCCGCAGACGGCGGCAACAACCAAGTCATCCGCGATGCAATCCTTGCACTCGTCTATGGCGACAAGGCATTCCAAATCCAACTCACACGTTCAATCCTCTCACTCCTCATCTCTTCAATCTTGCCTGATCTCGGTTCAATTGAAGACGTGTTTGATATGTTTGAAATCTCCTTGAATGTACAACACGGCGAGGAAATCTACTCCAAGGTTGCAGATATTGAAGCGGGTGTTCCTGCTGAAGAAAAGACAAAGTATTATGAGATAGAGATTGGCGGCAATTTGTATTATGTCACCAACAGCTATCAACTCTACTATAAAGACGGCGAAGATCAATATCACGAAGCTGCTCCAGGATACGTTGGCACAACTTATGTCTTGTATTATGACGACTATCGTGAAGTCCTCCATGTCTATGATTCTGTTGAAGTCTTTGACACAGAGCTCTTCAAGAAAGACAGATACACATATTTCGAGGATGAGAACTACGAGACTATTGACAACGTCAACGGCAAGTATGCTGCTGTCGAAATCAATGGTTGGACTTATCTCCCGATCAGCATCTACAACCTCTACCACAAGGATGGCGAGGGCAAGCTCGTCAAGAACGAAGGCAACAAGTTCTTGACAGCTGGTGCAAACTACATCATCTACAACGGTGCAGAGAAGGCTGTTGACAGCTTGCGCACACGTAGATTCGGCTATGTCAAGTCTGATCTTGATCATGAATACACGCTTGACAAGAACGGCATGTACAAGAAGGTTGCAGATGAATATATCCTCATGGATTATGTCGAAGCAGAAACCTATGACGGCGATCGCTATGTCAAGGAAGGCGAGTACTATCGTTCAGTGAGATATTACAACAGACTTGACGAGTTCTTTGTTGGTCTCAACATCGCAGTCGGCAGCGTTGATATGGGCTTTGAAGTCGGCGGATTGGAGTTCGGCTTTGGCGCAGGACAAACATTGCTTCCGGATTACATCAAGGACGGCAAAGAGCACACATACAAGCTTTTGGGACAAGAATATGTCTATGACTCATTGGATGCGGATGCTGTTGCCAATACAAAAGACCTCAGCACCAACCCGTTCTATGATACAGTCATAAGAGTTGCATTCTCTGTTGAACTTGACTTTTCTATCACAGAAAGCACATTTGACTTCGGCAAGATTTTGCACAACATCTTGGGCGACATTGATGGTATTGTGTTTGAAGCTCCAAGCACGGCAAAGCACTATTCATCCGCACACTTCCGTCTTGATTTCAGCCTCATGCTCGACATGTACGACGTCACGAACTCCGAGCTCACGGCAGAACTCTTTGCGGTCACAGAAACAGGCTATCAATCCAAGTGGCTTGGCATTTACTATCTCAACAATGCACTCTATATTGACGCAGAAGATTTCCTCAACATCCCGAAGATCTCAATCAGTGGTCTCAACATAGTTGACCTTCTCGGCGATATTTTGGGCATGGATGGCAACGATATCTTCATCCATTGGGACGACTTTGCAGAGTCGAGCTCTGATGCAATGACTTCTGACGATGCAGAAGTTGACTTCTCCAACAAGGACCTTGCTGCGGCATTCCTTATCAGCAGAAATCACCTTGCAATTGCTATCGGCGACAAGATGTTTGACTATATCATCAATCTTATCTCCGAGCTCACAGATATTGATCTGTCCAAGTTCATCTACACAGCAATTGATGGCAACTTGCTCGTCACACTTGATACAAACGACGGCATCAACCTCGAAGCACAAGCTGGCTTGCAGATTGCAGGTGACAGATTCAATGTTGTCGGCAAGGCTTCATCTGTCAAGAACAATGTCATCACAAACTTGAAGGCGAACACAAAGGAATACTATGTGTTCAGACCGGCTGATGACGCAAGAGCAACAGCACTTGGTCAAGATGCATATTACATCTCTGCAAACAGCGGACAATACTTCCGTGCAATCACACCAACTGACAAAGAAACGACAAAATATGTCAAGTACATGGTCAGCTATTTGACAAATGGTTTGGATGAGACAGTTTTGATTGGCAGATTGGTGCTCGACGGCGGCATTTTGGACGATGCTGATGAGTACATTGCCATTGACAGTGAAGAAAGCGTCTATGAGCTTGTCTCCGGCGATTCAACAAACCAAGCACTCGTCAAAGACGGAGGCAAGTATGACATCGACCTCAAGTTGTTGCTTGCAATCCGCGACCTTGACGTACAATTTATCAATTCAAGAAACTACTCCTTGACGGAGGAAGACTTTGACCAATATATGAGTCTCAACGACCTCGACCGTATCAGCCTCACTGAGAAGATCGAGATTTCGCCAAGCCTCAAAGTCAGTGTTGATGGCGAAAACGACATTGACCTTGCAGAGCTTATTGAATACTTCTTGCCAGGCATCAGCAGCACGGATGTCATCACTCTCATTTCAGCAAAATCTGACAGCGGCACAGACGTTGACAGACAATTCTGGCTTGAGCTTACAGTTGATATCCAACTTGCCGCACTCATGAATGCAGTGCGTACAAGCATGAGCAAGGGCACAGAAGGCGACTTGCCAATCATTGAGTATGTCAACATGCTCATCGACAAGATCAAAGGCGTGTTCGATGGCGGATTGTCAGTTGATGCAATCATTGATATCGTGCAAGATGTCGCAAGTTATATTGGTATTTCCGCAAAGATCACAACCCTCAACGGCGAAGAGAAAGCACATGGCGAAGATCCGCATACAGTTGCAGGTCTCTATCTCCTCGGCGGCAAGTATGAACTCATGACTGCAAACGAGTACTACGAAGCAGACAACGACTATGTCGCACCGGATGAGAGATACAGCCACTACTATGAGAACAGCAAGGGCAGCTACTATTACAAGGAAGGTTATGCTGAATTGTCTGGCGCAGAACTTGTGTCCTATGAAGGCCCAAGATACAGCTTTGTCAACAACGAGTACGTTGCAGATCCAGACGGCACATTCAAGAACGTTGGCGAATATGTCTATGACACGACAAAGACAGGCGTGACAAGATATTCGTATGACTCATCTTACTGCTATGAAAACCCACTTGGCGAATATTCTCGTATCAATGGTGGTATTTATATCGACCTCAGCTACTTCAACATTCCAAGTCTCTATATCAACAGTAGAACGATGAGAAAGCTGCTTGGCAACTTGCCATCAATCCTTGGCTCGTTTGGTATCAACCTTGGCGGCGATGCAGAGTCCAGTGGCGAAGCAATGATCTCTGATGATACACAAGAGAACGAGGAGAGCGGCGAAGGCGGCGGAATTCAACTTCCACTCATTGACGATACAGTCAGCGGCTATCTCAAGACCTTCCTCTATGGCATCAGAATGACATCATCCTATATTGCTGTCATGCTTGATCCAAACTATATCAACAGCATCTTGAAGCTTATCGGCGGTGAAGACTTCACACTTCAATTTGGTTATGACTTCACAAACAAGCCTGAACTCAAGATCTATTCTGACAACCACAGATACAACTATATGTCAATGACCGACGTGCTTGCTTCGAGCAACACAGCAGAACTTGTCAACAAGACAAGATACAGATTTGTTGTTGAAGAAGTTGACGGCAAAGAAAACGGCATGTACTGGAAAGACGAAGACGGCGCGTTCTTCTTGAAGACAGATATGACTGTTTCTCAACGCAAGAACTACGATGCTGCTGTTGATGCAGGCACAGAGCACTACTACGACATCAGTGTTGTTGACGTCTACATCAGAGTTGACGCCAAGTATGTGCTTTACAAGAACGCAACAACGTCTCAAATCAGACGTTCTGACAAAGACCCAGTTCTTGATGCTCAAGGCATTGTGTTCCCACAACTCTTTGTTGAAAATACAGATCATGATCTTGTCCCAGTCTCATCTTATGGCAATGACAAGATTTACTGCGTCAACGTCCTTGACAAGCGCAACCCACTCATTGGTTTGCAACTCTATTTGTGGAACTATGAAGTTGCACTCAACATCTATATGCCTGAGTTTGATGCTCGTGAGTTTGTCTATGTCACGGCAGAAGAAGCAGAAGCAAAGCATGTTGATGCTCCTGATGGTGCAAAATATACAACTCAAGTCCAAGAACTCATGACCGCTGTGGACAGAGAACTCGACGGACTTGATCAATGGTATGCAGATTATTATGACAGCGGCGACTTCAACGGCGCATTTGTCCCTGCTTTGTATAATGCATCACCACGTTATTATGAATATAAGAATCAATATTATGTAATCGACGTTGACACGCTCTGCGTAAAGAACGGTGACAACTATGATCCTGTTGGCACAATGGTCGATTATATGGCACAAATCGCAGACGAAGTGAGCCCTGCAACTTACTATGTGAAAGTTGGCACTGCCTACGTCAAACTTCAAAGATCATTTGTCTACAGAAAGACTGTGTACGATCTCGACGGCAAACGCTTGCTTGAAGCAAACGAACTTGATGACAACTTTGCAGAAGCAACAGCAGGTTCATACAAGCTTGTCGGCAATGAATATGTCGCACTCAGCGCAGCAGAGCTCGGCACATACGTTGGACCAAGATTCAGAAATGAGGGTGTCGGCATCTACATTGAAGATCATGCAGGCACATACGGCATAAACGAAGACGGCGAATACTTTGCTCTCACAAGTGACCAAAAGGGCGAGTTTACAGGCACAAGATACACCAAGTACTTCGTACGCGACGTGCAACCAAGCCTTGTCAGACAACCTGACATCACTTATGTTGACACGGATGACATCTTCTATGTCTCATTGAAGCTCTCCGGCAGAATTGCGTTTGAAGGCGGAAGAATCTACTCCTCATACAGCGATTATAGATCACTCTACAATGCAATCCCAGCCCATGCGGCTCTCGATGAAGCAAGCGCAGACATGAGCAATGCTGACTGGGAAGTCATCAAGTACATCTCATTCAAGTACTTCCATGGCGACTATGTACAAGTGACCGACCGCGATGAAGTTGAAGCCCTCAGAAAGAGCGGTGCGCTCTACATTTGGGCAAACAACTCCGCATATTCCGACAAGTACAGCGGTGTCAACGAACCGTTGAACGAAGTTTTGAGAGGCATCCTCGGCGACATGCAAGGTTACTTCCAAGTCACTGAGAATACAAAGATGGAAATCTTCTTTGAAATCAAACTCAACATGAGCTTTGAAATCAACTTCATGCCTGCATTCA
This sequence comes from Christensenella sp. UBA1260, assembly GCA_002308155.1. Lineage (GTDB taxonomy): Bacteria > Bacillota > Clostridia > Christensenellales > CAG-917 > CAG-475. The sequence continues at coordinate 27,635 of DBVQ01000012.1, forward strand.
ACATCATCGTCAGAGACCTTGACTTTGCGTTTGATGCATTTGGCAGACAAGAAGACTTGAAGACCAACCCAATCGATGTTGACTATGACGAATCTCAATATGAGTACTTGACAGAAGAGGAGAGAGCAAACCACACAGACAAACGCTACTATGGTTCACTCACTCACGTGCTCGGCATCTACTACAGCAACGACCACGACACAGGCAATGCAGGCCTCTATATTGACCTCAGCTGGTTGCTTGGCAACGGCGGCAAGATGTACATCGATTTGAGCGAGTACTCAGTTGAAGATGTCATTGGTGGACTCGTTGGCGACTTGCTTGCCGGCACATCCTCCGATGCACTCACTTCGGACGAAACAAAACCGACGGATAAATTAAGCATCAACTTGTCAACAAGAAAACCGTCAATTTATATCAACATATTCACAAACGCACTTGCACTCAAGTTGACTTCAAGCTTCTTGAGCGTCATCATTGCAGAGCTTGCTCCGGATTCCGGCAACATCCTTGAGATGCTTCCGAACTTCCAAATCTACTTGAAGCAAACTCTCAATCCATATGACTTGACTCTCGGCATCTTGCTCTACAACGAAGCGGGCGACGTGCCGATCCTCGACGTCAAGATGCAAGTGTACGGACTCAACGGCGACGAATTGTCATCAAGCGTCAAGTTCGGCAGAGAAGAAGACTTCCGTAGAGACGAAGCAGCACATTCTGACGATCCAAACTACAACATCTTCTACTATGCAAACTTCTACAACGATCAAGAGAACGGTCAGTATGCAAAGAACAAGACGTCAAAGGGCTACGTCAAAGTTGACGACACATATATTGCAAATACGTTTGAACAAAGCAGCCTTGGCAGATACAAATACGAGGGCGGAAGATACTTGCCAATGACGGAAGAAGAAGCCGGTACTTTCAAGGGCGAGAGATACACGTCCGGTGGTACTCCTGCGGCAGATGGTGCCTACAAGAAGGTCAATGAGAGCTATGAGGCCCTCACTGCAACTGAAAGAGGTACATACACAGGCGTCAGATACTTGACACACACACCGTATGAGAGATTCTCATTGCCAGGCGGCAAGTTTGTTGAAGTCACAAGCAAGGCAAGATATGCATTTGGCTCAACTCACGTGAACACATACGACAACATCCTCTATGGCGATGAAGCTGGTCTTGAACCGCTCTTTGACGGCAAGAAATTCAGACAAGTCTATGGCACGAGAGAGTACAACGAGTACACAGGTCCAATCTATGTCCGCAACAACAGCGAGAACACTGTTGAGTACTTCACAAAACTTGACCTCCTCGGCTTCACAGGCGTCAACGATTTGCAATACAGAATTGCACAAAACAGCACAGAGGAATCCGATCCAAGCACAGTCTTGTTGGACGGCATCTACTACTATCCGGTTGACCCGAATGGCGATGGTCGTACGGATATGTTTGAAGCTGACGAAATCGATCCAAGCGTCAAGGTTTACAAGTATGTGAGCAACTTCACGGCTTATGAGAAGATCGGTTCTATGAACTTGAACGAACTCATCAGCAGCATAAGCGGCGGTAGCTTTGAAATCTTGTCCTTGCTCAAAGCGTTTGAGAAAGACTTCAAGACACTTGAACTCAGCCTCAACCTTGATCTTGGCCTTAGACTCAAAGACATCATCAACTGGTCAAATATCATGACCGACTTCATTGATGATCCAAATATCGCAAGCACAGTTAAGTTCCTTGTCACATCACTTGGCGATGGATTCAACGGACATGCTGACAACGAATCATTTGAGAGTACGATTGGTCTTGACATTGTGCTCCATGTCTATCTCAACGTCAGCAACTTGATTGCGGCAATCACAAGCCCATACGGATTTGACATCGTGTCTGCACTCAAAGGTCTCATCCTCTATGCAGAGATCACATACGACACAAACTTCCATGGCGACGACGTTGCAACCGCAAGATTGTGGGTTGAAGTCACGGAAGATGAGTATGACGGCAGTGGCAACCTTGTCAAAGAAGGCGGCAAGCTCAACGGCTATATCGACATGAAAGAGTTTGGCGATATCGTCGGTCTTGGCGACTACTTCTCCTATGGTCTCGTTGAAGACGTTGACATCAACAACTTGCTCGGCAAGGCATCCGGACTCCTCGGCGGCTTGACATCTGCTTCAACTGATGCATATGTCTCTGCTGACGATGACGAAAACAAGTCAACAGGCGTTCTTCCGGAAAATATCTGGAACATCGTCAACGCAATCATCGGCAGACTTCTCATCGCAGACGACTTCGTGACAATCGGTCTTGATGAAAACCTCATGAACGGCGTCATCAAGCTCATCCTCGGCGAAGGCAACGAAGACCTTGTCGAAATTATCGAGAAGTTGCCGCACTTGAGAACAACAAACGACAGAAATACATCCGGTATCACAATCAACTTCTACGGCACGGCGCCAACCATTGATTTGAACTTCGGTTGGGTCGTCGGCAAGAAGTATGCACTTGCACGCACAGAGTACAACAACAAGTACGGTTCAGAGTCAGAATACCATGGCTCCGACATCGTGGCAAATCAAGCAGGCATTGCATTTGACTCAGAAGGCAAGGTCGTGGTGTCCACAGAAGGGTATGCTCTCATTGACTTCGCATATCCGGATTGGGAAGGCGACACCTACAAGTGGGTAGGCGGCACGTTTGACTATGAGGACAGAAACGCAGACA
>DBVQ01000012.1:30498-32747 GCA_002308155.1 Christensenella sp. UBA1260
TTTGCGGAAGCACACTTTGGTCTTGATATCTCAATCGGCGTGTCAATTTACGGCAGCGGTAAAGCAGGCGATGCAAACATCATTGACCTCAGCGAAATCCTTGACCTTGTGCTCGGACTTGTTGCTCCAAACAGCGCAATCTCCGGCTCAACACTCAGACTCAACATTGTCAACGAACTCGGCTACAACAACCGTGACTTTGTTGCGCTCAACATCAAGGCTTACATTTCAAACAACAACTTCAACCTTACGGATCCATCACAACCGAAGTTCAACATCCAGGCGGCAATTGAGCTCGTCCTCAACAGATCTGAGGCAGACGGCGGTCCGAAGGTTCTCCTTGGTTTGTATCTTGACCAAGACACGGCTTATGCAGATTTGAGCGAAATCCTCGGCGAATCTGCAAAGATTGCAATCTCCAACCTTGGCATCAACAAGATGGTTGCAGAACTCTTGAGCGGTCTTGTCCAAGGCGACCTCACAGACGCACTCACATCCGGTGCAGACGAAATTGCGGAAATCTCCGAGACAATGATGGACATCCCATATGTTCTCTTGAGAGTCAATCCACAACTCATCATGCTCCAAATCAACGCTGACGTCATCAACGCGGTGTACAAGAAGATCATGGCACTCCGCGGCAGAGAGCAAAAGAACCTCATCCCGGATATCGGCGACCTCATGCTCTATTCGCATACGAGAGGCACATACAATTTGAGAGAATTGGTCTCTGAACCTGCAAACTATGTGGCAAACGGCGGCGAATACTACAACAGAGTGTACACTGTGGACGCAAACGGCGATTACTGGAAGGACAGCAACAACGAATACGTCAACAAGGCAATCCTTAAACCTCCGACAAACTATGAGACAAGCGGCGGCAAGTATTATGTCATGTCCTACACTCAAGCCGCAGACGGCAAGTATTGGAAGAACGATGGCACATACCTCAGCATGAACCTCCGCTTCAGCGATGGCTTCTATGCATGCTTGTCCATCCCGAAGATCAAGTTGACAAAGTCCAACCCGGGCATCATTGACAATCTTGCCAAGTCACGTGGTCTCACAAAACCAGCAAACCCGAGCGCAGCAGGAACGTACTATAAGTACGTTGGTGTCGGCTACGTTTCAAACGACGTACTCCCAGCTCCTGCCGGTACAACAGTGACCTACGTCTACAACGACGAGGACGGCTTTGTTGAAGCAGGCATGAGCGGCGACTATTGGCTCAGCAGCACTCCGTTTGCAGTGGCAACAGCAATGGCAGACAGAGAGTATGTGTATGATGGTGAGTCAAAGGGCTATCAACTTGCACTCACAGCAGACGCATCAAAGGGCGGCCTCATCGGTGGCGCAGAGCTCGAAGTCGTGCTTGAAAACATCGGTCTTGAGCTTGGCCTCAACATCACGATGACGTCCACCAACCCAACAAGAGGCACAGACGATTATGACAAGAGCATCTTTGGCTGGCTTGAAACGGCGCTTGGCTCGTTGCTCAGTGGTGTTGATGCGGTTGGCAAATATGAAACTGCAGAAGCAAATTACACTGGCAAGAGATACAAGATTGACTATGCAGAGGATGTCAATGGCAACTATAAGCTTAGTGGAGAGTCTTATGTCAGGTGTTCTGTTGCAGAACTGAAGGATACAAGTCTCACAAAGTACAAACAAGTCTATGTTGAAGATGAAAACGGGACGTACAAGTTTACGTCAACAAACTTTGGCTTCTCATTCACATCAACGCCAATTGAAATCTTCATCAACTTGAAGGCAAATATCAACTTGAAGGCAATTTTGCAATATGGCATCGGCGGCATCTTGTTCAGCGATATTGCTCTTGAAGTCAGCATGGGCGAACCGATTGACAAGACATTCATGAAACTCTATTATCTCGGTTCTTCAAGACTTCAACAAGATGCAACAGGCAATTTGGGTCACTTGCTTGCATCGGGCGACACAGGCGTTTACAATGATGCAATTTACATTGACCTTACAGGTATGGGTCTTGGCAAGATCAAGTTCCAAGGCTTGGCAGGTTTGCTTGGCGTCAAGACAGGCGCAGCGGCAGGCGCAACAACATCATCAGATTGCGCAACAGCTGCAGAGGGCACGACAGCAGCGGACGAGGCAGCAGAAGCAGCGGCACTCTTCCTTGAAATCGCACTTGAAAACGGCAGAACAAGCGTCACATTTGACAAGGGCTTGCTCGACTTTGCTCTTGGTCTCTTGAACCTTGACTTGCCATTTGA
>DBVQ01000012.1:32792-34675 GCA_002308155.1 Christensenella sp. UBA1260
GAAATCAACTTGAACGCATTGCTTGACTCTGTCGGCACTGCGGCAAATATCAAGATCAAACCGATCAAACTTGGCTTTGGTGAGAAGGCTCTCGAAACAGCAGATCTTATTGGTGAAGTATCGGCAGGTTATGCTGGTATCACATATTCTAAGACAGCGGGTCTCTTCAACCTTATTCAAAATGCGCTTGATAGTTTGCATCCTGGCTTGTACATAAGCGTTGATAAGAAAGTTCAGTCATGGATTACTGATGGAAGCTCTACTGCAACCAAGGCTGCTAACGATCAGACAAGTGTGACGCTTAAACTTGGCAAATCATATGGGGAAATTAAATCTGGCAAAGGCACCTATTATATGCTGGGTGGTGCACTTGCAGCAACTCATCCGAATGCAGGTCAAACAAATTTGACTGCAAGTTTGTATATAGGTTCAGGGAACTTGTATATCGTCGGCCTTGACTTTGTAAGTGGTCTTGCGGGTGTTCTTCAAGATATTTTGACACCGCTTAAACTTGAAGACGATAATACATCGTTTATTGATAATCTTATGTCTTGGAAGGATTCAAGCGGCACAGAAAAGAAAGGTATTGTAAGGAGTATTGATGGTGACAATGGCAGTTGGGATTATCCAAATGCAACACAAACGGCTCCAAATAGTTATACAGAAGACACAGTTGAAGTTGTTGGTATTAAGACAACAACCACAACGAAGACGTATACAAAATCAGGAAATACCTACGTTGAAGACACAGCAAAGCGTGTCACAAAGATAAACTATGCTTATCCATTGGAACTCAGCAACCTTATCGAAAAGGTTGATCTTGAATTGTTCAACAATACCGGCTATATTCCGTATTATGATGGCATGGATCTTCCTGATAATAGCAACCGTTTTGTCTCAGTCCATATTGAATTTAATAAACAAGCATTTGATGAACTGTTGCTCTTTGTCTACACATTGTTGCTCAATTTGTTCAGAGATGGCATTGACGTTGTTGATGCAACTACTGGTCAATCGACGTCAATGACAGGTGGTTATAAGTATTTTGCAAAGAATGGTTCAGTTCAAAGCGATAAGTGTCAAGATGTCCTTGATGGCTTCAACGAAGCATACCTTAAATACAAAGCAGGTACAGGTACGTTTGCTCAGATGAGATCGTATATGCAGTCTTATGTCACTTCAATACCATTTACACTTGAGCACTATATACTCGTTGGGCTGGTAATTAAGAACTTGTTGGGTGATACAGATTATTATGACAATAATACTATTTTAAGAATAACATTATTGCCATCAACAAAAAAGATTTTGACAAATATAGCGGCTCTCATTGGAACGTTATTGCCAATTCCATTCACAAGTGGAGATATCAACCCAAGTGTAAATCTCTTTATTGACTTGAATCCGGAGAAGTCAGATTATAAAATCACTGATACTAACAAGGTAATGCTCCCAGGTGTGCAAGCAATTGAAATGATGGTCAACTGCTCCAAGCCAAACGCTGGAACAACATTGGAAAAGGGAGATGCTAATAACTGGTGGTTCTTGCATATTAATCCACTTAGCACACAAGATTCAAGCGTTAAGACTGGTATGCTTGCATTTGATGAATCGATTGCGGCAGAGGTGGTTGGAACGCCAAGCGTACCGACAGCGATCTACATCAAGGATCCGGCAACGCGTTCGGGCAACATCAACTCTACAAGCGGTGCAAGCATAACTATCACCGATGAATACATCTACAACCACACGAATTACTTCCCGAGGACAGCAAACGTCACCTTCAATGATAAAGCGGGACAAACCAAGTATATGGTTTCTTATGATACAAGTGGTGATTACAAAGCGGCTCGTGGTACAGAAATCACATGGGATGCTTCATC
>DBVQ01000012.1:34755-47046 GCA_002308155.1 Christensenella sp. UBA1260
GTGACCAACGACAGGACGGTCACTGGTATTGCAAGAGTGACAGGTTGGAACGCAAACTCAACACAATTGTCCTCAGTGCCAATCAGCATCAACGTTGATTCTTCAAGCAGTGAGTTTGCGGCAGATATGCCAAGCCTTGTGGAACTAACATTTAAAACATCAACGGGCAGTGCTTCAATTGGAGGCACAAGAGTATTTGCAACAGTCGAAGGCGTTGGCCCACTCCTTGAAGGCAAGGGCGTACAAGCGGCGGTCAAGAATAGCACAAACGACAATGTGTATACGGGTACACTTGCTCCATCAGGCAGACCTGCATACACTGCTGGCCTTGTCAAGAAGGCAGACGGAACTTACTACAAGCATACGCATGAAGGCACAGAATACTATGTGCTCGACCTTGATTTGTTGCCGGACAAGACGCTCTATCCAACCGGTACGATTTCTTGGAACGACAAAGACTTCAAGTACTACTGGGCAGGTGGCGATGAAGATGGCAAGACAAAGTCCATCGATGTTCGCTACACCTATAGCTGGGGTCTTGGCACAGAGTGCTCAGGCGTTGTCAGCGTGCCGATTGCAAACAACAAGATAGACACAATCAACGGCTTCAACATTCTTGACAACAACGGCGATCCAACACTCTCAAAGGCTGTCACATCGTTTGAAGATCTTGATGCGTTTGTCAACAAAAACAACAAGGTCACAACAAATGATCTTGTGGCATACATCAATCAATTCAACGGATACAAGCTCAGCAGAACGCAATATATACTTGCAAGATGGGATCTCACAAACCTCGAAAAGGCACTTGAAGATCTCGGCAAGGATTCAAGCGGCAACTACAACCTCTTTAAAGGTCTTGATGTCACGGTCACGGCATATGTTGGCGGCGACACCTACAAGGTTTCCGAAAAAGGCTTTGATGACAAGGGTTCGTCAAAGGCAGAGTATGCAAACCAAGGCTTTACAGCTCAACCGATTGAGGTCAGAATCAAGGTTGCTCCGTACGTCTATGACAAACTTGACAGCTCACTCGTTCTTGACCAATATCACAGCACAACCATAAACGGCGAATCGTTTGTGGTCAGCAAGATTACATTCAAGGGTGCAACAGCCGCAAATACAACTTCACTCAAGCTTGACAGTACAAAGCTTGCAATCGAGGCTCCGTTTGTGTACGTCGGCGGCGAATATCGCAACGCATATTCTGGCGGTTACTTGAAGGCTGGCGACATCACATACAACGGTTATTCAGGACAAAGATTGTATGCAAAACTTGTCATCGGCAACGCAATCAGCGGCAAGCAAGAAGTGTATGAGCCAATTGTTATAAATGCACTCACACCAAACACATATGACTTGAGCATCGCCAAAGATAATGCATTCAATCCTGAGTGGTATTCAGACATTTCAACGCTCAACATCGGCTTCAAGGGCTTGACTGATAAGCATGAAATGACAATTGATTGGAGCACAATCAAGTACTACAAAGAGTCCAAACTCAAGACTTTGCTCAAAGATCAAAACATCTATGCCGGCGGCACAATTTATGCAATCGTGAGAGCAAAAGTTATGGACGGCAACACGCCAATCGCTTGCGCAAAGGACAGCGAAGGCAACTATGTCGGACAACTCATAACACTCAAGCTTTCAGTTCCGGTGCAAACAATCAGCGGCATCAAGTTCTTCTACATTGATGATCCGGATGATCCAAATTGCGGCAGCTACTATGGCAAAGATATTTACAGCACAAAGGACGGTGCAGCCATCGTGACATTGCTCGGCGACGAAGTGCTCCTCAACAAGGATTACTACACCGGCACAGTCTATGGACAAACCCACAAGATCAACGACGTTGCATACGGCATTGATCCAGTCAACTTCGCACTCAACCCAACCGACTACTTCAAGATCGGCGCTTGGGGCGATGCGGTCAACGGCACAGCTGTCAAAGTTGAACTCTCAGACAGCACGTCATACATTGGCTTCTTGCAAAATGTCACAGTGACGACTTCTCCATCACTCAGCGTCAAGGGCGTTATCGGTGGCAGAGAAGTGACAATCGGCATTAATCTGGCTGATTACACTCCTGACAAGGCAATCAAAGACAATGGTTCACAAACAGTTCGTGTCAGAGCAAATACAAGCGTTTCGGCACTTGAGTTTGACTACAACGCAAGATCCAGATGGACATTGCCGACAAGCATTATTGCAAGCACGGCTTCCGGTCCGGAGGGCGGCGTTGTCCAAGACATTGACTGGGATGAGACAGATGCTCCGACATGGGCAGAACTCCAAGACAAGGCGATTGACAACAATCACTATATTGAGAGAAAGTATCACTTGTTTGATGGCACGTCGTTTGAGACACAACAATATACGGCAAAGATCTTCATCACGAACTATGAACCGCTTGACGAAGGCGAGAATTGGAACGTGACAATCAATGGCCTCAACACAACATATATACCGTTCACGGCATTCGCATTCCCGACAACAGCGACATTGACTTCGCCGATGGTTGGTACATACACAGATGTCCCAGTCACATGGAGTGCAGGCTTGCCAACAGATGAAGAGATTGCAACAGGCTCCTTTGCAAGAACGGCTTATGTTGGTGCCAACATGAAGATAATTGAAGTTGAGTTCACGGTTGCAAAACAATTCAGATTCAAAGAATCCGAAGGCTTTGTGACAAGCATTGTCAGCGGCAATACAGTGTATAGCTATGCACTTGACACCGAACAGAAACTCTATGACGGCTTGCCAAGAGAAGGCTTCATCTTCGTCGGCGATGACGACAGCATGGAAGTTGCAGTTGAATACGTGTGGGATGTCTCATACACAGCAGCAGACGGATTCAGCGGAGAGGTGCTCCTCACTGTCAAGAACGAAAACCTCAACGTTCAAGTTCCTGTCAGCCTCACGATTTTGAGCGGCACAAAGATTGCAAGCTTCAAGAAGGTCGGCGACAACATGCTCGTTATTGACCAATACGGCATGGACGGAACGTTCTTCGATTCCGGCGCGAAGGCAACAGTCATCACAGAGAGCGGTCAAGAAGTTGAAGTCACAGGCACATACAACTTGCCGGCAGACTTCTACTCCAACGCAAGCAAGTACTTCGGTACAATCTTGAAAGACGTTGAAGTCACCTTCACATACAACGGCGGTGCAGACGAAGTGCTTGAAGAGAAGCTCACAACAGACCTCTATGTGCTTGACAGAACAGTGAAGTACATCACTGAGACTGCATATCGTTCAATCTCAATCGATCCGTTCCTTGACCAAGACATCTCAAGATTTGTCGCGGCAAGCGAAGCTGGTCTCCATATCACAACCTTCAAAGACAAGGTCGGTGTTGTGGATATTGATCAAGGTCACAACGTATATGCGCCAACGACAACGTTTGAAGCATATATCGATTGGTCCGGTGTCGCAAAACTCTTAAAGGACAACACGAGCGACTTCTCGTTCACAACAAAGGCAACCACAACGTATACAAACGCTGCAGGCAAGGAGATCAAGGTTGTACAAACAGTCTCGGTTCCTGTCACAATCATGAACCGCGTCATCGATGACGTTGACTTTGACCCAGAGAACGAGAGAGACGATTTTGGCAACAAGGTCTATGACTATCTGTATTCGGACTACAGCAAGACTGCAACCATCACGGATACTTACCGCAGCAGAGCAGCAGGCGAAGGCAACTACATGCAAATCGTCTTCTACAAGAGCGCGGGTAGCTTCCCGAAACAGTTCGTCTTTGAGAACCAGTTCGCATACAAGGGACTTGCAGGCTTGCCACAACGCGTCAAGTTCACGTTTGAGGATGGCGTTGCCAAGTATTACAGATTGACCTACGAAGGCGTCATTGAACCTGAAGACTTGCCACTCAACACAACGACAAGACGCAACGTCAAGATCTATGCGTGGAGCGGCAATCCGGATGTTGATCCGGCAGACGACGGCAGCGATGGCAGATTTATTGTAAGAACAATTGAAATCGAACTTGTCATTCGTCCATCCGCAGTGTCAATCAACAATACGAACATTGCATACACCGACTTGTCAAACGGTGAATATATCTATGACTTCGATTCGTATCCAACCGGCGCATTAAGAGCGAACTCCGTTTATGGAGCAGCGTTCCCAAGCACAGTCACATACTATGTCGGCGGCACGTTCATCAAGCTCTCCAAGTGGAACGATCAAGGCGAAGTTGGCAACAGCACATACACCGAGTGGACAAGACTCCACAGCATCTACAAAGAAGCACTTGGCGGTCTTGGAACTCCTTACACCTATGACTATGACGAAGAGACAAGAACGTACAGCAAGGCTGCGGCCAATGCAAACTCCTTCATCTTTGTCTATGTGACAACGCAAACTCTCAATGCAACATGGGATCTCAGCGATTTGTCTTATGACTACAAGGGCGGCGTTGCCTATGCAAAGGCGACATTGACATCTCCTGTGAACAACAAGACGAACACCACGGTCAAAGTTCCTGTCCACATCAATAGCGGCAAGGCGGCGAGCTACACATTTGCAGGTACGGCGACAGGCGATGCAATAAGCTTGTACAATCCAGGCAACAAGTTTGTCATCAATCCATATGCTTTGAGCGGTAAGGTCTTTGAGAGATTGGTCGGCACGGTGCCTCTCAATGAGAGATATTCAAAGGACGGCGACGAGTTTGTCCAAGACAATGAAGGCACCTACAAGAAGGTCATTGTTGACAATGAAGAGAAGTATGTTGAACTCACATATGCTGAGATCGGCGACTACAAGTACTTCCCATCTCACATTAAGATCAACATCGACGGTGTTGGCGAAAAGACTGTCGGCATTGAATGGGACTTCAGCGCAGTTCCTGTCACATACGCAGGCGGCACGTTCACAGCGTATGCACTCATCAACAACAATGGTGTGTATGACTACTGGAGACGCGGCACTGAGGACGACGAAGATTCAATCAACGAAATCGGCGTACAAAAACTCAAAGTCACAATCACTGTTATAGACGGCTCAGTGAAGGAGATTTCAACGTCCGGCACAGACAACCAAGACTTGCGCAATCTCACAGGCTATATTGACAAGGCAAGTTCATATGTCAACCCATACGATTATTCAGAGCCGACATTGCCTGATAGTCTCAAAGTCAAGATCTTGAATCCAGACGGCAACCTTGTTGATGAATACATCACAAAGACCTATTATGTCAATCCAACGGAAGGACAGTGCAAGCTCACATGGAGCACGTCAAGCTTCCGTCCAAGCTACAAGGGTGGTCTCACATACGTGACAGCATTGTTGAAGGGCGAAGATGGCACGACTCAAAAGTATGAGATTCCATTCAAGGTCTACAAGATGGAAGTCAGCAACATTTCACAAAACGGTGGCAGCTACACATCTGCTGTTGTGGACGGCACTGCATCAACTGCGTTCCAAATCAACCCATATGACGGAACAAAGCTCTCAATGCCAACCAAGTACGATGTCACGTTTGCAAGATCTTATCCGACAATCACAGACGGCAAGGTGACAGGCTGGACGTCAAACGGCACATACAACAAGTACTTCTCATATGCGATTGTGACATTGCCAACGGCACTCACATACAAGCTTGTGGGCGGCTACTGGAAGTCTGATGCGGATGGCGAGACGGCAACGGTTCAATTCTCCAACCAAGAGAAGATCAACGTCACGCTCGATGTCGTTGACACATTGTCATCAAGCGCAGTGTCAAGCGGCGCATCAATTGCAAATCCATCCGCAAGCAGCCTTGTGACCAAGACAACGATCGGCGGCAAGACCATGTCGGTCGTCTGGTATGCAAAGGCTACTGTCTATGCAGGAGACGAAAGCGGCGGTGCAGTCGTAAGCTACTATGTGACACTCTCAAGCAAGGACAGCACAATGTCCGCACCGACAATCAAGGGTAGACTCATCAAGTACACTGAGGTCGTCGCATACGTCGGCGCAATCGTTGACAAGAACGGTCACGTTGTTGTCACTGACGATGAAGGCAAGCCTGTTGCTCAAGCAACGATTTCAAAATCAAGCTTCAACGCACAAGGCTGATGAAAACAAAACTTAATCACAAACTCAAGGGCGTAGCAATACGCCCTTGAAACACGAATATACCTCTTTAAGGAGAAATAAAAACAATGGGCTTTTTGAAAAAACAACTTTTGAAAGTCGTACAATGGGAAGATCAATCGAGAAACACTCTCGTGCAAAAGTTTGTCTGCGAGGACAGATATGCAATTATGAAGGGCTCGCAACTTATCGTGCGTCCTTCACAAGCCGCGATATTTGTGTATCAAGGCACAGTTTGTGACGTCTTTACAGAAGGCATTTGGAAACTTGAAGAAGGTTCAACTCCAATCCTCACAAAGATTGCAAACTGGAAATACGCATTTGAAAATCCAAAACAAACAGACGTATATTTTGTCAATCTTCGCCAATTCACACAGATGAAATGGGGCACACCAAACCCAATCATGATGCGCGACAAAGATTTCGGCATGATCAGAATTTCAGGGCATGGCGAATATTCCTTCCACGTCATGAAGCCGGATCTCTTTATGAGAGAATGCTTTGGCACAATCCACTCATTCAAGACGGAAGACATCCAAGAACACTTGAGAAGCATCGTGCTTGCAGAGCTCACTGACCTCATGGGCGAGTGCCAAATCCCTGCGCTTGACCTTGCGGCAAACTATCTTGAACTCGGCGACACAGCACGCAACAAAGCGGCGGCGAGATTCAGAGCGCTCGGTCTTGACATTGACCAGCTCCTCATCCGCAATTTGAAGCTTCCAGAGGCTGTTGAACAGGCGATGGACAAACGCACGACTCTTGGTGTGTTCAGTGGTGCAATGGACCAATATGCCCAATACGAGGCGGTTGGTGCAATGCGTGATGCGGCAAAGAACGGCAACGGTGCAGCTGGCACATTCGCATCCATGGGTATGGGGCTCACAGCAGGCGCAACCATCGGCAGACAATTTGCCGGCGGATTGAACGATGCAATGACTCCAACAAAAAAATGCCCGAAGTGCGGAGCGAGCGTCAAAGATGGCGCAAAGTTCTGCCCTGAGTGCGGCGCAAAGATGGAAGTTGCTTCTCAAAATACAGTTGCTTGTCCAAAATGCGGACAACCTGTTGATGCAAACGCAAAGTTCTGTCCACACTGCGGCGAACTTATGAAGGTGACATGCCCGAAGTGCGGTCAACAATTGAACAGCGGAGCAAAGTTCTGCCCGAATTGCGGAGAAAAGATCAAATAAGTTCGTATGGCAGACGCGTTCAAATACAACATAGCGGACGTAATAAAGTGCAAATCTTGCGGGGCGGATATGGTGTTCGACCCCGCTTCGCAAAAGCTCAGATGCCCTTATTGCGACATAACGAGAGACATTGAAAAGAGAGTGCCTCATATTCGCGACTTTGAAACGGAGCGCAAGCAGGGTGGAGTTGCCTTTGACGGCGACACTTACAAGTGCCCAAACTGCGGTGGCGAAACAGAAATCCATGGTTTTGACACGGCGGTCAAGTGCCCTTTCTGCGGCGGTACAAACGTCATCAAACTTGAAGATATGAAGGGGCTCAAACCGGACAGCGTTTTGCCGTTTGCTCTCACAAAAGAGACGGCTGTTGATGCGGGGCGCAAGTGGATAAAAAAGAAGTTTTTTGCTCCAAGTAAGTTGAAAAAGAATTTCACCATAGACAAGTTCCACGGCGTATACATCCCGTCATTTGCGTTCAATTCAAAGACGTTTTCCACTTATGATGGACGTTTTGGCGAGGACAGAACGCGCACGGTGCAGACAAAAGACGGTCCAAAGACAGAACACTACATTGAATGGTATCACGTCAGCGGGAATTGGAACAGATTTTTTGAGAATACTATGGTGGAGGCTTCCACACAGATTCGTCAAGACGAGCTCAACAAGATTTTGCCGTACGATATGAACAACGCAACGGCATACACGCGCGAGTATCTTGCAGGCTTTTCGGCAGAGAGATATGACACATCGCTCGACGATTCGTTTGGCACCGCAAAGACGGAGATGAACAGCATGATCAGGCGGGAAATCATAAACCACTACAATCCTGACCATGTGGACTATCTCAACGTCAACACCACCTTCTCGGACGTCAAGTTCCGCCATACGCTTCTTCCGCTTTGGATTTGCGGTTACATGTTCAAAGAGAAGATATATCGCTTCTTGATCAACGCGCGCACGGGCAAGGCGACGGGCAAAGTGCCGAAGTCTCCACTCAAAATTGCAATGGTTGTGCTCGGCATCCTTGCAATTATCGCGGCAATTGTGTGCATTATCGCCTTTGGCGGCAATGCGGAATAACCTCGTGGCAAGGTAGTGCCACACCATAAAGATTATTTTTTGGAGGAATACAAATATGATTACAAAGGATATGCTCATTATTGACATATTGAATCAAGAAAAAGCAGAAGAGCTTGCACAAGTACTCTTTGAGAGCGGTATGCATTGCCTCGGCTGTCTTGCGGCTCACGGTGAAACGTTGGAGCAGGCGGCGGCTGTGCATGGGATTGATGCTGACGAGCTTGTAGCTCGCTTGAACGCTGTTCTCGCATAAACCGCACAGTTTGGCAAATAGCTTTGTCAAAGTCCGTTTGTTCGGGGGTCACGTACTTCTTGTACGCTCATCCCTCGCAAACGGGCTTTTTCGCGCTCTTCATCCAAACTGAGCGGTTTATAAAATGTCAGTGGCGGGGCGATTTGTTTTGTTTTCGCGCATCTCATCTCAATCACGCGGTTTTTGATTCCCTTGTTCGAAGACGGAACGACTACGCAAGGCGGAGTCCCCGGAGTGCCCCGGTCTGCACTTAGTACGAGCTTGTGGGGCAGCTGTGTTTGATTTGCCCAACACAAGCGAAGTGGCAAAGAATAGAGGGAACGGACTTTAGGGTGCCGACTTGGTGTCCCCGGAGCGAGTAGTACACTCTTGCAGAGAATAGCAACGTGCCAATGCGACCAGTTATATTCTATCCTTGGAGCATTGGGACTTGTGTTCGGCTTATTCCGCGTTGGGGAAACCTGGCGAAGCAGGAAAGGGTGCTTTATTTAGGGTTTAATGACGATAGTCAATTTCAAAATCGTGCATAGCAAAAATGTTTGTTGACTAAACTCTATTTGCAAATTATACTTGTGGTATAAACCCAACGAGGTGTGTTATGCACGATTTTGACGTCATCATTTTAGGCGCAGGTCCGGCGGGACTTGCAGCAGGGATATACGCCGCACGCGGCGGGCTCTCTGCCCTAATCATAGAAAACAAAGCCCCGGGCGGACAGGCATCTTTGACCGCAAAGGTAGAAAACTACCCGGGCGTTCAAGAGGCATCTGGATTTGACCTCGCCTTTGCTATGCTCAATCAAGCCAAGTCCTTTGGCGTGAAAGTCAAGACGGGCACAGTGTCAAATCTTGTCCTCAAAGGCAAGGACAAAAGGGTTGTGCTTGCAAACGGCAAAGAGTTCACTTGTGGGTCAATCATCATTGCAACGGGGGCGGCATCTCGTCCACTCGGAGTTGAAGGCGAACTTCAACTTGTTGGCAAGGGCGTGAGTTATTGCGCAACTTGCGACGGTATGTTTTTCAAGGACAAAACCGTGGCGGTTGTCGGTGGCGGCAACACAGCGGTTGAGGACGCACTCTATCTTGAAAAGCTTGCCTCAAAAGTCTGCCTCATACACCGCAGAAACGAACTTCGAGCAGACAAAATCCTTGCCGACAGAATCAAATCAAGCTCGGTTGAAATCCTTTGGGACAGCGTTGTCGTGGGACTTGTTGCGGACGATAAATTGACAGAAATCAAAGTTAAAAATGTCAAAAATGACAGTTTAAGTGCCGTTTCGGTTGATGGGCTGTTTGTTGCCGTGGGACAAATCCCCAACACATCCTTCCTCGAAAACGCCGATGAAAAACCGCGTCTAACCGATGCCGGTTATATTGTCGCAGACGAAGAAATGCGCACTTCCATTGACGGTGTGTTTGCCGCAGGCGATGTGAGAGAAAAGTCGCTCCGCCAAATAATCACCGCCTGCGCAGACGGCGCAATCGCCGCAAACAGCGCAATCAAACATCTTCAAAACAAGCAATAAAGGCAAGATTATGGATTTAACTTTTAGAACAGAAGAAGGCGTTTTCAATATTAGGGTTGCGGCAGTCATTGTTGTAAACAACAAATTGCTTGCGCTCAAAAACGATTTGACTCCCTACTATTTTCTCCCGGGCGGCAGAGTCAAACTTGACGAAAGCGGCGAAACGGCAATAAAAAGAGAACTCAAAGAAGAGCTTGGCATAGACACAAAAATCATTCGTCCTTTGTGGCTGGTTGAATCATTCTTTTATGAAGATTCAACAAAAGAAAAGTTTCACGAGTTGTGTCTTTACTTTTTGATTGACGTTTCCAACACCGATTTACAGGACAAACAAAAATTTTTGGGGCTTGAAACAAAACATCACGAATTGTTTGAGTGGCTTGATATTTCCACTCTAAAAGACCAATATTTGTATCCTCTTTTCATAAAAGAGAAAATCCACAATTTGCCTGAACACCTTGAAATCTTGACCGAATACGAATACTAACATAAAATTGCAATATTTAAGCCAAAAATAGAAAAATCCTGACAAAAATCGTCAGGTTTTTTCATTGTATAGACCATATAATATGGCGTATGTATTACTTTGGAACAGACGGAATAAGAAATAAGGCGGCCAAACTGCTTGCGGAGCGCATACCCTTTATGCTGGGCAAAGCACTCAGCAAAAACGCCTACAAAATACTCGTTGCAAGAGACGTGCGAGAGAGCTCGCTTGACATTGAAAAGCAGTTGTGTTTGGGGCTTCTTGAAGGCGACGCAAAGATATATCTTGCAGGAGTGCTCCCCACCCCTGCCCTTGCCTACATCGCGCAAGTTGAAGACGCGGATTTTGCCGTAATGATAACCGCCTCGCACAATCCACCCGAGTACAACGGGCTCAAAGTGTTTGGCAGATGCGGCAAAAAGCTGTCGCTTGACGTGGAAGAAAAGCTTGACGCATCTTTGCAAGAGATAAGCCGCGAGTTTGCCAAGCAAACAGACACGCATTTTGCGTCTGCAACGGCAAACGGGCTGGACGACGTGTCCGCGGACGTGCTGTCCGACGACGAAACGACAGGACCTCTTAAAATCACACTGTCCCCCGAACACCGCATACGCATTGTGGAGGGTGCGGAGTTTTTGTATGCTATGCATATCAAAAAGATGTTCCCCCGCTTTGACGGAACAAAAGTGCGCATAGACTGCGCGCACGGATGCTTTGCGGAGCTTGCAAAACGCATATTTGAATCGCTTGGCGTGCTTGTGTCCGCCGAAAACGACACTCGCGACGGCTCGCGTGTGAATGTAAACTCGGGCTCTACGCATATTGAAGAGTTTGCAAAAAAGGTTCAGCGAGACGAAATCGGCTTCGCATTTGACGGAGACGGCGACCGCGTGCTCGCTGTATATGATGGCAAAGTGTACGACGGAGACGCGATACTCCTTGCAATCGCCACGCTCTATCGCATACAAGGCAAACTAAAAAAGAAAATAGTCGTGGGAACGGAGCTGTCAAGTTCAAGACTGCAACGCGAACTCGCCTTTCAAAATGTCGCACTTTTGCGCACGCCCGTTGGCGACAAATATATTCTTGACGCACTGAACAACGAGAACTGCGTGCTCGGCGGCGAAAAGAGCGGTCATATCATAATGCTTGACAAAGGCATGACGGGCGACGGTCTCGTCACCGCACTAACACTTCTTGAAGTCAAAAAAACAATCGGCAGCTTGCCGACATTCAGTGCCTACCCTATGCTAAATCTCAATATTCCCGCTGAAAACCCAAAAGAATACCAGCACAGCGACGAGTTTAAAGCCAAAATGAGCGCCGCTATCACGCTTTTTGCCAAACACGGACGCTTTGTCGTCCGCCCCAGCGGAACAGAGCCCGTTCTCCGCATCACCTTTGAGTGCTTTGACGCCGACGAAAAACCAATCTTCGCCAAACTGAAAAAACTGTTTGGAGTAGATTAAAGCAATTATTCTAAAAAACTAATGGAATTATTTACACCGGTTGCCCTTTAGGATTGTCCTGGGAGATGAATAACAAGAAAGAGCCGTTTTTCACTCCGGGAGCATACTAAGTCGTATGTGACCGAGTGGCAAAAGGCTCTGACAAAGTTAGTCGCTTGCAAGTGCCCATAAAAAGGCAA
>DBVQ01000071.1:0-5360 GCA_002308155.1 Christensenella sp. UBA1260
TAGTTTGTGCCTTCATGGAAAAGATATGAAGCATAACTGTCTTTGAGTCTTGTCATAAAACACCGCTTTTGCGATACGCACGCTCGCGTTCCCCCTCGCGCGCTTACGCATAAAAATATTATGTAAAATAAGTATATCAAAAAATAACCACAATAACAATACCCAAAATTGATTTTTTTGCAAAAATTGTAAATAGAATAAAAAATATTTCGCATTTTTGCAAAAAACAGGCGAACTAACGCTATGTTTTTTACAAAAATTGCAGAAATGTTTTTGCCGCTACACTATCGTGGTTCAATCCAAAACAAAACACACACCCTTCCTGTTCTGCCTTGCGGAATCGGTTCATTCTTCGAAAGAGTGCGTCGATTAAACACTTCGAATATGCTGACGTTCAAAAACCGCTCAGTTTAGATTAAGAGCGCGAAAAAGCCCGTTTGCGAGGGATGAGCGTACTGACGTACGTGACCACAAGGAGTAAGTAACTTGCTTACAAGGATTACGAACGACGATGTGGACGATGCGTGAAACGCAAGATCCCCGAACAAACGGGCTTTGACAATGCTATTCGCTAAACTGTGCGGTTTTTATGAAAGCGTAAAATCGCGATCCAAAACTATATGAACGTGATACTCCGGCAAAAGTTCGTGCAATCTGTCATGCACCTGTTTGTAGATCTCGCGCTCGTTCTTTGAGTCAATTGATATTATGACGTCAAAGTTGACGGTTTTGGTGTCCTCGTCAATATAGAAGCCGTGCGTTTGGATGACTTCCGGAAACTCTTTGACGACATCGTCAATGATGGATTTTATGCGCCTTGCCTCCTCTGTTTCGTCGTGTTTCGCGTAGACTCCAACGGTCATGATTGTGTGGTATTTTTCATAGCACATATAGGCGATTCCGCGCTCCAAACGCTGAATCTCCTTGGCAGTCATGGCGTCGTCAACCTCAACGTGCACGCTGGCAATGTTGCGGTCTATGCCATAGTTGTTGACAATGAGGTCGTATACTCCGTATACGCCCGGTATTTCAAGCAAGTCTTTGGTCATGTTTTCAACAAACTCTTTGTCCGTACGCTCGCCCACGATTTTGGATGCAGACTCTCTGAAAACGTCAACGGCGGTCTTCAAAATGAACAAGCCGATTGCAATACCGATATAGCCTTCAAGGTGCACGCCCGTCGTGTAGGAAACGATTGCGCCGACAAGAGTACCTGCCGTGAGTGCAACGTCCAAAAGAGCATCAATCCCGCTCGCCTTCAAAACGTCGCTGTTGAGCTTTTTGGCTCTAAACCAGAAGAACAGCCCCAAGAAGACTTTGACCGCGATTGCGATTGCGATGATTATGAATGAATAGATTTCATAAACCGGCTCTTCGTGGTTTACAAGGCTCGTGATTGACTCGTATATAGCAAGCGCGCCCGCAACGAAGATTATCATTGCAATTATTGCGGATGTAATGAACTCCGCCCTGCCGTGCCCGTACGGGTGCTTTTTGTCCGGGCGTTTGTTGGAAATCTTGGTGCCGATTATGGTGACAACACTGCTGAGTGCGTCCGTCAAGTTGTTGACTGCGTCCGTGATGATGGAAATCGAATGCGCAAACACGCCGACAATGATTTTGCCCACGACAAGCAAGACGTTGCCGCCAATGCCCACAAAACTGGTTTTTATTATGCTTTTTTCACGCTTAACAAGCTTGTCTTGTTCTTCCATAATTCACCAAAACAGATATTCTAATGCCTATTTATGTCCCGTAGTGAACATAATATAGATCGGTGTTAGGAATATGATACACTGTCAAATTTACCACCGACAAGTATGATTCGTCTTCTGTTTTGACTTGGAACCATACCCAATCGTGAACCATGCTGTAATTTTTGAGCGCTATCGCCTGGTCTTTGCTCTCAATCAAGAGCGAAACTTTGTCGCCTGCAATATTGAGGACGATTTCCGTGTCGGCATACGGGTCGTAAGCGTAGTTTGCGACAGGTTGCGCCATACTGCTTGCGTGGTTTGCTTCAATCGCCTCATCCGTCACCAAGAAGTATGCGTAGGTGAGCGTCTCCTGCGTTCCGCCATCCCCTGGGATGGGCAAAGTATTGTCGCCCCAAGTGCAATCCACAACAAACCATTCTCTTATGCCATCTCCGTCAACGTCAACAAGCACCTTATTCCAAGCGTGCCCTTGATCTGGGTCTCCATTTACATAACCAATAACCCTAATAGCCTTTATGCCCTCCATGCCACAGAGGAGTGCAAATGCCTTGGACTTGCCGTCACAGACGGCACGGGCATCCCAGCCGCTCTTGCTGTCAATGCTGACAAAATTGAACACACCTTCAAGATAATAACCGTATAAACCTACAGATGTTCTATAATCATCCTCGTCTTCTACAACAAACCCTGCCGTGCCGTAATCATATACAACGTCGTTGACAAGCCAATCGTATATAACTTTGACCTTATCGAGTTCAGACATATCTTTACCAATATATTTGAGAAGCACGGATCTTGCCTTAAAATAAAGAGACTCAAGTGCATCTCCTGCTGCATTGTCTTCAAATATAGGCTTGTATCCCCACATCACCGCACGCATAAGTTGATTGCTGTTCTTGACGAGCATAGTTTCTGTAAAATCATCTGAAGGGACTTTTGAACGCTTGTTTTCATGATCTACTTCAGAATATCTAACATAAACATTTCTTTGTTCCATTGGTGTTGCTGGTGTATATGCGGTTGTCGGCTCGCCAAGAATTGAGGAG
This sequence comes from Christensenella sp. UBA1260, assembly GCA_002308155.1. GTDB lineage: Bacteria > Bacillota > Clostridia > Christensenellales > CAG-917 > CAG-475. The sequence continues at coordinate 2,765 of DBVQ01000071.1, forward strand.
TCAGACAAATAAATCTTCGTGTTCCCGCTCGTACCTATTGAAGCAGACCCAGACTCGTCGATACCTTGTTCCAAAGCAATTGATATTGCCGCTTCTGGGTTCCCTTTTTGAATAAATGCATTCGTAGTATTGGCTCCGTCTCTCCACTTGCTTGGTGCAAGATACACTTGATGAACATTCGCGCCTTCTGCATCTGCAGAAGTTGCGTGCGTTGACACCAAGTAGCCAATGAAAATGTTGAGTTCTTCTTGATTGTTAATATAGTGATCTTGCGGATTACCATCCCAAATGAACGGAGCTTTTGCAGAATTAATCGCATAGCTTCTTGCGCTAAAATGATCGCTTGTCAATATGTAGATAATGACGGAACGGCTCGGGATGTTCTCCGCTGTTGCAGTGATTACGTTTTTGCCATAGCGTAGCGTCTCTGTCAAGACACTGCTTGTTTCGGCAAATGTTTTTGTCCCCGCGCTGTCTCTGACCGTCCACGTAATAGGAGCCGTTATATTTGCTCCACTCGGCAATATGTTTGCTGTAACGGTCACTTCCGCCGTATCCCATTCATTGTCCACAATACGCTTATAGGTCGTGTTGGCAATCACTTGTTTGACATTTGAATCCATTGTGACCGCAAGATTGACTCTATCAATTGGCAAATACTCAACTACAAACGAAAGTTTGATTGACACGGACATCGTCACTTGGCTGCCGAATCTTCCGATCAACTTGACCGTCTTTTCGCAGGCGGAAGATATGTCGCTCACGTCAAACGTAAACGTCTTTGACGTTTCGCCAACTTGTTGGACATCATCAACCGACCATGTGAATGTGACGAGATCTTCGGGGATTTCATCCTCGTTCCAAACAGCGGTCAAAACAACGTTTTCAAGCCCGTCGTTGATGTTTTGTTGCACCATGCCTTGCGCAATCGTGTGCGAAGTGCAATCAATTGAGTTGACAATGAGAGTTGACTCAACAAACTTGACTTTTGCTGTGTTTGTGCTTGGGATGTCTTCATCCAGCTTCAAAACAGCCCAAAACTCATATTTTGCAATGCTTCTTGAAGAAATTGTAAAGTTGATGCTATCTCCCGCCCCTTCAAGTTGTCTTTGGACGCCATCCTCTTTGACATACCACTCATAGACAGGGCTGATTATTGTTTGTCCGCCAAGATTTACGGACACAGCGAATTGTTTGCCATATTTTGCGCCGACGTAACCGTCTGAATCCGCCGCACTCGTGCCCGACGTTTCAACTGTGAACGAAATTGAAGGTGCCGGTGGATCTCCACCTTCGCCGCCTCCGCCTTCGCCGCCTTCACCGCCACCTTGACCGCCGCCACCGCTTGGTCTTGCGACGATGATGATTTTGATGCTATTTGAGCTTTGAACGCTGTTTGCCGAAGCAGAATACTCAATCGTTGCTCCAACAGAACCGCTCAAAGAGGTTGTCAAAGTTGCGGCAGTTTGACCGCTGACTTCCTGCTTTTCGCCACCGTTTTGCGAAGCAAACCATTTTATAGTCGGGTTGTTGATGAGAAGCTTGTTGTTCCAGCTGACCGTAAGCGTAAAGCTCTCGCCGGAATAAATCTCATATATGCCGTCGCCGTTTGAATCGGCAAGTCCTGACGTCGCTTCAACGTTTACACTTGTGATCTTTGTCATGCCGTCAAAGAAGTTGCATGCGGACAAAGTGAGCGCAAGCGCCAAAACAAGCGCGACAATCAAAGATATCCTTGCAATTTTGGATTTTGAACTCATAAGTTCCCTTCCCCCTCCCGCGCGAGCACCCTCGCGCCGAAGATTTTGTGTTAATAACATTTTATTTCATAAAATAAATATTGTCAATATTAGAAAAACAAAGATGACAAATCCCCTCTTTTGTGTTAAACTACTCTCATGGCAAACGATTTTTCTTTTAAACTTGAAAAACCAATCTCCAAAGAGGAGGCACTCGCCCTTCATCCAATGGCGCTCGCATTCATTGGCGACGCGGTGCAAAGCTTGTATGCTCGCACTCGTGTGACGGTGGGAAGAACAAGCAAGACGGGCACGCTCCATCAAGAAGTAATCAAGGTCGTCAGCGCAATATCTCAAGCCGCCGAAGCGGACAAGTTGCTCCCTCTCTTTGACGAAACCGAACAAGACATCTTCAGGCGCGCAAGAAACTGCAAGATCCAAACCTCGGCAAAGCACGCCGATATGAGCGAATATCGCCGCGCAAGCGGACTTGAAGCAGTGTTTGGCTATCTCTTCCTCATTGGAAATGAGGAAAGACTTGACTACTTTTTGTCTTCCTGCTTTGACGACAAAAATTGAGTTTTAGAAAAACAATTTTAAAGAATAAAAAAGACCGCTCACATTGAGATGAGATGCGCGAAAACTGCGCACGCAAACCACCCAATGTACACAAGCGTACATGGTGGCGAGCACCCGCAAAGTTGACAAAGCAGGTCGCTCAATTGTGCGGTCGTAAGGAAATAAATGTATATTTACGGAAGAAATCCTATTAAGGAAGCATACAGATCGGGCAAAACGATTGAAAAACTCTTTATAATCAAGGGCGATTTTGACCCTACCCTCGGCGTAATCCGCAA
>DBVQ01000071.1:5403-12312 GCA_002308155.1 Christensenella sp. UBA1260
CTGGCAAATGGGGGCAACCATCAAGGCGTCGTGGCATCCGTCACGGATTTTGAATACTGCGGCATTGACGACATCCTCGCTGTTGCCAAAGAGAAAAACGAGCCTGCTCTCATCGTCATACTTGACGGCATCACCGACCCGCACAACCTTGGCGCAATAATACGTAGCGCAGAGTGCTTTGGTGCGCACGGCATCATCATCCCAAAACATCGCAGCGTCACTGTCAACGATACAGTCGTCAAAGTGGCGTCTGGCGCAACCGAGCATATACTCGTTGCAAAGGTCACAAACATCAACGACGCCATCCGTGAACTCAAAGAATTGGGCGTGTGGATTTATGCCACTGATTTTGATGGAGATGACCCAAAAACCGTAAATCTAACAGGAGATATTGCCCTCGTGATAGGCTCAGAGGGCGAAGGCATACACCGCTTGACAAAAGACCTTTCGGATGGTGTCCTCACTATCCCGCAATACGGCAAAGTCAACAGTTTGAACGCTTCCGTAGCAGCTGGCATAGTACTCTACGAAGCTGTCCGTCAACGCAGGTAAAAACCGCGCGAGGAAGCGCCTGACTTTGTCAGATTTGCGTGCACTTGCACACCGTGTACGCTTTGTACACTGGGTGGCTCTTGTGCACATCTTCCGCGTCATCCATCTCCCTCACACGGTTTTTGATTTTTATATTTTTGATATGGAAAAATAAAAATATAACCAAACAAAATATGATTGCCGAAGAAGAATTAAACTTAATAAAACTTGCCAAAGCCGGAGACGAGGCGGCGAGAGACGAGATTTTGCTTGAATATGGCAAGCTCGTCCGCACTATTGCGCGCTCAATTGAGATCGTCAATCTTGACCTTGACTATGATGATTTGTTTCAAGTGGGCAATATTGGGCTTCTCAGGGCAATCAGTTCCTACCGCGAGGATTCAAGCGCAACCTTCAAGACGTACGCGTCGCGCTGCATACGCAATGCAATAATTGACGAGCTCCGCAAAAAGTCCCCCATCTCCACCGTATCAATCGGCGACGAGCCGCTCGTGGACAAAATCCCGTCCCCTATTGACCCGGAAAAGGACTATATTGACAAGGAAAACGCCTCTCTCTTGTTTGACGCAATCCGCTCCACCCTCTCGGAAGCAGAGTTTGAAGTGCTCAGGTTCTATCTTGACGGACTCTCCTATCAAGAGATTTCGCAAAAGCTGGATATTGAAAAAAAGAAAGTTGACAACACAATTTACGCCATAAAGAAAAAGACCAAAAAGTTGTTTGACAAATGAGCGTAAACCAAAAATCGCAGACAAATTTGCACTTTGTGTGCAAATTTTTTTATTTTTCTTTGACTTTGCGCCCGCACGCCTATATAATGGAACTATCAATTTCAAGAAGCGTGCACTATGGCAAAAAAACGAGTTTTTAAAAACAGTCTTACTTTGAATATCGTCATCGCAACAACTTTGTTGCTTATTGTCTTTGGTATAATCGTGGCGGCAATCGGCTATACCAAGTTTAACGAGACTTTGACCGAGCGCTACAATGACGCCGCCTACACGACAGCCGTAAGCACACGCCAATTTATTTCCGGCGAAGACGTTGAATATTATTTTGCTGCAGGCAAAGCAATCTATGACGAGCACGGCAAAGAGATCTACAATGAATACTATGCCCAATACGGCGACGCCCTCAAAAAAGACAAGAATATTTGGAAACAATACGTCGCTGCCGTTGAAAACTATTTGCCAAACGACGCACCTGAATACAGAAGGGACAAATATCGCAGCATAAAGGCAAATCTTCAAGCGTTCTGCGAAAACCAAGAAGTTGCAATCCTCTATATCGTCATCCCAATTTCAGATGATTACTCGTATTATTGCTCAGTCGTTGACTGCGTCAACGCCACTTATCTCCCATACAACGAGTGGGTTTTGGGTGAAAACGGCGAATCGCAAAAACACCCTGCAGACAGCGAATACAACAAAATCTACAAAGATATTATGACGAATGGGCTTGAAAGAGCCACCGTCGCTGTCAAAAAACCTTCCAACGGCGCAACTCCGTATATCAACTCTCTCGTTCCTATCTACAAAGGCGAGGGCGCAAACAAGGAAGTCGTTGGCATTATCGTCGTACAACAGACGATGACGTTGCTCAATCAGTGGGGCATCTCATATACGGTCCTCATTGCGATGACGACCCTCATTCTTTCGGTCGTGTCCGTGTTTGCCTACATCCTTCTTGTCAGAAAACAGTTTATCACGCCAATCCGCACGATTATGGCAGAGGCGCAACGTTTCGCCGCCGAAAACAGCGAGCCCGAAACGCCTCTTGACGACAGCATAAGCCGAATTGAAGAAATCTCCAGTTTGTCGCAGGCTATCGGCGAGATGGAATACGCCACGCTCCAATATATGGACACAATCTCACAGGCGGCTTCGGACAAGCAAAGAATAGTATCCGAGTTGCAGATTGCTCAACAAATCCAAGCGGCTTCTTTGCCGTCCAACTTCCCTGCTTTTCCAAACAGACGCGAGTTTGACCTTTATGCATCTATGCGTCCGGCAAAACAAGTCGGCGGAGATTTTTATGACTTCTTCCTCATTGACGACGACCACCTTGCTCTCGTCATCGCAGACGTAAGTGGCAAGGGCATCCCTGCATCACTCTTTATGATGGTCACAAAAATCCTCATAAACGAGCGCGCATTGTCGGGCGGCTCTCCTGCAAATATTTTGGAAATGGTCAACAAGCGCATCTGTCAACACAACGAGGCAGAGATGTTTGTCACCGTGTGGCTCGGCATACTTGAAATCTCAACGGGCAAACTCACAGCCGCCAACGCAGGCCACGACAACCCTGCCGTGTCAAGAAACGGCAAGTTTGAGTTTGTCAAGTCAAAACGCGGCCTTGTCATCGGCGCAATGGAAGACGCAAAATACACCGACTTTGAGATTGACCTCTCAAAGGGCGACAAACTCTTCCTGTTTACTGACGGCGTACCGGAAGCAACTGACCCATACGGCACAATGCTCACACTTCCAAGAACATTGCAAGTGCTCAACGACAACGCTGACAAATCTCCAAAGGAGATTCTTGACAGCATCAACGACGTTGTTGAAAAGTTCATGGGCGATGCCCCAAGATTTGACGATACAACAATGCTCTGCGTGGAGTATTTGGGCACGGGCGAACAGACGTCGCGCAGAATCTCCTTCAAAGCAGAGATGGAAAACTTGCCAAAGGTCAACACGTTTGTGACGAGTTTCTTGCAAGACAAAGAAGTCTCAAAGAAGGCCATCAACCAACTCCTCCTTGCAATTGAAGAGATATTTGCCAACATCGTCAATTACGCCTATCCTGACGGCAAAGGCGATGTCAATGTGATTACATCCATAAAAGACAACATCTTGAAGATCACTTTCAAGGACAAGGGCGTTGCTTATAATCCGCTTGAAAGAAATGATCCGGACGTGTCTTTGGACCTCAATGAACGCAAGGAAGGCGGGCTTGGCGTGTTTATCACAAAGAAGCTCGTTGACAACATAAACTATGAGCGCAAAAACGATCAAAACATATTAACATTGGAGAAAAAGCTGTGACAAGACTTGAAGAAGCGGTTGGTTTTGCAACAAAAATGCACGCAGGGCAAAAGAGAAAACTCACACTTCTGCCCTATATTCTCCACCCGTTGGAAGTGGCGGTTATTGTAGGGACAATAACAGACGACGAAGACATCATGATTGCCGCCCTGCTCCACGACGTGATTGAAGACACCCCTGCAACCGAAGAGGACGTTGAAAATATGTTCGGCGCACGCGTGCTCTCAATCGTGAAAGGAGAAACCGAAAACAAATACAGAGATCTCCCCGCCGCATCCACTTGGAAGCGCAGAAAGGAAGAATCTTTGCAGGTGCTCAGAGAATCGCCGATTGAAGTCAAGATTTTGTGGCTGGCGGACAAACTCTCAAACATTCGCGCTATGGCGGAAAAGTATATGAAAATCGGCGACGGCATATTTGACGCCTTCCACGAAAAGCGCAAGAGCGAACATGAATGGTACTACCGCACCATTCTTGACATTTTGAAAGACGATTTGGGCGACACGTTTGCCTATAAAGAATGCGAAAGACTTATAAACCTCGTGTTTGAAGGAGATAAACAATGAACTACAACCAACATGGCAACACCTTAACAATCTATTTGGAAGGAAGAATCGACTCCAACAACGCAGAAAATGTTGCAAGCGAAATCAACGAAATCGTGGGTAGCTCTGATCATGCAAACGTCGTGCTTGACCTCAAAAAACTCGAGTACATTTCATCTGCAGGGCTCAGAATCGTGCTTCGCTTGAGAAAGGCAAACCCGACACTCAAACTCATCAACGTCACAAGCGACGTCTATGAAATCTTTGACATGACGGGCTTCACTGAGATGATGCCGATTGAAAAGGCTTATCGTGAAATTTCCGTGGACGGATGCGAAGTTATCGGCGAAGGTGCAAACGGCAAAGTGTATCGCATTGACAAGGAGACAATCGTCAAAGTTTACACCAACCCGGACAGCTTGGACGAAATCCGCCGTGAGCGCGACCTTGCCAAAAAGGCGTTTGTGCTTGGCATCAACACTGCAATATCCTATGATATCGCTCAAATCGGCAACTGCTACGGCACGGTGTTTGAGCTTTTGAACGCAAAATCCCTTGCCGCTTGTATCGCAAACGACCCAGAACACATTGATCACTACATTGACCTCTATGTTGATTTGCTAAAAAAAATCCACTCAACTGTCGTCAAGGACGGCGATATGCCTGACATGAAAGAGCTCGCTCTCAGCTGGGTAGGCATTGCAAAGACATATCTTGACGAAGACAGCGGCAACAAACTCGAGGCACTTGTTCAAGCAGTGCCAAAGTGCAACAACGTGATTCACGGCGACTATCACTTGAAAAACGTCATGATTCAAAACGACGAAGCACTTCTCATTGATATGGACACACTCTGCGTCGGCAACCCTGTGTTTGAGTTTGGTTCTGTGTTCAATGCATACATAGGCTTCCACGCACAAGACCTTCAACACGCAGGCGAGTTTTTGGGCATCACGGCAGACACATCATTTGAAGTATGGCACAAGACGCTCGTCAAATACTTTGGCACAACAGACGAGAAAAAACTTGAAGCAATCGCCAAAAAAGCAAAGGTCATCGGCTATATCAGACTTTTGCAACGTGCTGTCCGCCGCACTCTTCACAATGGCGAGGATCACTCTGCGAGCATCGTGTTCTACAAAAAAGAGTTGACAAAGCTGGTAAACGAGGTTGATTCATTGGCATTATAAAAAATTAAAACCGCTCATAGAGCGGTTTTTTTGAACTCAACCACTGGTTCGTGTACAAAGCGCATGATTTCTGCTACATTCTAAGCAAGGAGGCAGAATATGGACCAAATCAAAATCGGAAAGTTTTTGCTTAATTATATATCTTTGTTTACAAACAAAAACGCTGACAAGTTTGTCAGCGTTTTAATATTCTTTTCTTCCGCAAAGCGAATCTATTGAGACGTCAAATATGTCTGCAATTTTTACAAGATTCTCAAGTGTGGGCTCAGCTTTTCCGTTTTCGTAGCGAATGTAGGACGGTTGCGCAATACCCAAGCGTTCAGCCATCTGCCTTTGCGTCAAATGGTTGAGTTTTCTCAGTTCAATCAAGTTTTTTCTAAACGCTTCCATATTGCCACCCACTATTGACAATTATAGCCAACCGCTATATAATTAATCTAATTGATAGCATTATGCTATCTATAATATTGTTTTTGAGGTTATTATGAAAAAACAAGTTAATATTATTCTTTTGCTATTTATTCTGTTAATTTGTACACTTGCATTATGTGCATGTGACATAGAAAAACACGAGCATGTTTTTGGCGAATGGACAATCACAAAAGAAGCCACTTGCACAGAAACAGGATTAAAAGAACGCACTTGTGAATGCGGAGAAAAAGAAACCGAAATAATCCCTGCAACTGGCCATGTTTGGGGAAACGAAACTATTTTGCATGAAGCAACATGCCAAGCAACCGGGACAAAACAATATACCTGTACCGTTTGCAGACAAACAAAAACTGAAACCATCGCAAAACTAGCGCATAATTTTGATGCTGGTGTTGTCACGGTTAACCCAACTTGTTCGGCGGCTGGCTCAAAACTTTATACTTGTTCTGAGTGTGGATACACAAAAACAGAAAGTATTTCAAAATTGCCGCATAGTTTTGATGAAGGGCAAATCACTCAAGAACCGACTTGTACTACTGACGGAGTCAAAACCTATACATGCTACGACTGTGGTGAAACCAAAACAGAACAAATTGACAAGCTTGGTCATGAGCCTAACGAAAATTACATATGTGAACGTTGCGGAGAGCTATGCCATATTTCATTTGATATGAATGAAACTCAACAACAAGCATCACTAAAAGTGCGTCGCCTTGCAGAAAGAAGTATCGAACACGACAGTGCCAACTCAAGATTTGTCTTGCACTTCACTTTTTATGATTCAAATTATGATGAGATAGCCGCACCCGCCGCTGTTGAAATTAAAATTGTAAATGACGATAGCGAAATTGTGTATTCTGCTGTAAAAATAGTCAAAATGAGTGATTTTGATATGTGGACTAAAACTGATAAGCGCCATTTGTTGGCAACAATCTATATTAATGATGATGAAATCACACAAGGACTAAATGACGATGGGAAAATATATTTCACGATATACAATGAAGATTACTTTTCATTTGAAGAAACATCATTGAGTATTAGGTCAAGTTTGCCTCTGTTGCCTGTAACCATTGAACTCCCGGAATTGCCTCAAACAATAAGTTATTATAATTATTCCGGAGTTCTAACATCATCTTGCAC
>DBVQ01000071.1:12318-12714 GCA_002308155.1 Christensenella sp. UBA1260
GATATAACATGCGGTTTCAACGGATACGGATCCTTCTATATATATTTCACGGGTGAAAAAACTTACGACAAAGAAGGCGAAAACCATAATGATTATTGTCGTATTGGATATAAACTATATGACAAGGAAGGATATGTTATAGAAAGTGGGACGGTCATCACCAATCAAATGACTGTAGACGAAAAATTCAAAAATGAAAAGCTGTATTTTTCAGAGGCAGAAAGGGGCAAAACCTATAGATTGGAATTATTGAATGCGCGCTAAATTAACGGCACAAACAAAAAGCGCTCTTCTCAGAGCGCTTTTATTATATTATAGTTGTGCAAAACCTCGCGATTAAATAATCACAAGGCGGATTAAACTGCTCAGGTTTGATGAAGAGCGCGAAAAAGCCCG
>DBVQ01000060.1:0-746 GCA_002308155.1 Christensenella sp. UBA1260
TTTGCAGGGCACTTGTCTGCACAGAGTCCACAGCCTATGCACTTTGAGTAATCAATGACCGGAAGGTTGTTCACCATCTCAATTGCACCTGCCGGGCAGTTCTTTGCACAGAGGCCGCAGCCCAAGCATCCCACTTTGCAGATTGCTCTGACGTCCTTGCCGCCACGCAGGCAGTTTGAGCACGCCACATACACCTTTGCGTCCGCAGGTATGCGCTTGGTCAGGTGTTTCGGACATGCGATTAGGCACTTGCCGCAAGTGATACACTTGTCCTTGTCCACGACGGCAAAGCCGTCCATGCCGACTTCTATTGCGTGCGTCGGGCAGGCGTCCGTGCATGAGCCCATGCCNNAGGCACCCCCACGCGCATTGCTTTCTTCCGCCCGCAAGCAGTTCCATACTGCGGCAATCGCCGTAGCCCATATACTCATACTTGTCCGTGGCGTTGTTTCCGCCGTTGCAGGCGACAACTATTCTCGTCGCTTCCGTGTTGACGGCAACGCCCATAATCTCGCCGATAGCCTTCTTGTTTTCGGCAGAAGTTGCATTGCAAAGGCTGACGTCAGCCTTGCCCTCAACCACCGCTTTTGCAAAGGCGTCGCAACCTGCATAGCCGCAGCCGNNCCGCCGCAGTTTGCGCCCGAGAGTTTGGAGCGGACTTGCCCTATTCTTTCATCCTCTTTGACAGCGAGCTTTTTGCCACAGAACGCAAGCACTATGCCAAACACAAGTGCGAGCACCAAGAG
>DBVQ01000060.1:761-17918 GCA_002308155.1 Christensenella sp. UBA1260
CCGTGGAGGCGAGGATTGTTATTGGATCAACTGATGTTTCACAAAGCAAAACCATAATTCCCTCCTCAGCCCAAAAGTCCGCCAAAGGCGACGAATGCCATGCTCATAATGCTTGCAGTGATGAGCGTAATCGGGAAGCCCCTGAAAGGTTTTGGAACAAGTTCCAAATCCATACGTTCACGTATGCCTGCAAGAAGGAGAATGGAGACTGTAAATCCTACNNCCACTGAACACGCCGTTTAAGAAGGATTGAAGCAAGCTTCCCGCTCCCGCAATACCAAACTCGCTTATGTTGAGGATTGCAACACCAAGCACAGCGCAGTTGGTTGTGATGAGCGGCAAATATACGCCGAGTGCCGAATAAAGCGACGGCATAAAGCGCTTCAAAACCATTTCAATGATTTGAACGAGCGCCGCAATGACGAGGATGAACGCTATTGTTTGCAAATATTCAATATGGAATCTGACAAGCGCAAGTTGGATGAGCCAAGTGAATATGCTTGCCACGCCCATAACGAAGATAACCGCAAGCCCCATGCCGAGTGCCGTGTCCGTCTTTTTGGACACGCCGAGGAACGGACAGATGCCAAGAAATTGGCAAAGGACGAAGTTATTGACAAACACTGCTCCGATAATCAACAAAAAGTATGCCATTATTCTTCCTCCTTTTGAGTATTTGCGTTTTCAACCGCTTGTGCAACTTCAAGGGCACGATGGAGTTTTGCTTCGTGCTCCTTGTCTTTCTTTTCTTTGTTCTTGTCGCTGATATAGTTGACTATTGCCATAAGAATACCGAGTGTCAAGAAGCCACCTGCCGGCAACACAAAGATACTGAGTGAATAGTCCGGAAGCTTGTAGTTTGGGAAAGCATCCTGAGTGATGCCAAACTCAATATCCCCAAGCGAGCCCGCAAAGATTGTACCTGCTCCAAGGAACTCTCTTATGAAGCCCATGACAACGAGTGCGAGCGTAAAGCCGAGCCCCATGCCCAAGCCGTCCAAGATGCTGTCGCCGACCTTGTTCATTGACGCAAACGCTTCTGCGCGTGCGAGGATGATACAGTTGACGACTATGAGCGGCAAGTATATGCCCAGTGCGCTGTACAGCGTCGGGATGAACTTTTTGAGGAGCATTTCAAGCAAGGTGACAAACGTTGCAATGATGAGCACGTATGCCGGGATTCTCACCTTGTCCGGAATGACTTTGCGAAGCAAAGATACAAGCGCATTGGAGCAGATGAGCACGACCGTCGCCGCAAGTCCCATGCCGAGACCGTTGAACGCGGACGTTGTGACTGCAAGCGTCGGACACATGCCAAGCACCAATCTAAACGTTGGGTTTGATGTGAGTATGCCGTTTTTGACAATGCCGAGTTTGTTGCTCAAAAATTGACCTTTCATGCGTTCTCACCTCCCCTGCTTGCATAGGCTTTTGCCGTGACGCGAATTGCATTGACAACCGCCTTGGTCGTCTTGGTTGCGCCGGAGATATAAACCTCCGCCTCTTTTGCATCCGCGCCGCCCGCTGCGCTTGACGTATCCACGCTCGCGAGCGCAGTGCCTATATATTTGTCAAGGTTCTTTTGACTCAAAACCTTGCCGCCGATAGAGGCGGTTTCGCTGTTGGAATAGACATATATGTTGTCCACTTTGCCATCCTTCACGCAGACGACAAACTCAACCGTGCCTTTGTACGCGCCACTTGCCGTCACATAGAACGCCGTCACGCTGTCGTTTACTTTGTAAACGGCATTGACTTTGCTCTTGTCAAGTTCAAGCGAACTATACTCTGCCGTGACGTTTGTTATATCGTCCGCTGGGACGCCATACAATTTGCCGACCTTGTCCTTTATTGTCTTTTCGGGGTCAACGTATGTCACATAGTTGATTGCGCCGAGAAGCACGCCTGCGACGGCGGCAATGAGCACGAGCACGAGCGCACACTTCAAAATGTCGTTCAAAGGTTTCACCTTTTTGGGCTTTTTCTTTGGTTCTTCAACGACACTTTGTTCATTGATATTTTCTTCATTGGTCAAGGAGACTTGTTCTTCAGCCATTTTGCGCCTCCTTTTCTTCAGATTTTTGCTTCTTTGAGAAGACTTTTTTGAACCACTCGCCAATCTTCTTGCCGTTTGTTTCCCACTTGCTCTTCATGCCGAAGATGCGCGGAGTAATCTTTTCAAGGAGCGGAGTCACAATATTCATAAGGAGTATTGCAAACGACACGCCCTCGCTCATAGAACCAAACTTCCTGAATATAACCGTCAAGAAGCCCAAGCCTATGCCATAGATGCACACAGCAAGCGGAGCTTTTGGCGAAGTCGCATAGTCTGTCGCCATAAAGAAAGCGCCAAACATAAGACCGCCGCCGAGAAGGTATGTCCAGACGTATTCGCCAACGTATTCGCTGTTTGCAAAGAAGATTGCTGTGAACACGACAACGGAGCCGATATAGATGACAGGGATCTTCCAATCAATAACTCTCTTTATCAATAGATAAAGAGCACCGATGAGAATTGCAAGAGTGCTGACCTCGCCCGCGCTTCCGCCTATGCGTCCCAAGAACATATCAAGAGCGCTGAGCCCAGCGGCAGGATTGCCACCTGCTTCAATAGCCTCTTTGACACCTGCAAGCGGAGTTGCGCTTGTGATTGCATCCGGAAGATTGATATTGACGACGTTCTCAAAATACGAGAACAGGTTCATGCCGTTTGAAAGGTCAATCGGATTGACAAATCTTGTCATCACGCCCGCCCAGCAGAGCACGAGGAAAATACGTGCCGTAATCGCAGGGTTGGCGAAGTTTCTGCCTATGCCGCCAAACAACATCTTGACGATGATAATCGCAAAGAAGCTGCCCACCATAGGCACATAGAAAGGCACAACCGGCGGAAGGTTGAGTGCAAGAATCATACCCGTGACGATTGCGGACAAATCTCTCACGCTCTGTTGACGTTTTGTCACGAGATTGAAGAGCCACTCTGCGGTCACGGCGCATCCAACGCTCAAAATCATGATGAAGATTGGATACAATCCATAAATCAAAAACGAGGCGATTGTTGCAGGGATGAGCGCGATGATAACATCGAGCATAATCTTCTGCGTCGTCGTCTTTGACGTAATATGTGGAGATGAAGAAACTATGTATTTTGCCATATCACTTCCTCCCCTTTGACCTTATTTCTTTCTTTGCAAGGCGAATTGCCTGCACGAGAGGACGCTTTGCAGGGCAAATGAACGCACAAGAGCCGCACTCTATGCAGTTCATAACGCCGAGTTTTTCCGCTCTTGCAAAGTCCTCTTTGATGACCGCCCTCTCCATATCGCGAGGGACGAGGTTCATCGGACAATGATTTATGCATCTGCCGCAATTGATGCACTGCGTTGGTTCAAACTCGCTGAACATCTTGTGCGAGAGGAACAACAGACTTGACGTGCCCTTTGCAGTCACCGGACGCAAATCCGCCTGCGCGAATCCCATCATAGGACCGCCGTTTATGACCTTGTTGCTCATACACTCAGGCACTTCACCGCGCAATGTCTCATAAATGAATGAGAACGGGATGCCCCCTCTTACCCAGAAGTTGCCCGTCTTTTCAACGCCGTCGCCGGACACCGTCATTGCGCGCTTGTAGAGAGGCTCGCCGTCAAACACAGCCTTTGCGACCGAATACGCAGTATGCGTATTTGACACGACGCATCCAACCTGTGCCGGAAGTCCGCCTGCCGGAACGACGCGCTTGGTGATTGCATAGATAATCTGCTTTTCTGCTCCCTGCGGATATTTGACTTTGAGCGGGACAATTTCCACTCCGCCGTTTGCCGCTTCGCGCATAACCTTGATTGCCTCGGGCTTGTTGTTTTCAATGCCGATATACGCTTTGTCAACGCCGAGCGCCTTCATCAAGAGCTTTGTGCCCTCAACCACTTCGTTTGCATGCTCCAAGAAGAGACGATAGTCGCAAGTTATGTACGGTTCACACTCTGCGCCGTTGATGATAAGCACATCAACCGGGTCTTTTGGTGCAAGTTTGACGTGAGTCGGGAAGGTTGCGCCGCCCATACCCACAATGCCTGCGTCTTTTACGCGTTGCAAAATCTCCTCTTTTGAGGGGTTGACAAGTTTTGGCAAACTGACTTTATCATATTTGAAATCGTTTTCAATTTCAATATGGTCAACCATTTGCCCGATAGCCGTCGGCAACTTGACGATACTTTTCACCATTCCCGAAACAGACGAAAAGACAGGTGCGGAAACAAATCCGCCTGCTTCACCGACCATTTGCCCTTCATAAACATAGTCGCCTACGTTTACGACAGGTTTTGCAGGCGCACCGATATGTTGCGATAGCGAGATGTAAACCTTGTCGGGAACAGGAAAATCCTCAAGGGGGACGTCCTTTGTGAACTTGTTCGCCGACGGGTGCACGCCGTGGCGGAAAGTTTTTAATGCCATAAAATTACTGCCTTCCAAAAAATAATTTCTCGTACGCAAGTGCGCACGAAAGATATCTTTAGATTATTATAATATAAAAAAACTCTAATGTAAATACCCAATTTTGCGGATTTGTATCGTTTTCGCAAAAAATGAACCGATTGCAACCATCACCAAAAACCCACCGTAAATCTTTTTCAAAAGCTCCCCATCCGTCTGTGTTGCAAAAAACGAAGTGCCTATGCACACCGCCATTGCGGGCAAGATGAGAAACAGTATGTGTTTGAAGTCAACAAGCCCCTTCTTTGTGTGTATAAAAAGTGCGGCACTGCCCGTTGGCAAAAACGCAATAAGGTTGACAGCCTGCGCCGTCAACTGCCCCACTCCAAGCCCTACAACAAGCAGAGGAATTGTGAGCGTGCCACCGCCCATTCCAAGTCCCGCAATTATGCCGCCTAAAAGTCCTGCCAAAATCAAAAATACCGTTTTCATTTTTACACCACATTTTGCATAAACAGATGTTTATTGTACTGTTTTCGCATTGTAAACATTTGATATTGTCAATACAACATTTTGAGCCCCGCAATAAGCATAAGCGAATAAAACACAAAAAACAGCAGGTTTTCATTGAGCAAACCAAGCAGTTTTGCGCCCACTATTCCGCCCACAAACACACCTATTGCAGTGGGTATGAGCACGGCAAAATCCACTGTGTTTGACAGCATATAGACAACCGTGCTTGCAAGACAAAGCGGCAGCATGACAAGGATTGCCGTTGCATGCGCACGCCTGTCGTCAAGCTTGCCGACAAAGCTCAAAACAGGCACAGCAAGCATGCCGCCGCCCGCTCCAAACAGCCCATTTATACCCCCGATCAAGATGCCAAAAAATGCAAACAGAACGAGTTGTTTTGCCTTGCTCTTTTTGCCTTCCACCTCAAACTTTCTTGTGCTTTTGTCCTCTTCAAACTCTTTGATTGTCTTGGGCTTGATTTGAACAGCCTGTTCCCATTTTGCGCTGTACGCCTTTGCCAAAACTCTCTCCTTTTTGCCTCATTTCGCACCTGCCTTTTGAGGCTTTCCAAGTTTAGTTTTGATTTTTTCTTGCAAACTATTAATTTTTTGTGGTCTTTTTGTTGCCAAAATTATGTTTTTGTATTAAAATGACAAAGCATATTGATTTTTAATCCTGCACGGGAGCGCGTATATATGCGCTAAAGAGCGGGAAAAATCAAAACTTAAACAGCAAAATAAATCTCATACAGGTTTGATATGAACAAGAAAAAATTAGTAGTACTAGCAATTTTGATGATGGCGATTCTCGTCCTTTCATCCGTGCTCTTTATTGCTTGCAACAAGCAAAACGAAGAGACTCCGGCGGGCGACTCATCATCCAGCGAGACCGAAACGATTGAGGAAACCGAAGGTCTGCTCATCAAGAACAGCGACTTCAAAGTGGTCAGCACATCAACGTCCGCTTATCCGCGCACAATCACCAACTGGACAGGAGCAAAATCCTATTCTTCAAGCTCCTACCCTTCAAGTGTTATTGCAGGCGCAATCAGCGTTGAGTCATCACTCTACAGCGCAAATGCTTCAAAGTGGCAAGATGAAGACGGCGCTTTGAGAACATTGCTTCTTGCAGGCGACAGATACGGCGACGATGACGAAATCAAGCACGCGCTCATGATCTACATGCCGACGTCCGACACAGATCTCGGCGACTCAGATGCAACCTATGGCCCGACAGCCTATGGTTATACATCCGCCTCCTTCACAATACAAGCACACAAGGTCTACAAACTTACGGTTGACGTGCTCACGCACAATATCGCAGGCGACGACAGCGAAGGCAGCAATCCTGGCGCAAGAATCTATCTTGCTTCATCAACTTATGTTGACATTGACGGCATAAAGACAGACGATGTTTGGAAGACCTATGAAATCTACATTGAAGGTTCTGCAAACGGTTCCAACACCTTGACCCTTATGCTCGGTCTCGGCAAATATACAAGCACATATCAAAGCGGCTTGACAACAGGTTATGCCTTCTTTGACAACGTCAACCTTGTTGAAGTTGAATCAACAGACACAAAGACCGCAGAGGAAATCTTTGCAGAAGCAGTTGCCGATGAGCTTGCAAGCAATCCGCTCGTCAAGACGACAACCTACAAGGTTCCAAACGGACGCTTTGAATATGGCACAACCACCCTCTCATCCTCATCCGCGCCATCCAACTGGGCATATGTCACAGGCAACAGCTCTGACGAAGATGCTGCACCGACTTCACTCAGCTACAACGCAATCATCAACCTTGACGATTTTGCGGACAACTTTGGTAAATATTCTTTGAACTACTATTTGAAGCGCGACGCAGATACGCCAAGCGAATCATACAAACCGGCAGACCGTCTTGACAACATCAAGGCAGACATCGTCAACTTCCCGACGCAAAGAGTCGGCAAGAACGTGTTTATGCTCTCTCAACAACTCATGACTGCGGGCGGAGTCAAATCCTCCAAGCAAATCACGATTGAGAAGAACAAGATTTATGAGCTCTCCATTGACGTTTACACCTACGACGTACACGGCGCAGGCGTTTCACTTGTGCTCAGCGGCTCAGATGGAAAGGATATCACAATCAAAGGTATCTCCACCCAAGTTTCCAGCGACGTATTCATTGGCGCAACCCCAATTGATGTTGCAGACAACAGCTATGTCAGCGGTGCGGCAATTGACGGCGCAACCACAGGCGGTTGGAAGACATATTCCTTCTATATCGTCGGCAACGAGTACAAAGATTACAACTACTACATGACGGTTTGGCTCGGCACAGACGGTACAAGCAGCAACAACGAAGTCAAGTATAAGAGCTATTCCAGCACATCAAGTTCCTCTGAACTCACAACATACAGAGCCAACGGAACATTTGCAAACGGCTGGGTGTTTGTTGACGAACTCAATCTCAAAGAGATTGATGCCGCTCCTGCTGCAAGCGCAACCATCCAAAACGATGCTGCATCTTGGACACTTGACTGTGCACAAGGCGGCATGAGCGACTATGTCGGCATCGTCGTTGACCTCACAACTCCAAACTTGTTTGCAGGCACGGGCAACGACCTTGCAATCGGCCACTCCACAGCGGGCGCAAGCTATGCAGAAAACGGCACGACTCAACATGGCATCCCAACAGGTTGGACAACAGCTTATGAAGCAACCGCTTCTGCTCCTATCATTGCAGGCGGCGTCATCACAGACGGTCTTGTCCAAATTGATAGTGAGGCAAACTTCTCTGCAACAGGCGGTCAAGGCGACTATCCTGACAAGCCATATGCAATTGAAACAGAGACGGCATACATGATCTATTCTTCAAAGAACGCAGCTTATGCCATCAACTCTGCTCCGTTTACAATTGAAGCAAACCGCTTCTATCGTTTGAGCCTCTGGGTGAAGACAGTTGACGTCAAGTCAACATCGGGCGTATATGTCTATCTCGTTGACGACGAAGACAACACGATTTCAAGCTTCTCAAAGATCAACACAAAAGATTTCAGTGACTATACAAACGATTGGTGCGAACTCACCTTCCTCATCCGCGGAAGCTTTGATGAAGATGAAGAGATGCACGTCAAGTTTGCACTTGGCACAGGCGAGCGTTTTGAAGCATCCACCCTCACAAGCGGTGCGGCATACATCTCCAATTTGAGCCTTGTCGCAATCTCATATTCAATTTTCACATCCGCAACAACGGGCAGCTATGTCAACTCTGTTGACAGAACGTCCTCAACAACATATACGTTCACAAATGCAAACTTTGACGAATATGACCTTGACGACGACAAGCTTGACCCAACGTTGCCACTTGAAGGACAAGATGTCCTTGCTCAACCAAAGAGCTGGACAATCAACGACTCAACACTCAAACCAAACTCCGACGAGTCCAAACTCGTTGCAGGTGTGTTTGCTCTTGCAAAAGACTCTGCTCATCCGGAAGACGTTTTGAAGTTTGACCACAGCCATCAAACAGACGAGGTGTTCACCAACATTGCAGCTGCCAAGTTCAACTCCTTCTATGGCGATGAAACAAGTGCGGAATATAAGTCTTCTGCAAACTTGAAGACTATCAATGGTCCGTACGTACTTGCGCTCGCAAGCACAGACAACGGCACACCTTATGCAGCGGGTTATGCATCAGCCAAGTTCTCACTCTCTGCCAACAGCTCCTATGCAATCAGCGTACAAGTCAAAGGCATTGGCGCAAGCAAGGCAAGCGTGTTCTTGACAGGCACGACAGCAACCTCACTCGGCAATGACAACTCTTCACTCTTCCTTGTTGAGAATCCTTCTGAAGATTGGACAACCTACACATATTATGTGAAGGTTGGTTTCTCCAGCGTTTCACTCAGCCTCAACTTGTGGCTCGGCTATGACACAACCTATGTTGACGGCGTCTCTGAAGATGATGCAAAATCATTGGGCGCAGTATTCTTTGACAACGTTGTTCAAAAGTCAATCAGTGATGACAAGTTTGACGAGCAAGTTGAAGATGCACAAAACAAGAAGATTTCCTTCTTGACAGACAGCTTTGACTCATTGTCCAGCACTGTTGAATCAAGAGCCTCCCTCACTTCTCCAAACAACTGGAGCGGTTCAGCCGGCACAGATCAATCTTCTTCCAACACAGTATCGGGCGTCATCTATGCGGACTCCAACTTCTTTGAAGTTAAGTCCGTTGGCGGCACAGACTATGTTGGCATCGTCGGCAAGAATTATACCGTTGACGACGTGACACTCTCTGATGAGGAAATCGAAGGCAAGACGGATGAAGAAATCACAGAACTCAAAAACAACAAAGTTGTTGAACTCAAACAAGCCAATTGGCTCCCGGTGAGCGTACTCTCCGCAAACAGCGGCAAAAACTTGCTTGTCATCAACAACACATCCGCATCCGCATACACCTACACGAGCTCTTCAATCACGATGTCTGCATCAAGCTACTACAAAGTAGTAGTGTATGCACGCACATACAACTTGAAGGCAAAACTTGACGACAACGGCAACGTGGTGGATGACGATACAATCGGTGCAAACATTGAGCTCTATCTCGGCACAGCTGACAAAGAGGATGAACCATTCATCTTCAAATCACAAGCACAAAACGATTGGACAGTATACACCTTCTATGTCAAGACAGCATCTTCAAGCGTGTCCAGCGTGTCGCTTAGACTTTCACTCGGCTCTGTCAAGACAGTGGACGACGTGACAACAGGGCTCACCTCCGGTTATGCGTTCTTTGATGACGTGACATTTGAAAAGATTGACGAAGCCGCATACAATGCAGCAGTTGCTTCCGACACAGTCCTTCTCCGCGAAATTGAAGAACCTAAAAAGGAAGACACAGGAGATGATGACGAAGAAGAAAAGAGCACCGAACCTGAAAAGAAGTTCAACCTTGAATATCTCTGGTGGATGATTCCGACAATTATTCTCGGCGCACTCATCATCATCGTTGTCATAGTCTATTTGGTCAAGAAGTTCAGCAAGCCATTCAAGAAAGCTCCGTCCGCAACTACAAAAGAAGCGATTGCAAAGAAGCGTTCAAGATATGACGACAGCAAAGAATAATGCAAAACAAAACTAAAAGTCGCACGGCAAGACCGTGCGATTTTTTTTGTCCTATATTCCTCTCGCGCGCAACTTAGAATATGCAAGACACTATGTTCATACTATTTCGTATGAACAAAACGGCAAAGTCATTTTCTATCGTCACGGGGTTTTCACTGCTTACAAGGCTCATAGGATTTCTCTTCAAGATATGGATGTCGCGTGCGCTCGGGGCGGAAATCGTGGGCACATATCATATTGCGCAGAGCGTAATCTTTATGCTCTTCACTTTGACGGCCGGCGCGCCCACCGTGCTCTCTCGCAAAGTCGCGGAGGCGATTGCAAAGGGCGACCAAAAGCGAGGCAACTCCCTCGCCTGTGCGTCCATGATAATAGGACTCACGACTGCACTAGTCCTTGTTGTTTTGTTCCTTGCGCTCAAAAACCATCTTGATATAATCTTCTCCAACCCAAATTGCATCCCTATATTCTTGATACTTTTGCCCACCCTCGTCACGTCCACGATATACGCGACTCTGCGCAGTTGGTTTTGGGGACGAAAGAACTTCCTCGCCTTCTCTTCAACCGAACTGCTTGACGAGGTTGCCAAACTCATACTTTCAGTCGTCTTTGCAGGCGGAATAATAGCCTCAATAAACCCATCACACGGCATTGCGCTTGCGATGACCATATCGGACGTGCTGTGTGCCGTCGTGCTTGCAATCCTATTTTTTGTGAGCGGCGGACGCATTGCAAAGCCCACGGGATTTAAGGAACTTTTGAAGAGTATGCTGCCTTTATCCGCTACGCGGATACTCTCCTCTGTCGCCGTCTCGCTCATTGCTCTCATAATCCCCAAGCTGCTGACTCAGGCGGGGCTTACGACTGCGCAGGCGACTGCGGCGTATGGAAGAGTGGCAGGCATGGCATTGCCGCTTATTTTGGCTCCTATCACGCTTGTAGCGTCTCTGTCCATTGTTCTTATCCCCGACGTTGCGGGATTGCGTGCGCAAGGCAAAACCGAGGAGCTCAAAAACAAACTCTCAACCGTCACTTTGTTTGCTCTGCTTGTCGCGTCGGTATTCTTTGCGCTCTATCTCCCTCTCGGCGAACAATTGGGCATTTCCCTTTTCAAAGATGCCGAGGCAGGCAGATATGTGTCGTACTGCTCGGCAATTCTATTCCCTATTGCGCTCGCGCAAGCCACAACGCCTATGCTAAACTCGCTCGGCAAAGAGAAATACACACTTTTGAGCACGGTCGCAGGCGGAGTTGTCATGTTGCCGATTGTCTTCCTCTTGACCAAGGTTATAGGCACTTATGCGATAGCACTTGCGAGCGGCACTTGTTTTTTGGTGTCCGCAATCATCAACGTCATTCTGCTCAGGCGCGAAATCGGCAGTTTTGCGGACGTCAAAAAGTGCGCGACTCTCATTGTGCTCACACTGCCCGTTGCAACAATTGGATATTTTGCAAACACGCTCTTGAAGAGCGTGGCAGGCAATATTGTCCCGATATTTGTCATTTCGGTTTACACCCTATTCTTCATGTTTTTGCTCGTCAGTGCCTTCAACATCGTTGACATAGTGGGCTTCTTGCGCATATTAAAGCCCACGGGGATTTCCTCTTTGCGCAGCAAAAAGAAACGCAAACTTGCAAAAGCTGAATAATAGCCCTCTCTTTCAGCAAACTAACGTTATGCTGAATCTTTTTTTGAGATGCCTGATTTTATACTCATTTCTACTCATTGCGATGCGGCTTATGGGCAAGCGACAACTCGGCGAGCTACAACCTTTTGAGCTTGCCATAACACTCGTCGCGAGCGACCTTGTGTGCATCCCTATGGCGGACGCATCCATCCCAATCATATATGGGCTCATCCCCGTTTTCACACTGTTTTTGGTGCATATAATAACAACAAAACTCGCAACCAAGAGCGTGCGCTTCCGCAAGTTTTTAAACGGCAAACCTGTCGTGCTCATAGAAAAAGGCAATATACTCCCTTCCGTCATGAAAGAACTCAACATGACTGTTGACGATGTCATGGAGGCACTTCGCGGCACAGGCTATTTCAACCCGAGCGAAGTGGAATATGCCATACTTGAAACAAACGGCAGTTTGACTGTCATGCCCAAGAGCGAAAATCGCCCTTGCACTCCTCAGGACTTGAACATCGCAACAACTCCCGCCGCTCTCCCCGTCACGGTTATTATGGAGGGCGACTATATCGGCGACAACGTCGCCAAAATCCCGTATGTGACAAAGGAGCGCGTAATGAAGTTTTTGGACAACAGAAACCTCAAAGAAAAGGACGTGCTTTTGCTGCTTGTTGCAGGCGAGGACGTCTTTTTGCAACCGTACACGGGCGAGTTTTTGACAGCGACTCTTGACAGCGACGATGCGGCCGAGACAAGCGTATCTGTGCACCTTGAGCCGCAAAAGGCGGCAGACAAACAGAGGTATGACCTGCCCGATGACGCGGGTGTGGACGAGGAAAGATGAAAAAAGTTGTCGTTGCAATCATAATACTCGCGGCAATAATCGTCGCCGGCATACTGGAGGCTGTCTATATTGACGACATCTTTGGCGAACTCAACGGAGAACTTGACGCCATAACAGATCAAGTCAAAAACAATGATGAAAAATCACTTGAATCAATAAACGCACTTATTGAGTGGTGGGAGAAAAAACGCTCGTATATTGAGCTGTTTGCCTACTCTCCGGATTTGCGCTCATTTTCAATCGCGCTCGCCGAAGCGAAGGGCTCAATTGAGTGCGGCGATTTTGAAAACGCGCTTTCAAAATGCGAATCCTTGAAAATCATGGCTGCCAACATCCACAAAGTGTTGGACTTCAATGGGCTTGACATAATCTAAAAGTATTCTCGTTTTCTTTTTCGCGCATGTTTTCCAATGCACACCCCTGCAACTGAGAATGCTTTTGTCTTTTCTATCTTGTTTATATGCACATTTGCGCATCTTTTCTTCTCATATCAAGATGTGCACATATATTCATTTTTGCATATCAAAACAACTCTTCAAATCGTAAATATCGCCAGCCCCAACAAACAAAACTATGTCACAGCTCTTTGCAAGCATTTTGACAAATTCGACACTTGACATATTGTCTTTTGCAAGATAAACGTTGAGTTCTGCATTTTTCGACATTATTCGCCCAGCCAATGCATCGCTGTCGTTTGCCTCATCTTTTTGCTCTCGGGCAGCATAAGTCGGCAAAATAATCAACGTGCCGATATTGTTTGATTTCATGGCAAACACATCTGCAAACTCAGTCATATATGCCTTTGTCCTTGAATACGTGTGTGGCTGAAAAACCGCAAGTATTTTGCCAAATCCTTTTGCTCTTTCAAGCAGATTTTTTATCTCTGTCGGATGATGCGCAAAGTCAAATACAACGGGCACGCCGTCAATCTCGCCCGCTTTTTCAAACCTGCGTTTGACCCCAGCAAATGTTTTCAATGCTTTAAGAGCATATCGCGGTTGCACCCCAAGCGCATAGGCGGTTGCAAGTGCAAAGAGCGCATTTTTCTTTTGATACTCTCCGCGCATATCGCAAAATGTGCCGGTGTACTCTCTGTCAAAAAACACCCTTGTCTCGCCAAGTTTGTCCTCATATTCAAAAGTTGCCTTTTCGTTTTCGTTTTCAACTGTGACCGAGTTGCCAGAAGCAAAAACTTTCGTTTTTGCCTTTTTCAAAAACTCGGCAAAAGCCTCCTCTATGCTCTCCCTCGTCGGATAGCTGTCCGGATGGTCCCAATCAGTATTCAGCAAGACGGCGACGGATGGGTCAAGCGCAAGCATGTGGCGACGATACTCGCACGCCTCCGTGACAAAAAACTTTTTTCCGCCGCCAGACATATTGTTGACATAGTTTGAAAGATTTATAGCATCCCCGCCAATCATTGCCACAAAGTTTTTGTTTGCCGTCTTCAAAATGTGTGCGACCATAGCGGTGACGGTTGTCTTGCCGTGCGAGCCCGCAATGCCTACGACTTTGTCAAAGTTTTTTGAAACAAGACTCAAAAACTCATGCCTCTCAAACGTTGCTACGCCAATTTCTCTTGCGTGCAAAAGTTCGATGTTTGAGTCGTCTATTGCAGACGTAAAAACAACGGCATCTGCGCCTTCAACCAAAGAAATGTCGCTGCCTTCGACAATTTTGCACCCATGTTCCGCAAAATATTTGCAAAAATCCCCCAACTTTCTGTCGCTTCCGCTGACCGTCGCGCCCGCGTCAATACAGTATTTTGCAAGCGCATTTACCCCCACGCCGTTTATGCCGACAAAATGTATGTGCTTGCCCTTCAAATCCTCAAAAAACATTTGCATATCTCAATATATGAAAATATGTCAAAAAAAGACGCAACCGTGTTGCGTCAGATGTGTATTTTTTAATATGCTCATATGCTGATATATAAATATGAAAATATGCTCAGCTCCAATGTGCCTCTTCCGCTTGTTGAAGCGCCTTGACATCCACCTTGCCGACCTGTGTCCGCGGAAACTTCTCCACCCTCTCTATATCGCGCGGGATGCTCCAGTGCGAGAGGCGTTTGCCAATATGCGCCTTGATTTTGGATTGTTCATCAAGTGTCAAATCCTCTTCTACGAGCAATTTGATGTATGACTTGCCGTCCTTTCTGCTTTCAATCACGACACAATCCTTGATAAATCCAAGCTCTTGTGCCACTCTTTCTATCTCGTTTGGGAAGATATTCATGCCCGAAACTTTGATAAGGCGTTTTTTTCTGCCGAGGAAATAGAGATGCCCTTCCTCATCAACTCTAAACAAATCGCCCGTTCTCAGCCACTTTTTGCCGTCCATAATGACAAGAGTCTTGTTGGTTGCTTCCTCATCGTTCAAATAGCCAAGCATCATTTGCGGCGTGGAGAGCAAAAGTTCACCTGCTTCACCAACTTTCACCGTGTTCAAATCGTCATCAACAATCCTTGTGTCAACGTCCTTTATGGCAAAGCCGAGCGAGCCTTCTCTGTATCCATCCAGCGTGAGCGCACACACGGACACCGTCTCCGAGAGCCCGTAGCCCGGGGACAACGTCGCCTTTGCACCCGCCTCTTTCATACGCTCGTCAAACTCCTTGACAAGTTCAGGCCCAACACTGTCGCCGCCGACAAACACGTCTTTTAAAGTTGCGATAGCCTTGCCGGAAAAACCCTTTTCTTGCAACAAAAGTTGCACCATGCGCGGCACGGCGACTATCGTGGTCACATGATTTTTTGCAATGGATTCAACAATCTTTTTGGGCTTGAAAACCGGCTCCAAAATGAGCGCCATATTTGTGCAAGCGGCGGCGTGCACGCCAACGCAGAGCCCAAAACCATGGAACATAGGCAACACGACAAGCATTGCGTTGTCGCCATAGAACTTGTCGCCCAAACTCATGAGCAGGTTGCCCGCCATAGCGTTTGCCGCCTTGTGGGAGATGACAACGTCCTTTGGCTCGCCCGAAGTGCCGCCCGAATGCATGATAAACATTGCGTCGTCGCCGTCTGTGGCATAAACGTCATATTCGGTCGCACGCGGAAGCCCAACATAGGAATACCTGAGCATTGAGCAGAACACCGTCTTTATGCCTTTGCACGCATTTTTGTATTCCTTCAAATTGACTTCAGACACAAACACAACCTTTGGAGATTGCTTCTTTACGGATTTTGCAAACTGTTCTTCGGAAAGTTTTGGATGAATCATACTTGCGATTGCGCCGAGTTTTGCAACTGCATACACCGCCACAACGCTTTGAATGATATTTGGAAGCGCAATCATGACAACGTCGCCGTGTCTCACGCCAAGCGCAAAAAGCCCTGCGGCGACTCTGTCTATCTCGCGGAAAAACTCCTCATATTTGATTTTGCGGGAACCACGAACAACGGCAAGCCTATTGTCGTCCTTTTTGTGGAAATCGCGCATGAAATTAAATATAGAAGTGTTTATATTCATAAGAAAATTATACAATAATCGTCAAAAGCCGTCAACTTTTCAGCGGAACAAAAATCGCCTTGCAGAGTTTTTTGCACAAAATATTTGCAATATGTATAAAATCCGGCCCACAGGCAATAATCAAGGCAAATCGGAGGTACTACATGAACAAATTCACTCTTGCAATGAAAAGATTCGGCGGATTTTTGAAACGCAATGCTTTTTATTTTCTCATTATCTTGTGTCTGGCGTCCGTTGCGACTGTCATTGCGCTTGCTGTCACAAGAAACAATGCACAGCCCGCACAGGAGCTCAACGTCAACAACGAACAACCCGCTCCGTCAAATACTGACAACACCGAAACAGGCGGAAAGGAAACTCCTGAGCCAATCAACAATACACCTGAGCCCGCAATAAACAAACTTACATTTATTATGCCCTGCAACGGCACAATAATCCGCGAATATTCGGACACGGCGCTTGTATGGTCATCCACGCTCAAACAATATTCAACGCACTTGGGCACGGACTTCACGTCTGAAGACGGCAATGTGTTTGCCTCCGCAAAGGGCGCAGTCAAAGAAATCGGCACAAACGCTCTTGATGGCAACTATATCGTGCTCACACACGGCGACGGCTATATCACAAAATATATGAGCCTCGAGACTCTTCCGTCTCTCAAAGTCGGCGACCAAGTTGAGCAAGGACAGCTCCTCGGCAAGATGTCAACCTCGCAAGGCACTGAGAGCCTTGACGGCAATCATCTCCACTTTGAAATGACCAAGAATGGCGAAGATATCAACCCGCTTGAAGTCTTTGTCCTTGACGAGAAATAAACGCAAAAGTCAAACACTCATAATCTCCCCCTAAGAAAAGGACTGAAACCTCATGTTTCAGTCCTTTTCAATTGGAAATTAACGTTTTATTGAATTAACGGAATAATATCTTTTACTTTGTCAAGCGCATAGTCCGGTTTAACTTTGGATTTTGCGAGCATATCAGGCGTTGTTTCGCCCGAGAGAACGAGGATTGACACAAATCCGCAGTTTTTGCCAAAGGCAACGTCCGTATAGAGTCTGTCGCCAACCATTGCAATCTTCTTTGGGGGGAGATTGTATTTTTTTGCAAGGCGTTCGCCCGCGGTCTTGTGCGGTTTGCCCAT
>DBVQ01000060.1:17953-22262 GCA_002308155.1 Christensenella sp. UBA1260
GGCATTGGGCAACCGGGTGCCGGGCAGAAATAGTCCGGATGCGTTGCTATGTACGGGAGCCCGCTGTTGACGTAGCCGCAGAACTTGTAGAGCCTGTCATAAGTGAGCGAAGTGTCAAAGCCGATGACGCAGACGTCAGGGTCCTCGTCCACGAGCTCAATGCCGTAGAGTTCAAACTCACTCTTGAGCCTCTCGTTGCCAAGCAAGAACACGCGTGCCCCACGATAGTTGTCAAGAATATACTCGCAGGTCACTTGGCCGCTCGTATAAATCTCGTCGCTGTACGTCCTGAGCCCGAGCTTGTTGAGCCTTGCGATATAGTCCGTGTGCATACGCGAGCTGTTGTTGGTGAAGAAGCAAATGCGCTTGCCCATCTTGCGAAGCTCGTTGATTGCGGCAAAAGAACCGTCGATTTCGTTGTCGCCGATATACACTGTGCCGTCGAGGTCAAACACAAACAATTCTACGTCTTTGATGTTTTTCATAATCTATTCCTTTTCGTTTGTATGCTATCTGTTATCCGCCCAGCGCCCCTGATGCATAGGCATAGCCGAGCAAGTTGTCGCTCACGCTTCCTGCAAGCAAAACTGCTTCCCGCACGTCCTTTGCGGTGAGCGCGTCCTTCAAAAAGTAGCCTGCGTCGTCATATATTCTGCGCCAAACGCGTTGCGATTTATGGACGTCCGCGGCACTAAGTTTTTCCAGCAAATCCGTCCTGTATTCCGCGAGTATATAACTTATTCTAAAATAACTGTTTATATCAAAAAAGTCAATGCTTTTTGAGGTGTTCACAAGATTATCGCACCCGATTGATGCAAGTCTCTCTCCCGCATCCTCTCTTGACGGCGGAGGGATGACGTCTATTGCGGGCGCCCCGACAAGACGTGAGTAAAGCGAAAACAGATATGAGCTTGCCACAAACTTGTATTCGCCAAACAGCCTCGACTTTTTGCCCTGCGCCTTTGCTCTTTGAAATAGAATATGAGCCACTATGTCCGCGCTGTCTATTTCGTCCTCTATTGCCGAAATCTCAATGAGCAACATCGCAAGCGAAACGGGGTTGATGTCCCCCTTGATTTCAAAAGGTACGCAAGGTTTTTCAAGTGCCAAAACCTTGCTTGCAAAGACGCTCTCAAACAGTTTTAATCCGCGCGAATACACAATGCCATATCCTGCCGCAATACACGCTTTCGGGCAATTATCCATCACATTTGCATCAATAAACACTTGTTTAGGTGATTTACCGCGCAAAATCGTGTCTGTTGTAGGCGCAGTAAAAAACAGCGACCAAGGGATGTTCATCCCCTTTGAAATGGCGTCCGCTTTTTGTGCTATTGTGCCACATCCGACCGCGATTATAAAGCGAATATAGTCGGGCACGGTTGAGTCTTGATTCTTGTCTTTGTCTATTTCGCAAAGGAAAATCCGCCTGTTAAGCTGGCGCAGATTGTCGCCTATTTCAAGCGCTAAGCGTTTGAGATTTTTGTCATACAACACCAAAATCGCACCCTCTTTTGACACCTCACTTATCTTGCCCGAGAGCCTGCTTGAAAGGCTGCTGCCAATGATAATCTCTGTGCCGTTTAGGATGCGAATATCAAGTTTTTGTTCTTCCATAATGCCTCTCAGAATCACATTATACTTTTTTCTTTGAGGCAAAAATTGAAGAACAAACGAAGTTCGTGTCGATTTTTATCAAACGATTATTTTTTGACAAACGACTTGCACTTTGTTGAAAAGAGCGAGTCCTCAACCTTTATGCGTGAATTGGCACAAACGCCGCCGTTGTTGAAACAGCAAGGCGCGGAGCATTGCACAAGAGCTTCGAGTCTGTCCTCTTCAAACATATCCTTGCCCGCTTCAACGTCCGCAAAGCTTTGGGCGAGCGGACCGCCGTCGCGCTTGATACGGCTCATACACTTTGCGTTGTCGCCGACGGAAATAACACCGGCCAAACATTTGCATTTTAGATTGTGTTCACAATTTGATGTTTCGCAACTGATTTCTTTCATAGTTTACCTCCAAAATTAGTGTGTCCAAATTGCAAAGTTTTAGTCGCACACTGTCATTTACGCACGATTTTTTGCAATATCATTGCAAAAATCAAATATGCCGTTGAAAAACCAAAGTGTTTATGCTACACTATAGAAAACAAGTTTTGAGGTGCAATATGAAAGTTATCATGCTCAAAGACCTGAAAGGCGTGGGAAAGAAAGGCGAAATCATAGAAGTCAATGACGGCTATGCGCGCAACTTCCTCATAAAAAAAGGCTATGCCCAAGAAGGCACGGCGCAAAATCTGTATGTCGCGGACCAAAAGAAAAAGGCGCTTGAAGCAAAGATTGCAAGAGAGCGCGCAGAAGCACAAGAACTCGCGGCAAAACTTGCCCCTATCACCGTCAAGGTGGCCGCAAAAGGCGGCGAAAACGGCGGCAAGATGTTTGGCTCGGTGACAGCGGAGATGATTTCCGCGGCGCTTCAAGAGCTCGGCTTTGAGGTTGACAAAAAGAAGATTGACATCAAGGAGAGCATAAGAGAGTTCGGCAAAACCGAAGTTCTCCTCCGCCTCTACCCTGAAGTTTCGCAAGTCTTAAAACTCGAGGTAGTGAGAGCCTGATGAGCCTGTATCTCACTGATTTGGGACACGAAATACAAATCTATCAAGACGACGAGGGCTACGGATTTACGCAAGATTCCGTCCTGCTCGCCAATCTTGCCACGCTCGCGCCAAACGACAGAGTTTTGGACTTGGGCTGTGGTTCGGGCGTGCTCGGGTTTTTGGCTCTCACAAAGAAAAACGTAAAGAGCGTCGTGGGGCTTGAAGTCCAACCTGCCGTTGCGGATATGGCAAGAAAGAGCATTAAGCTCAACAATCTGCAAGAGAGGTTTCAAGTCATAACCGGCGACGTTTTGGACTTCAAACAACACTTGAAGCACGGCGAATATTCAAAGGTGCTGTGCAATCCACCCTATTTCAAGCAAGTGCCCGCCACAGACGAGCGTTTGCAAGGCAGGCAAGAAACATCCGCCACGCTTGCAGATTTTGTGATAGCGGGCAGTTTTGCACTCAAATACGGCGGCGAGATGTGGATTGTCATCAAGGTTGACAGATTGTCCGCCCTGTTTGGCGCACTTGGCGAAAACAAGCTTGAGCCAAAACTCATGTGGCTCGTCTATCCAAAGCCGTCGCTTGACGTGGACACCGTCATTGTAAAGGCGAAAAAAGGCGGAAAAGTGGGGCTTGAGACGAAAACTCTCTACGTTATGGACGACGATGGCAATTATACGGAAGCCTTCAATGAAATATACAGATAATTTTGGTGAAATATGGCAAAACTCTTTATCGTTGGCACGCCGATTGGCAATTTGAACGACATGACTCTCCGCGCGATTGACACGCTCAAAAGCGTGGACGTTATTGCGTGCGAAGATACGCGCCACTCTCTGCCCCTCTTGAACCATTTTGACATAAAGGCAAAACTTGTCGCCTACCACAAGTTCAACGAAGTTGAAATGGCGGGCAAGATTGTTGATATGGTACATTCGGGACAAAACGTCGCCATAATCACGGACGCAGGTATGCCCTCAATTTCCGACCCGGGCGCGGAAGTCATAAGCCGTTGCCGCGAGCTCGGTGTAGAACTTGAACTCGTCCCAGGCCCTACCGCCTTTGCAAGCGCAATTACGCTCAGTGGCATAAAGGCGCAAGGCTTCACCTTCCTCGGCTTCCTGCCTGAAAAGACCGCGGACAAGCGTTCGCTTGTTTCCAAAGTCAAAGACACGGGTTTGCCAATTGTGCTCTACTGTGCCCCCCACGACCTCGTCAAGACCGCAGAGTTTTTGTACAAGGAACTCGGCGACAGGACGGTGCACGTAGTGAGAGAACTGACCAAACTGCACGAGTGCGTTGAAGACACACATCTTGCTGACTTCCATGCGGAAGAGCGTGGCGAGATTGTGCTCATCGTGGACGCCTCAAACGAGCAAAATCCGCTCCTTGCGCTCTCCATAGAAGAACACCTGCGCCACTATTTTTCTCTCGGCTACACGGAAAAGGACGCTGTCAAAACCGTCGCCTCCGAGCGCAACCTCCCCAAAAACGACGTCTACCAAATCGCAATCAACATGAAACCAACTTCGTTGGCTTAACATTATTTTATGACAAATAAAAAATCCACCGAAAACGGTGGATTTTTAACTAAATATTGTTTCTTTTAAACTCATTATAAAGATGATATGCTCTTTTTAGTGATTCTGCTTGCAAATTATTTTTAAGCGGAATATGACCTAAGAATATCATAGAAAAATC
>DBVQ01000067.1 GCA_002308155.1 Christensenella sp. UBA1260
GGCGATATTACAAGAAAGAAAAAGCTCCTTGAAAAGCAAAAAGAGGGCAAGAAACGTATGCGCAAAGTCGGCAATGTTGAAGTGCCGAGCGAGGCGTTTATTTCAATCCTCAAAGTTGACCCAACTTCCAACTGATTTTATGCAGATTTACATTCATATTCCGTTTTGCAAAAGAAAGTGTTTATACTGTGATTTCAACTCTTATGCTGATTGTGCAAAAGAGTTGATTTCGGGCTATCTAACAGCACTAAATCGCGAAATTGAGCTTGCAGGAAGCGAGTTTGGAAGAGGCGGTAAAAACGAGAAAATCACCTCAATTTTTATTGGTGGCGGGACGCCGAGTTTGATTGACGCAAACAACATTGAAAGTCTGCTCAAAAACGTCAAAAATCACTTTGAAATCGCTTGCGATGCGGAGATTACAATAGAGGCAAATCCGGAGAGCTTGACGGAAGAAAAACTTGTGTCTTACAGGCGCGCAGGTGTCAATCGTTTGAGCATGGGTGTGCAGAGCTTATATGATGACAATTTGCAGGCTATCAGCAGGATACACGACGTCGCGACTGCAAAAAATGCAATAAATCTTGCCAGAAAACATTTTGACAATCTTTCCTGCGACCTTATGATTGGGTTGCCTTATGACACACAAAGCAGAGTCAAAGAGGAAGTTGCGGAGCTTGCAAAAATACTTGACCATATATCTGTTTATCAGTTGATTTTGGAGGAGGGGACGCCACTTGAGTATCTTGTAAACGAAGGCAAAATCATTCTTCCAAACGATGACGAAGTTGCAGATTTGATGACTGTTGCCGTCAAAACTTTGAGAGAGAACGGATTTGATAGATACGAAGTATCTAATTTTGCCAAAAATAACAAATACAGCCGTCACAACATGGGTTATTGGACGAGAAACGAATATCTCGGCATCGGCGCAGGTGCGGCATCGTTTTTGAAGCTTCAAGACAGCAAAGAAGTCAGGTTTTCATCGGCAAGACCTATTGAAGAATACATTGAAAACGTTTGCGCTGCAAACGACTATTTTGATATTTCTCGCGAAGAGTATGAAGAACTATCAAATGACGCTGTTTTTGACGAGAAGATTATGCTTGGACTTCGCACGTCAGAGGGCGTTGATAAGAGCTTGATTGACAACGAATACTTGAATAAGTATTCCAAATATTTTGCGGAAAATGGTGAAAACGTCTCATTGAACGACCAAGGATTTGCAATTATGAACACAATTTTGGTGGATATAATGCGCTTGAAAGGCGAAAAACACTGATTTTTGCGCACAAAATGTACGGTTTTTCCTTGTGCGCATATCTTTTTGAAATAATATTTTTGTTTAATGTCAATAATATGATTGTAATTTTGAAAAAACTTTGATACAATATGAACATACCACTTGGGAGGCTACAAATGAATCCTGATTTTTCAGTTTTTGGTGAAACACAGAGCGCTCCTATCGCGCTTATCGCAACCCCCGGAGCAGAGGAACTTACTGAACTTATTGACAAAAGACTCGTCGCACTTTTCAAAGAATCCAAACTTGGCAAAAAACTTCAAAAAGACACGTTTATTTTGAACGCTGCTTGCCCAAGATTTACAAACGGCGATGCCAAAGGCATCATCTATGAGACAGTGAGAGGCAAGGATCTCTATATCGTATGTGATCCTGGCAACCACGGAGTGAAGTATACACTCATGGGCGAGCAAATCCCGCTCACACCGGACGAGCACTATGCAAACCTCAAGAGAATTATCTGCTCATGCACAGGCAAGCCATATCGCATCACAGTCATCATGCCGATGCTCTACGGCGGACGTCAACACAGAAGAAACGCAAGAGAATCCCTTGACTGCGCAATGATGCTTCAAGAACTCCAAGCAATGGGAGTTGGCGATATCATCACATTTGACGCACACGACCCAAGAGTGCAAAATGCAGTTCCGCTCATGGGATTTGACAACTATTTTGCACACTATCAAATCCTAAAATCTCTTGTCAGAAAGTTCCCTGATATCAGCCTTGACAAAAATAACCTTATGGTTATTTCACCGGACGAAGGTGCAATGACAAGAAACGTCTTCTATGCATCAGTGTTGGGGCTTGATCTCGGCATGTTCTACAAGCGTCGTGATTACTCCACGATTGTGAACGGCAGAAACCCAATCGTCGCACACGAATATATCGGAAGCCCGGTTATGGGTATGGACGTTTTTGTTGCTGACGATATGATTGCAACAGGCGATTCAATCTTGAAGCTCTCAAGGGAAATCAAGGAAAAGGGTGCACAACGCGTATTTCTCGCCGCAACATTCTCACTCTTCACAGAGGGCGTCGAGAAGTTCAATCAAGCATACAAAGAGGGCGTATTTGACGCAGTGCTCTCCACAAACCTCACATATCGCATCCCAGAACTCAAAGAGTGCGAGTGGTTTGTTGAAGCTGACCTCTCAAAGTATATTTCTTATATCATCGCTGCGGCAAACTTCAACGAGTCGCTTTCCAACTTGCTTGATCCGTCGCAAAAAATCAGAGAGCTTGTTGAAAACCTCAAAAAATAACGTTGAGTTTTCAAAATCTCTCACCCCCCAGTTTTAAGGAGGCAACAAAGTGAAAATTACTTGGCTTGGACATTCATCGTTTCTGCTTGAAGAAAGCACGGGGACGAGAATAGTCACAGACCCGTACCACTCCTACGTAGGCTTTGAAATGCCTGATGTTGAAGCGGACGTAGTCACCGTGTCACACGCACACAAAGATCACTCCTACATCCAAGCGGTGCAGGGCGATCCAACTGTGCTCAATCGCGCGGGTGCCTACGAAATCGGCGGTGTGCATATGCTTGCACAGCGCGCTTATCACGATGACAAAAAAGGCGCAGCAAGAGGCGATGTGCTCATCTTCAAATATCGTTTGGACGGCGTTGACGTCTGCCATATGGGCGACATCGGCGAAGAGTGCAACGGTATGATTGTCGAGAGTCTCATGCCTGTCAACATTTTGCTTATTCCTGTCGGTGGCAACTTTACCATTGATGCAAAGCAGGCAAAGGAATATGTTGATCGCATCATGCCCGATATTGTCATCCCAATGCACTACAAGACAAGAGACTGCGAGTTTGACATTGACAAAGTCAATGAGTTTTTGAATCTCTTTGATGATGAAAATATCATCTATGCTGAATCCGCAACCGTTGAGTTTGACAGAGCCGACTTTGACGGAGAGGATACAAAGGTCCTTGTGCTTGAAAAACTTTCAAAATAATTTCACGTTCGCACGGTGAAAGCCGTGCGGACAATTTAACCTTTACGCTTTCGCGGAAACTTACTTTGTAAGACGATTTGCAAAAGAAAATTGAAACTGTACTTTTGTACGATTTGAAAACCCACCATTTGAAATAACAAACAGAATAATATAGGAGACGAATATGGCAAGTTATACTATTGACGAGCTGAACTCAAAGAGCATTTTTGAAATCCGCGCTATTGCGAAGGAAGTCGGTGTATCTGCGCCGACAAAAATCAACAAAGCTGAACTTGTTGATCTTATTTTCAGAATTACAAACGGCAAAATGGATCCGCCAACCGCTCCAAGACGTGGCAGACCCAAAAAGGATATCGGTGGAAGATTTGAGGACGAAGAGCAAACTCCAATCTTAAAAGCATCTGTCAAAAACAAAGGGATAGAGCTCAACATTCAAAGAACGGACAATACAAAAGTTGATCCGAACGACAAGGAGAGTTTTTCTTCTTCAAAACGTGTGGCAGAGCCAAGAAATGAAGAGGCAGAACAAATCCGTGAAGGCTATCTTGAAATCAATCCCGACGGCTACGGCTTTTTGAGAGTCAAAAACGGAGAGTTCAACGAGATGGACGCATACGTTGCTTCCGTCAAAATCAAACAATATGATTTGCGCCGTGGCGACTTTGTAAAAGCGGCTTGCAAGATTGTGCAAGAAGGCAGACCTGTTGCAGTCGTAAGCGTCCTCACAATCAACGGTCAAGACGTTGCAAAAGTCGGCAAGCGTCCAAACTTTGACGACCTTGTGCCAATTTATCCGGATGAGCGTATTCGCCTTGAACTCGCAAGCAATCCAAGAGAGTATGCAACTCGTTGCATAGACCTCGTGTCTCCAATCGGCAAAGGTCAACGTGGTATCATCGTTTCTCCGCCGAAAGCGGGCAAAACGACGCTCCTTAAGATGATTGCAAACGCAATTTCAAAGAACTATCCGGAAATCGAGCTCAAAGTATTGCTCATTGACGAGCGTCCCGAAGAAGTCACGGATATGCAACGCTCAATCAAGGGCGAAGTCATATATTCTACATTTGACGAGCTTCCTGAGCATCACACAAAGACCGCAGAAATGCTTCTTGATAGGGCAAAACGCCTCGTTGAGAACGGCAAGGACGTCGTCATCTTGCTTGACAGTTTGACACGTCTTGCGCGCGCATACAACTTGACAATTCCACCGACTGGCAGAACGCTTTCCGGAGGTATTGACCCAGGTGCGCTCCACAGCCCAAAACGCTTCTTCGGCTCGGCAAGAAATATTGAGAATGGCGGTTCGCTCACAATCATTGCAACCGCGCTCATTGATACGGGCAGCCGTATGGACGACGTCATCTTTGAAGAGTTTAAGGGCACCGGCAATATGGAAATCCACCTTGACAGACGCCTCAGTGAAAAACGAATATTCCCGGCAATCGATCTTGCAAAGAGTGGCACGAGAAAGGAAGAACTCTTGCTAACCGCAAGCGAACTCGAGGGTATGTGGGGCATAAGAAAACTCTTGTCCAACACGGACAACGCGGACGCAACAGAGAACATCCTCAATATGCTTGTCCGCAACTCCTCTAACAAAGAGTTTATCGAGCAGCTCAATCTTCAACTCAAAGTCTACCAAAAAGAGGGCTATACCTTTAGAACAAAATAATTTATTTCTTTGAAATAAAAATGCACCATTTGGTGCATTTTTCTTGTTAAAAATCGGTTGTTTGATTGTGTTGATATTCTCATTTGTTCAAGCCGACAAACTCTTTTGTGCGTTCTTCGGCAGGGTTGTCAAAGATTTGCTCCGGTGTGCCTTCTTCGACGATTACGCCTTTGTCCATAAACACGACGTGATTTGCAACGTCTTTTGCAAAGCTCATTTCGTGCGTGACAACAATCATTGTAAGCCCAGAGGATGCGAGTTCTTGCATGACGTTTAGCACCTCGCCGACCATCTCAGGATCGAGGGCAGATGTTGGTTCGTCAAAGAGTATGACCTCGGGGCGCATAGAGAGTGCGCGTGCGATAGCAACACGTTGTTTTTGACCACCTGATAGCTGTTTTGGCCGTGCTTTGACATAGGCATCCATGCCGACAACCTTCAAATAGTGCATAGCAATCTCGTTTGCTTCAGCCTTTTTCAAGTTGAGAACTTTGCGAAGCCCGAGAGTACAGTTTGAAAGCACATTCAGATTGTTGAATAGGTTAAAAGACTGAAAAACCATGCCGACATTTCTTCGATATGTGTCGGGATTCTTTGTCTTGGAAACGTCTTCGCCATGGAAGAATATTTGTCCACCGCTTGGAGTTTCAAAAAGATTTATGCAACGAAGAAGTGTGCTTTTGCCACTTCCTGAACTGCCTATAATGCAGGTGACGTCACCTTTGTTGACTGTGAAATGAATATCTTTGAGCACTTCGTGATCGCCGAATGATTTGCTCAAATGCTCGATACGGATAATTTCTTGCTCGTTTTGAGTCACTTGTTCGTCAATCATTTTTGCCACCTCTCATCTCGAGTGCATAACTATCGGCATCCATATTTTGAGAGCCGAGCACCTTGTAGTTCTTTTTGCCGTCCATCTTCTTTTCGATAAGTCGTAAGACGAGTGTTATCGAATAGGTGAGAACAAAGTAGATTGCTGCAACAAGAAGATACGTTGCAAACGTCTCGTAGTTGATTTTGACGATGGTTTTGGCTTGGAAGAAAAGCTCCGCAAAACCAATGACGTTGAGCACAGACGTATCCTTGATGTTGATGACAAATTCGTTGCTGACGGAAGGGAGTATGTTGCGAAGCGCCTGCGGTATAACAATGTAAAACATTGTTTTTGAGTGTGACATACCGATTGCGTGAGCCGCTTCAAATTGACCTTGGTCTATAGAGATTATGCCACCGCGCACGATTTCTGCCATATATGCGCCCGTGTTTATGGATACGATGACGAGAGCGCTGAGCGTCACGTCGAGCGTCTGTCCGTTGTTGACGAGCGCAAACCCCCAGAATATAACCATTGCTTGCACCATCATCGGCGTGCAACGGAAAACTTCCACATAGGCGGAGAGGATGAAATCCGCAATTTTTTTCAACACCTTCAAAAACTTGTTGCGTGGAGTTGGAATTGTGCGAAATATTCCAATCAAAATTCCTATACCAAGCCCTACAATCGTGCCCACAAGGGCGACGAGCATCGTGTAGCCCACGCCCTCGAGAATCCACTTGTAATATTCTTTTATGATGTTTCCAATTGTTTCAAACATAATTATTCAACAGCTCCGTTTGACTTTGTTATTGCGTCTTGCATCATTTGTGCGCGATCTTGTTGAGAGATACCGGCAAGCGCTTGATTGACACTATCAAGCAGAGAATTGCCCTTTTTGAGACCAACGGCGATAGCCACGTCATCTGCGGTTGCGATGAAGCCTGTCGAGTTGTTTTGAAGATGGATATAAGTGAAACTGTCGTTTGATGCACAATTCTCAATGGCGCCCGGTTCTTCAGCAACATAACCATCGATTGCTCTTGTGTTCAAAGCGTTGATCATCTCAGGGAAATCTTCCATAGGTTGACCCGCAACTATGCCGTGCGCTGACGCTTGTGCTTGAAGTGCATCGTTGTGGAAAGTGCCGTTTTGTGCAACAATCTTTGCACCTGCGAGGTCGGAGAGGGAAGACGCGTTTGCAAAAGCTCCGTCCTTTCTCACCACGACGACGAGTTGGCTCTCATAGTAGACGTCGGAGAAATCGATGGACTCTTTTCTCACTGCCGTTGGGCTCATGCCTGCAATGATAAGGTCGATAGTGCCTGCTTTGACGGCAGGGATAAGTGCATCCCATTCGAGTTTGACCACGACGAGCTCTCTGCCGAGACTGTCTGCGATTTTTTGCGCGATTTGGACGTCATACCCATAGGCATATGCGCCTGACTGTCTCGCGTAGTTGGAGTTGTAGATCGGCACAGCGCCCGGAATTTGCGCTGTCAAAGTGTAGTTGAAAGGCGCGTAGGCACATTCAAGTCCAACGTACAATTTGTCTTGAGATTTCTTGGAATTTCCACATCCCACAAAAACGGATGCGAGTGTCGCAAAAAGCGCGACGGTAAGGATCAAAGTGATGATCTTGACGAGTGATTTTTTCATTGTTGCTTGCTCCTAATGATTAATATTTAATCGGAGCGAGTTCCACAGCCTGTTGCAAAAAAAATCCGCAACAAGCGAAAGCTATATTGCGGTGAAACAATATTTGATAGCTCTCCACTTGCGTGACAGTTCAACGCATATTTTGCGTTGCCCCAGTATAGCTTCTCAACAGGCTGATAGGCTACACTTCGGTGGCACTTCCTTTCCCGCCAAGCAACTGCCTGTGCCGCTTGGTTTGTCATAAATGCCACAACCTCTATCCAATTATGCCTATATTTTATGGGCTAAATTTTTGAATGTCAACTAAATTTTACAACAAATTGTTTGTTGTTTTGATTTTTTTCAATATTTCTTCAATTTCGGCGTAAAAATTGACATTATACTTTCAAAGTGGTATCTTAAACGTATGAAATCGGCGATTATCGGGCTTGGAGTTATCGGCAAAGTGCACTATGAGGTGTTAAGAAGCGAAGGCGAGGATATCGTCGCGCTTTGCGATGTCGATTTTGACAAGCTCGGCGAATATGAAGACGTCAAAAAGTACTATGATTACAAGACGATGCTTGACGTTGAAAAGCTTGATGTTGTGCACGTCTGCACGCCGCATTATCTCCATGCCGAAATGGTGATTTACGCCTTGCAAAAGGGCGTAAACGTGCTGTGTGAAAAGCCACTCTGCATAAACGAAAAAGAGATAGAGAATATTCTTGCGGCAGAAAAGGCATCAAGCGCACAACTTGGTGTATGTTTTCAAAATCGCTACAACAATTCCAGCATATTTGCAAAAGAGTATTTGAAGGGCAAAAAGATTGAAAGCGCAAGCGGGACTCTCAAATGGCACCGCGACGAAGCGTACTATAAATCTGCTCCATGGCGCGGCAAATTGGCGACTGAGGGCGGTGGAGTGCTCATCAATCAGGCAATCCACACACTTGACCTTCTTTGCTGGATTGTGGGGATGCCAAAAGAGGTTGAAGGCGTGACTTCAAACGTGTCTTTAAAAGGCGTGATTGAAGTTGAAGACACTGTGAAAGCGACCTACTTCGGTGAGCAAGATTTTTCGCTTTTTGCAACCAACACATCTTGTCAAGATATGCCGATAGAATTACGGTTTTTGGCAGAAAACGAGCAAATTGTCATAACGCCTGACAGCGCTGAAATCAATGGCAAAACCGTTGATCTTGACAAGGCTCCAAAGTCGCTTGGCAAAGCATCTTATGGAGGCGGACACAGAGCGTTGATACACGACTTTTACGACTGTGTT
This sequence comes from Christensenella sp. UBA1260, assembly GCA_002308155.1. Classification (GTDB taxonomy): domain Bacteria; phylum Bacillota; class Clostridia; order Christensenellales; family CAG-917; genus CAG-475. Next base: position 8,684 of record DBVQ01000067.1, read on the forward strand.
AAAAATGGCAAAAAGTTCTGGATTGACGGCGAAGAGGGTGTAAAAGCATTAAGAGCAGTGCTTGCAACTTACCATAGCAACGGAAAACGCTTTGAAATCTAAGTTGAAATCTAAAATAATAAAAATGTATAGGCAAAATCTCGATAGCTTGCTATTGAGATTTTTTCTTTTTAGAGCAAATTGCATACAAATGCTACAAATTGTATGAAAACTTTCTTGCGTTTGCTATTTACTCAGCGGTTTTATTGTGCTACAATAAAAAAGTTAAAGGACACACGACTATGGCTTTTTTTGATGAAAAACTTTTGTTAAACGGCAAAACTGCCGAAAAGATTTATGAAGGCATAAAGGATTTGCCAATTATTGACTACCATTGTCATCTCAACGAGCTTGAAATCAAAACCGACAAGCATTTTAGGGATATCGGCGAGCTTTGGCTTGCGGGCGACCACTACAAATGGCGCGCNNATGCGCCTTTGCGGTGTGGATGAGGCGTATATCACCGGCGACAAATCTTTCAAAGAAAAGTTTTTGAAATATGCCGAGATTATGCCAAAACTCATTGGCAATCCGCTTTACTACTGGACGCACATGGAGCTTAATGAGATTTTCGGCATAAGAAAATCTTTGAACAGCGATACGGCAGAGGAGATTTGGGAGAGTGCAAACAAGGTGCTGAAAACCGTCGGCGTGCAAGCTCTGCTTGCAAAGTTTAAAGTTGAGTATATCGCAACAACCGACGATCCGTTTTCAACTCTTGAAAACCACGGCGACATCAATGGTGTGAAAGTGCGCCCGACCTTCCGTCCGGATGCCTGTTTTGCAAAGAAAGTCAGCAAAAAGGCGCTTGAAGAGAGACTTGACTATTTCATTTCTCGCGGATGCAAAATCGCTGACCACGGATTTGATGATTTTGAAAACACCGAAAACCTTGAGTGGCTCATTGAAAAGTGCTATGAAAAGGGCATACTCTTGCAACTTCATTTCGGCACTTTCCGCAACGTCAACACGCGCGCATTTGAAAGGATTGGAAGAGACGCGGGCTTTGACGTGTTTAGAGACACAATCTCCACGGACAAGTTTGCGGAGCTTCTTGACAAGATGTTGAAAAAGCTTGGTGGGCTTCCGCATATCGTCGTTTATCCTTTGAATGATGCATATCTCCGTCCGCTTGCAACGATTTCCGGTGCATTCAAAAACGTGCTCGTCGGTGCGGCGTGGTGGTTCAACGACACAGTGTGCGGCATAAAGCGTCAACTTGAAACGGTCAGTGAATACGCAGTGCTCGGCACAAATCTCGGTATGCTCACGGACAGCCGTTCGTTCAGCTCGTACGTTCGCTTTGATTTCTATCGCAGAATACTCGCATCCTTCATTGCCGAAAAGGTTGACAAGGGCGAATATGACGAGAAGAACGCACTCGCGCTTGCAAAAGATATTGCCTATGGCAATATAAAGGAGATGCTCGGCTTATGAAAATGACTTTCAGATGGTATGGCGAAAATGATTGCATCCCGCTAAATTACATCAAGCAAATACAGGGTATGACAGGTGTTGTGACCGCGGTTTACGACACTCCCGTCGGCGAGGTTTGGGACATTTCAAAACTTGAACGCTTGAAAAAACTTGCAAACGGCGCAGGGCTTGAAATGGAAGTCATTGAGTCCGTGCCTGTGCACGAGGACATCAAACTTGGCAAACCGTCGAGAGACAAATATATTGAGGCGTACAAGCAAAACATCTTGAACTGCGGCAAAGTCGGAGTCAAGTGCATTTGCTACAACTTTATGCCTGTCTTTGACTGGCTTCGCACGGATTTGTATTTCAAGCATAATGATGGGGCGACCTCGCTTGCATACAATCATGATACGCTTTTGAGCCTTGACCCAAAGAACTTGCATTTGCCTGGCTGGGACGAGAGTTATTCAACGGATGAACTCAACGCGCTCCTTGAAGAGTACAAGGGGATGACGCACGAAAAGCTGTTTGACAACCTAGTGTATTTTTTAAACGCGATTATGCCTGCCTGCGACGAAGCGGATGTGAATATGGCAATCCATCCGGACGACCCGCCGTGGGATATGTTTGGACTTCCGCGCATCATCTGCAAGGAAGAAGACTACGACAAACTGTTTGCCGCAGTGCCAAACAGACACAACGGCATAACTTTCTGTACGGGCAGTCTGGGGGCTGGAAGATTCAACGACCTGCCGAAAATGGCGGGCAAATACGCTAGGCGTATTTATTTTGCACATCTCCGTCAATTAAAGTATGACGGCGATATAGATTTTTATGAAAACGGACATCAAACCGCTTGCGGAAACGTTGACGTGTATAGCATCGTCAAAGCGCTTGTGGAGAACGGTTTTGACGGCTACGTTCGCCCAGACCACGGCAGAAACGTGTGGGGAGAGGACGCAAAGCCGGGCTACGGTCTCTACGACAGAGCTATGGGTGCTTGCTATCTTCAAGGTCTGTTTGAAGCGGTTGAAAAGGAGTCAAAATGAAAGTTCCATTTAAGGTCGATTTGAGTGGCAAAGTGGTGGCTATCACGGGCGCAGGTGGTGTTATCTGCTCAGAGTTTGCACGTGCGCTTGCCGAGTGTGACGCAAAAGTGGCGCTTCTTGACATCAACTATGATGCGGCAAAGAAGTTTGCGGATGAAATCGGCGATAACGCGATTGCAGTCAAATGCAACTGCCTTGACAAAGCCGATATTGAGCGCGCAAAGGAAGAAATCAATGCAAAGCTCGGCAAAGTCAACTTCCTCGTCAACGGGGCAGGTGGCAACAATCCTCGTGCCACGACGGACAACGAATATATGACACCTGACCTTGAAGGCGTCAAGGATTTCTTTGCTCTTGAAGAGAGCGGGCTCAAGTTTGTGTTCGATCTCAACATCACATCGGCTTTCCTTGTCACTCAGGTCTTTGCGAAGGATATGGTGAAAACTGGCGGAAATATCATCAATATTTCGTCAATGAACGCTTTCTCGCCACTCACAAAGATTCCAGCATACAGCGCGGCAAAGGCCGGGATATCCAACTTTACACAGTGGCTCGCCGTGCACTTTGCGCCGTGCAATATCCGTTGCAACGCAATCGCGCCGGGGTTTTTTGTCACAAATCAAAACAGAAGTTTGCTCTTCAACAATGATGGCTCGCCTACGGCGAGAACGGGCAAGATTTTGAACGCTACGCCAATGAGAAAGTTTGGACAAATCTCCGACCTTATCGGTTGTCTCCTTTGGCTTGCAGACGACGAAGCAAGCGGATTTGTGACAGGCACGGTCATTCCTGTGGACGGAGGCTTTTCGGCATACAGTGGGGTGTGATATGAAACCAATTATTCCTGTCGTCGTGATAAACGACGCAAAAGATACAGTCAAAACTTTGTCCGCACTTCGCGAAGGAGGCATAAACTATGCGGAAATCACTTTCCGAACTGCGTGTGCGCGTGAGGCGATTGAGATTGCTGTCAAGGCTTTTCCTGATATGAATATCGGTGCAGGCACGGTTATTAACCGTGAGCAAGCGGAGAGCGCAGTGAAAGCGAGTGCGCAATTTCTCGTGTCTCCGGGATTTAGTGATGAAGTTGCAAAGTTTGCTCTTGAAAACAAAGTCACATACTATCCGGGGTGCGTGACCCCAACGGAAATTATGCGTGCGTTGTCGTATGGATTTGACATAATCAAGTTTTTCCCTGCAGGCGTGTTTGGTGGGCTCAAAGCTTTGAAAGCTTTGTCCGCACCATTCCCACAAGTGAGATTTATTCCGACGGGTGGCGTGGATCTTTCAAACCTCAAAGAGTTTGTGAATTTTGACAAGGTCTATGCAATCGGCGGTTCGTTTATGATGAAAGGCGACATTGTCGCCAATTGTAAGGAGGCAGTAAGAATATGCGAGTTGTGACTTTTGGAGAACTTATGCTGAGACTTCAACCGGAGGGCTATCTTCGTTTTGCGCAAGCAGACAAACTTGAAGCCACTTTCGGCGGCGCGGAGGCAAACGTTGCCGTATCGCTTGCAAACTTTGGCGATGATGTCGCGTTTGTGAGCAAACTTCCAAAACATGAGATAGGGCAAGCGGCTGTCAATTCGCTCCGCAAATACGGAGTTGACACATCGCTCATCGTGCGCGGTGGAGACAGAGTCGGCGTGTATTATTGCGAAAAGGGTGCAAGTCAGCGTCCAAGCAAGGTCATATATGACAGAGCGAACTCCGCAATTGCTTTGGCAAAGGCGAGCGAGTTTGATTGGGATTCTATCTTTGAAGGCGTTGAGTGGTTCCACTTTACAGGCATAACTCCTGCGCTTTCCGAAGAACTTGCCGAAATTACGCTTGAGGCAGTCAAGAGCGCAAAAGAAAAGGGCATAACAGTGTCTTGTGATTTGAACTTCCGCAAAAAACTCTGGTCAAAGGAAGAAGCAAACAAGACCATGAGCGAGATTTGCAAATACGTTGACGTTTGTATAGCAAACGAAGAGGACGCAAAAGACGTGTTTGGCATTGAATCCGAAAACACAGATATTGAGAGCGGCAAGCTCAACAGCGAAGGCTATGTGTCCGTGGCAAGACAACTCTCGCTTCGCTTTGGTTTTAAGGCGGTGGCAATCACATTGCGTGAGAGTTTGAGTGCAAATGACAACAACTGGTCGGGCATGCTCTATGTTGGCAACAACGCATTTTTCAGCAAGAAATATGCTGTGCATATTGTTGACCGCGTGGGTGGCGGCGACAGCTTTGGCGCAGGACTTATCCACAGTATGCTTTGCGGTGCGTACGCGCAGGATGCAATCGAGTTTGCGGTTGCGGCAAGTTGTTTGAAGCACTCAATTGAAGGCGACTACAATCTAGTCAGTGAAGATGAAGTCAATGCTCTTGTTGCCGGAAATGGCAGTGGTAGAGTACAAAGATAAAACAAAAGAGGTATAAAATGAGCAAAATCACAATTTCAGGTTTTTATGATGAAGTGAGCGGGGATTTGCAAGAGCAAATCAAACTCTTGCACGAGCTTGGCGAGACATATATGTGTCCGCGCACAATCAACGGAAAAAACATTGCGGATTTCACTCTTGAAGAGTTTGAAAGAGACATCTATCCGGTGCTCCAAAAAGAGGGCATCAAGTTTTCATCAATAGGCTCGCCGATAGGCAAAGTCGGCATTGACGACGAAGAAGGTTTTGAAAAACAAAAGAAGCAACTTGCAGAACTCGTCAAGATTGCAAAACTTATGGATTGCAAATATATTCGTATGTTCTCGTTCTACTATGGCGACAAAAATCCTGCGGATTGCCACGATAAAGTTATTGCAAAACTCAAAGAGTTTTTGGCAATCGTCAAGGGCAGTGGCGTCAAACTTATGCACGAAAACGAAAAGCTCATCTACGGCGACGTGCCCGAGCGCGTGCTTGCCATAAAGAAGGAAATCGACGACGAAGACTTTGTCTTCTGCTTTGACGCAAGCAACTATGTGCAATGCGACACCAATCCGGCCGAGGCATTTGATATGCTCAAAGATTTGACAGTGTACTATCACATCAAGGATTGCTCGGCATACAAAGTTGAAGTCCCTGTCGGCACAGGTGAAGGGCATTATGACTATATAATCGGCGAACTCAAAAAGCGCGGATATGAGGGCTTTATGACACTCGAGCCGCACACCTGGAAGTACGCTGTTTTGAAGCCGCTCGTCTATTTTGTTCCGTTTGTGGCACTTGCAAAAAAGGACTATTACAAAGCATTCAGACTTATAGACAAAAAGATGCACAGAGGTTTCTTCAAGTGCGCATCAAGAAAACTAGTTTTCTTGTGGCAATATGAAAACCTCAAAAAACTGCTTGCGGAGGCATAATATGGCAGACAAAAAAGAAATCAGATACGGCATTGTCGGCATCGGCAAACAGGGCACGTTTTACACCAAGATATTTGAAAAGTGCAAAGGCATTTTGAAAGGCGCAAGATTGACCGCCGTTTGTGATATTGCAGAAGACCGCAGGAAGTATGCGGAAGAAAACTTGAAGGGCGTTAAGGTGTTTGACAACTATCACGATATGTTTGCGTCAGGACTTATTGACGTTGTCATGGTTGAAACTCCGCATTATTTTCATCCTGAGATTGTCATTGACGCATTGAGAGCAGGGCTGAACGTCCTTTGCGACAAACCGGCGGGCGTATATACAAAACAGGTGCGTGAAATGAACGAGG
>DBVQ01000037.1 GCA_002308155.1 Christensenella sp. UBA1260
GTTGTGTCCACAGGCGGCAGCCTCAAGGGGCTTGAAGAGATTGTCAAACTCGCAGGCGGACAAATCGTCGCAAAGGCATTCGTCCTTGCAGAGGGAGACGCCAAAGATAGGGATGACATTTTGTATTTNNNNGCACATATACCGGTATTTATTGACTAAAACCGATCAGGAAGAAAAAATCGGCACATAGTGCCGATTTTAATTATAAAGTTATGTTAGAACTTCTACTGCCCGCAGGCAACCTGAAAAAACTTAAAACCGCATTTCACTTTGGGGCTGACGCCGTGTATATCGGCGGCAAGTCCTTTTCTTTGCGTGCTTTTGCGGACAATTTTACGGACGACGAGATGAAAGAGGGCATTGAATATGCGCACTCGCTCGGCAAAAAGGTGTATGTTGCAGTCAACATCTTTGCCAAAAACGAGGATTTGCCCATCGCAAGAGATTATTTCAAGTTTTTGCAGGACATAGGTGCAGACGCAGTGCTAATCAGCGATATGGGCATGCTCTCGCTCTGTCGTGAGGTTGCACCTCGCCTTGCAATCCACCTCTCCACGCAGGCAAATACGACCAACGTGCAGGCGGTCAAGTTTTACAAGAGTTTGGGCGTCAAACGTGTGGTGCTCGCAAGAGAACTCGGCTATGCCGAGATTGCACAAATCCACAACGCCGTCCCTGATATGGAACTTGAAGCATTTGTGCACGGCGCAATGTGCATGAGCTATAGCGGACGTTGCCTTTTGTCCTCATATTTTTCGGGCAGAAGCGCAAACAGAGGGGAGTGCATACAGCCTTGCCGCTGGAACTATCAAATCACAGAGATAGAGCGCCACGGCGAAAAGCCTCTTGAAGTTGAAGAGGACGAGCACGGCACCTACTTTATGAACAGCAGAGATTTGAGGCTCTTGTCCCACATTCCGGAAATCGCAGAGGCGGGCATCGTATCCTTGAAGGTTGAGGGCAGGATGAAGAGCGAGTTTTATGTTGCGACAGTCGCCAATGCCTATCGCCATGCGATTGACGAATATCTGCAATCGGGGCGGATAGAACGCCAAAAACTCTACAACGCGTGGCTTGAAACCGTTGCGCACAGAACATACACGGATGCCTATTTTGAAGGCGACAATCTTGACACAGTCTGCCAAGGCGCAGGTCAACAACCCGAGAAATATATTTTCACAGCAGTGGTGCAGGATTTCAAAGACTCAGTCGCAACCGTTGAGATGCGCAATCGCTTCAAAACGGGAGAAGAACTCGTCGTATTGTCGCCAAATGACAAGGCAAACGGCAAGCGTTTTGTTGTGGGAGAAATCCTTGACGCAGACAATTTGACCGCGTTAGATGACGCAAAACTTGTGCAACACATATACAAATTGAAGATAGATTGCCCGCTTGAGGCAGGCGACATATTGCTCAAAGAGGCAGAACCGCAAAGGATTTGATATGATTGACATTGAAAGAATAAACTTTTTGGCAAAAAAGGCAAAAACCGAGGGTTTGACCGAGGAAGAGAAGGCGGAGCAAGCAAAACTCCGCAGAGAATATATAGACAGCGTGGTCGGCAACCTGCGTGCTCAGCTTGACAACACCTATACGCTTGACAAGGACGGCAACGAAGTCAAAATCACCGCACGTCAAGATGATGAGCAAAAATAATGGGTTAGAACACTTGTTTGCATAGATTTCTCGCCTTTGCGCATAATAGCGAAAGGGGAGGAAATATGGCAAAGAAAAAGACAAAAACAAGAAATGTTCCGCTCTCGCACTCCAACGAGACGGAGAGAGAAACAAAGAAGGCGGCAAAGGACCCAAACGTGTTTATCCCATCGCCAAACAAGCAAAAAAGCAGCAAAAAATAGTCCAATCGAGAGGCATTGCCTCTCTTTTATTTTTTAAACGACATATAAGACATTTTGTATAAGAAAAATTAAGAAAAAATCCGCCGCTCCATATAGCAAAATCTTTGCGCGTGTGATACAATGCATTTGTACGATATTTTGTACAATTACCAAAGCAATTTTTTGAGGTATTATGAAAAACGGCGGAGTCGACAAAAGAATAGTCAAAACGAAAAACGCAATAAGAACCGCTTTCAAGGAGCTTGTTCAACAAAAGGACATGGCTGACATCACAATCAGCGAGCTCACAGAGAAGGCAGACGTCACGCGCAGCACGTTCTATATGTATTACGATTCTATCGGGGCAGTGAGAAATGACATCGAAGATGTCATACTTTCGCATATTGAAAAGATTATGAGCGAGGCAAACCTCGTGCAAAGCATGCTCAACCCATATCCGCTGCTTTATGCCATTACAAACGAAATCAACAAATATGACGAGTACAATCGCTATATTCTTTCCAGCAACAATTCCGGCGAGCTTCTTGACAAGCTCAAAAAAATGATAATAGATGCATTTGTCAGCACAATGCAAAAGAACACTCAAATCCACGTCAACGTCGCCAAGGCAAAATACGTAGCGGCGTTCTGCACGGCAGGCATCTGCGAGACCTTCAAAATGTGGTTTAACCACCAAAGTTCTTTGACCTTGGAAGAGCTCTGCACACATATTTCACAGATGGTGACGAAGGCGTTGGCCCTCGCCAATGAAATGATAAGGGAATAAAAACTGTGCTATTTGGCGATTTGCTGTGTTAATGCACTTTGTCCGTCAAACCGTGTACGCTTTGTACACTGGGTTTACCGTCCAAAGCACATTGCCTTGCAACTCATCCAAATATCTCAGTTTTTGAAAATATTCAGGGGCGCAAGCGCCCCAAGTGGATAAGAATAATAATTTTTCATAATTATAAAATAATTATGAAGGTGGGAAATATATGCTTAANNNCTATCCAACATTGTCAAGAATTATCCTGCGGGAAACACCACGGTGCATGCATTGCGTGGTGTGTCTTTGGAGTTCCGCGAGAGCGAGTTTGTTGCAATTCTCGGCCCGAGCGGATGCGGAAAGACGACGATGCTCAACATCGTCGGCGGACTTGACCGCTATACAAGCGGCGACCTGGTCATTGGTGGTGTATCCACCAAAGCTTTTGACGAGCAACACTGGGATGCCTACCGAAACGCGACAATCGGATTTGTTTTTCAATCCTACAACCTTATTCCTCACCTTACAGTTGCAGAAAACGTTGAAATTGCGCTTTCACTCGTTGGCGAGCGCAAAAAAGAGAGAAGAGCCAAGGCTATTGCCGCACTCAATCGTGTCGGCATGGCGGACGAGGCAAACAAACGCCCGAATCAACTTTCCGGCGGACAAATGCAACGTGTTGCAATTGCACGTGCAATAATTAACGACCCAAAGATTATCCTTGCGGACGAGCCGACGGGCGCACTTGACAGTGAACTCAGCGTGCAAGTTATGGACATTCTTGCGGAAATCGCAAAGAATCGTCTTGTCATCATGGTCACACACAATCCGGAGCTTGCAAAGGCGTATTGCACGCGTATTGTGCGTTTCAAAGACGGACAAATTGTTGAGGACACCGACCCATACGAGTCCACCGATATCATTGAGGAAACCGAAGGAGATGACTTTGACGTTTTGGCGACAGACGTGCATCAAGAGTTGTCTTTTGCTTCGCAAATCGAGGCGAGCGAGCCTGAAACGGACAGTGTGATCGGCGAAGAAAACAGTGGTGAAGGGACGAAGTCCCCGCTTGAAGAATACAAGCCGTTGAACCTTGAAGAGATTGAGCCGGAAAAACAAAAGCGCGTCTCCAACAGAAAGCGCAGAAAGACGATGAAAGAACTCAATGCGGAGACAAAAGCGTTCTTTGATCAACTCGGTCTCAACATATTGACAAAGAAAAAGAAGAAAGAGCGTCCGGCGGGCTTCAAGCCAACGCACATGAGAGCGTCCACATCGTTTGGATTGTCTTTGAGAAACTTGTTCTCAAAGTTCCGCAGGACATTCTTTACGTCGTTTGCGGGCAGCATAGGCATAATCGGCTTGGCACTTGTTTTGTCAATCTACAATGGTTTCAACTTGTATGTTGACCGTATGCAAACCGAGATGTTTGCGTCCGTCCCGATTGGCCTTTATGAATACAACTGCGACAGCGGCGCAATTATGAATATGATGACGAGTTTTTCCGTTGCAGACTTGACAAATGCTACATATCCGGCGGACGGCAGTCTTGGGCTCAAAAAGCAAGATACATCGCTTGAAATGCTCAACATCGTCATTGATGCCTTCTTTGAAGGCAACGCCTCAAAAAATAAGCTCAGCGAAGAGTTCAATCAATATCTGCGCAGTATGCCGGCGGAGTACACCAAGGCAATAAGTACCTACTATGGCACGCGCTTCAATATTCTCACAAAATATAAAAACAAAGACGGCGTTGACACCATAGAAGACGTCTCTCAAATGCCGTATGCGACGTCGGTTTTGACAATCGCAACGTCTGTTCTTGGGCAACAAGGACAACAACCTGAACTTTGGAACCAAATGGTAGGCGACCAATCCGTCATGTCAGAGCACTATGACCTCGTTGCGGGCGAGTGGCCAAAAGATAAGTTTGAAATCATGGTCTGCGTGGACGCAAACAACAAGATAGGCGAAGATCTCGTTGCTGGCTTTGGGCTCTATGATCTCTATGAGAGAAAGGAAGACGGCTCAATCAAAAAAGAGAAGAAGGAGAACGGCAGCATCGGCTACAAAGTCAAAGCAGATTTGTCCTTGGACGATTTGCTTGGCTTGGAGTTCAAACTTGTTTCCAACAACGATTATTATCAACTCAATCCTGAGTGGGAGGCAGACCATACAAAACCAAAATATATCATTGACGAGCGAGGCGGCTACAAGAATCCGATAACCAGCTTTATTGGCGCATACACGGACACGGACGATGAAGAGGAGTCTTCAAGCGGCAGCAGCAAGCCGTGGAGATATACAAATGCTTCAACGCTTGCGAGCATTTACAACAATGAAAACAACAAAACTCTCAAGGTCGCAGGCGTCATTCGTTTGAAGAAGGGCGATACTGCGGCGTATGTTTCGGAAAACGCCTTCTGTTATACAGAAGAACTCGGCAATTATATGGCGGACGAGGCATACAAGAGCAATGTTGCAACATATCAACGCGAGGAACTTGAAAACTCGTTGACACTGCCTGTCAGCCAAGATACAAAAGATATCTTCGGCAAAAAGATCAAGGGCGACGTTGACCTCTTGGAAAAACACGAAGTCATTGATGTTATGGGCAGCGCAATGCATCAACACAGCTCGTATTTGAAGGCAATCGGCGCAGTCAAAACACCTCTCTATATCTCGGTGTATGCAAACGAGCACAAATACAAAGACAAAATCAATACACATATAGCCGGTTGGCAATATCAAGGAGAAGGGCATGAGAAAGTTGGCGGCTTTGACGTCAGCGTCATGTTCCTCGACAACCTCAGCACCATCATCAACCTTGTGTCGATTTTGCTCATAGCGGTTGCGTCCATTTCGCTTGTTGTTTCAACGGTTATGATTGGCGTCATTACCGCCAACTCCGTTGTTGAGCGAACGCGAGAAATCGGCATCCTGCGAAGCCTCGGCGCCCGAAAGGCGGACATCCGCAACGTCTTTGTTGCAGAGACCACAATCATAGGTTTGTGGAGTGGTTTGCTCGGCATTGTCATAACCTACATCCTTTGCCCGATTATCAGCGCAATCATCGGTGCAATCAGTGGCATCGGCGGACTCTTGATGCTCAACCCATGGCACGCCGCAGTGCTTATAGCACTGAGCCTTATCTTGACAGTCATTTCCGGTGTGCTCCCGGCAATCGGAGCTTCAAGGAAGAATGTTGTGGAGGCCCTACGCGTAGACTAAAAACCGCGTGATTTTGCGACCTGCTTTGTCAACTACAACAAATACACCCCGTCATGTACGTCAGTACATTGGGCGGGGTGATTTTTTTGTTTTCGCGCATCTCATCAAAATCACGCGGTTTTTGACGTTATCTCTTTCGAGGACATGCCAGAGTCCCAACTCTCTCTTTCGAAGACGGAACGTGAGGCGCCACAGCGTAAGCTCTTGGCGACTGTCTTCGCAGGGCGGAGTCCCCGGAGTGCCCCGGTCTGTATTTAAATAAAAATCTCGAGGAACTCGAGAAGTAAAAACAAACCAAAAAACGCCCAATTTGGATGAGTTGCTAGGAAGATGCGCACACGAACCACCCAGTGTACTTGCGTACACGGTGTGCGAGTGCACGTAAATCTGACAACGCAAATCGC
>DBVQ01000038.1:0-874 GCA_002308155.1 Christensenella sp. UBA1260
CACGTAAATCTGACAACGCAAATCGCCAAATTGGGCGTTTTTTTCCAGATATTAAGATTTGTTAAAGGATATTGACATTGCAATTTTGTTATAATATAATTATAATGCACAAATATGGAATACTATTCCAAATAGTGCAAATAAAAATGGAACAATACTATGTATTTTCTTAGGAGGGAAATATGAAAAAGTTTAATGTAAAATCATTGCTGATTCTTATCCTCGTTCTTGTATTGTCACTCTCCGTCATTCTTGTTGCTTGCAACAAGAAGACCACACCAAGCAACAATAGCCAAGGTGGCGGCCAAGGTGGCGGCCAAGGCGGCGGTGGCGGTCAAGGCGGTGGAGGCGGCCAAGGCGGCGGCGGACTTCAGCCAGGAGAAGTGGATGAAAACACCTTCCTCTCCAACCTGTATGTCATTTCCAGCGCGATCGGCAAAGAGCCATTTGGCGCAGATGACAACGTAGCACTCAATCTTGATCTTTCTGTCGCTCTCAGACAAAGAAGATTGGTTGGCGGCGATATAGTGCCAGAAGGACTCAACTTTGCTGTTGGCTTGAGACTTGACGTAGTCCTTGACAGATTGAGCATGACCGGAACAGGCGAAAACGCAAAGCACACAATCACAAACAGTGCATTGAAGCTTGAAGTTTACAATCCGGAGCCAGCACAAGGCGAAGATGAAACATACTTTGCTGTGTACTACTTCTTTGATGATCCGTCCAGTGCTTACTTCGATCTCAACTTTGCACAAAACATCGACTTCTTGGTTGAGCATGACATGCTCCAAGACAGATATTACAAAGTGCACTTTGACACGGACGATCAAGGCAACGTGACTTATCCTGAGTGGCTTGGCGACTATATCTTTGG
>DBVQ01000038.1:916-6186 GCA_002308155.1 Christensenella sp. UBA1260
CTCGACTTCACAATCGCAGACATCATTGATGCAATCATCGATGGTATGGGCGAGAAAGAAGATGGCGAACTTGTTTGGTCACTCAACGACCTCATTCAAGGCGTGTTTGATATCTTTGAGCTCGTAGAACTCAACTCCATCTTGGCAGGCTTTGAAGGATACGACACAGTTGCACAAAAGGTTCAACTTGAAGGCATCCTCGGCAGCGATATCGTTGCAGCATTGCTCTCCAACGTAAGAACAGAACAAGTCCCAGGCGGCGGATATATCCACACTGCAGAACTCAACTTGGCAGAAACTCTTGACCAAGTCAGCGATATGGTGTCCGGTCTCTTGGACAATCTCCCACCAATCGTAGGTCAAATCCTTGAAGATTTGAGCGTCACACTCAAATACGGCGAGACAGCAGACAACGAAGTTGATGGCTTTGCAATCCTCATTGGTCTCAAGGGTTCAGCATTTGTGAAAGACGGTGCATACCCAGAAATCGAAGTTGCAATCAACAACCTCGAGTTCCGTCCGGTCAAGGCAAACAAAGTTAAAGAAAGAGTTGGCTTTGATGCAAGCAACTTCAAACCGGCAGGTCAAGCAGATCTTGACATCAACAAGCTCTTTAACGCAAAGGCAACGATGGAAATCGGTATGATTGAGGGCGAAACAGAGACGAAGTATCTCTGCACACTCTACAGTGATATCGATCCAATCAGCGTCATCAAGAAAGCACTTGAAATCTCCGAGCTTGCAAAAGCAAACGATGTTGACTATGACGCAATTGCAGACAAGGTCAAAGAAATTGACTTCGAAATCGGCTTCAAGGCAGAAGAACTTGACGGCAGCGGCAACCCAACAGGCAATGTTCCTGTTCAACTCCTTGCTTCTTGCCCACAAGCAGAACTCTCTGCGCTCTTGGGCAACGGCATTCCAAAGGTCATTGACATTGAAGCAATTCTCTTGAGCCTTGTTCCGGAGCAACCGCAAGGTCAAGTTGACCCAGGCGGCGCATCTCGCCCAGGCCCAGGTCAAGTCGACGGCGAAGGCGGCGCATCCCGCGCTCCAGCAGGCACTTCCGGCGATGATGAAGATGTCACAGCAGGTGACGATGAAGAAGGCGGCCTTGATTTCAATGCAATTCTTGACGCAGTCAAGCTTGCGCTCAGCAAGATCAAAGTCAACGGCGAAGTGCTCTCACTTGACAACATCGGCGACCTCAAAGATGTCTTCTGTAAAGAAGATGCAGATGGCAACTTGGTGCTCAAAGAGAACTGGCATGAATTCTTGCTCGAAGCAAACTTCGACAAAGAGACATGCAATCAACTCTGCGCATACTTTGGTGCAACAAACGACAACCAAATTGCAGTTGTGATTAACAAGACTGCAAACACACTCCAAGCACGTGCTGACTATGTCAACGATCCAAGCGGAAGCATGTTGCCATACTATGTCAAGATTGACGCAGCATGGAGCGTTGCAGATCAAAAACTCACAAAACTTGACCTCGAGTTCAATTTGTGGGATGAAGAGCTCAAGAAAGTCGTGACCTACAAGGCACATCTTGACTTCGACATTGACATCAATACAAACGATTTGCTCACCAAGTTTGACGTCAACCTCAACCTTGACAGAAGAGTTGCAGGCGAAGATGAAGACGAATTCGTGTTCAAAGCAGCACTCAAAGTTGCTCCGGCATACAGCGAAGCAGGCAAACTTGTCAGCAAGGCAAAGACAATCGCACTTGACATTTGGCTCAGCGACACAGAAGATTCAACATTCCACATCTATGGCGATGTTGCAGTTGTTGGCGACGTAGTGCTCACATTTGGCGACGAGTGCAAACTTGAACTCGCAGCAGGCGCAAGCGTTTCACTCACGCTCTCTGAGAACATCGTTCAATACTGCCTCAACACATACACCGAGAACATCGATGATGTTGAAGTCCCAATCAAGAACGTGGCAATCGGCGAAGACATTGCAAACTTCTTGAACGGCCTTGGCATCGATGCAGTTGATGAAGATACAACTTGGGGCGAACTCCTTGCAGCATTCAACATCAACGTTGATGCACCAAACGTCGTTGTGTTCAGCCACTCCAAGAAAGTTGCAAATGGCGACACAACATACGACACAGTCATTGGCCTCAATGAGGATGAAACACACAAGATGCACTGCGCATGCTCACTCACAATCAATGCAGAAGGCGAGACAAAACGCCTTGCATTCACATATGCATTTGGTGATGGCTCTGCAGTTGACAAGGGCATTGCATTCTATCCATTGACATTCAACTGTGAATGGGGTTGCGATATCGCAGAAGCAGACAAGGCAGTTTCACTCAAAGATGATCCAAAAGCAGAAATCATCGACAGCATGGAAGATCTTTGGGATATGATTGGAAGCATCATGGGTTAATTAAACCACTGCAAGCTGAATGCTTGTTGAACAAAACATCCTGTTGGATTTTCCAGCAGGATGTTTTTTATTGCAATTATTTTGAAACTAATATATAATATAAAATCATGAGTACATTTGACGTGGCCAAATCCAAAATATCCGCCGAAGACATGCTTGACGGAGTGGACTTTATTGACGAGTTTACCAACGAACTCGCAGGGTTTCCTGACCGTTTGACGGGCAGTGAAGCCGAAACAGCGTGCGCGAGGACAATCCGCAATCGCTTGCACGATGAGTCCTCGGTCAAGACAAGGCTTGAAGCGTTTTATGCCTATCCTCTGCTTGGCAGAGGTGCTTTGCCGTTCCTTGGCATTTGGTATATGGTTTCGCTCGTGCTGTATTTCGTCTCATTTGCGGGCGGAAAGGTTGGCGGAGCACTGCTCACCGCGCTTGCACTCGTGGTTTTTCTTTCGGGCGGAGTGGCAATTATGTCGCTGTTCCTCGGCAGACATACACTTGCAGGCATTTTAACAAAAAAGGTGTCCTACAACGTTGTCAGCGAGTTTGTCAAAGACAATGACAAAGAGGACAAGCGTACATTTATCATAACCAGCAACCATGATGCAAAACTCGGCGGGTTCTTCAAGGACTTTGGCGCACTTCGCAAGTTTACGGCACTCATTTCGCCGATATGCGCAGTGTTGTTTGTGCTGTTTTGCATACTCAAAATGTCAATAGGTTTTGACACCGTGCCAAAAATCACGGCATTTACGGTTTTGCCGGCGCTCGTTGGATTGCTCGGTGCATTTGTCACGTTTACACACTATTCGCCGTTTGTGCGCCACGCAAGACAAAACAACGGCGTTGCAACCGCAATATCAATGGCGACATACGCCTATTTTGCGGAACACATCGACTTGCTCCCGGACGATGCAAGGATTGTGTATGTGTCGCTCGGCGGCGAAAACTCGGCACACGGCGGCTCTCAAGCGTTTGTGCGCACACACCCTGAGTTTGCGGATGCAAAAGTGCTCTGCGTGCAAGATATCCTCTCAGGCGACCTCAAAATTGCGGAGTGCGACGGCATACGCAAGATTGAGTTTTCAACACCGCTTGTGTCGGTTATTCGTTCAAGCGCACATGAGCAGGGCATAGACATACAGACGCTTCCACACGATACGCCAAGACAAAAGCTTGCCGCGCTTCAAGGCTACAACTCCAACGCCTTTGCGGCAAACGGTATGGAAACCGCAACGATTATCGCAAATACGAGCGGCGACCACGTGCTTGACAGAAACGATGTTGAAAAACTCTTTTCGCTCACAGTCGGCACACTTGAAAAGCTTATGGCGGAAGAGAAGAAGCCCGCAAAACAAGAAGAAACCACGGCAAAATCCACCGAAATTGAAATCAAGGACGCTGTCGGCAAATAGGAAATACTATGGACAAAGAACAAGAAATCGCAAACGCCCAAGCTGAGCCGCAAGAAGAGGTTGTCCAAGACGATACTATCGTAGAAGAAAAAACTCTTGTAGAGGATGACAGCAATAACAAAGGGGATGAAATCCCCGAAACAAACAGCGAGAAGGCAAAGCGCATTGTAAAGAAGTATTGCAAGCGCTATTTCATTGACGCTTTCACGGGCATGGCGCAGGGGCTGTTCTGCACACTCATTGCCGGCACGATTATCAGCCAAATCGGCGTATGGTGCGGTGGCACGGCAAACGCCTTTGGCAGTGTGCTTGTATATATTGGCTCAATCGCCAAAATGCTCATGGGCGCAGGCATCGGCGTGGGCATCGCGCACAAGCTCGGCGCAAAACCGCTCGTAATCTTTACGGCGGCGGTGACAGGACTCGTCGGTGCATTTGCAGGTGCAATCGTCAACAGTCTGTGCGTCACAGGTACGTTTGCCGCTCCTGCATTTGGAGCTCCGGGCAACCCAATAGGAAGCTACGTTGTGGCATTGTTCACAATTGAAATCGCAGGGCTGTATGCAGGCAAGACCAAACTTGACATCGTCATTGTGCCGCTCGGTATGATTGTTTTGACACTGGGCGGAATATTCCTTGCATGGCCGTTTATCAAACTCATTGACTACATCGGCATTGGCATCGCTCTCGCAATTCAAGCGGGCACGGCGGTCAAAATCATTGTCGGCATCTTTGTCGCAGTGGTCATGGGCGTGCTTCTCACAATGCCAACATCGTCCGCGGCAATTTGGATTGCAATCGCCGCCGCTGTCCCCGCAGAATACGCCGAGGCACTCGCAATCGCGGGAGGAGCGGCTGTCGCAGGTTGTGCCGCGCACATGGTGGGCTTTGCCGTTGCATCGTTCAGAGAAAACAAGTGGGGCGGACTTATCTCACAGGGGATAGGCACAAGTATGCTCCAAATCCCAAACATCATGAAACACCCAATTATTATGGTGCCGGAAATCATTGCAAGCGCAGTGTCAGGACTTGTGGCAGTGCTCTTGGGGCTTCGTTGCAACGCCGCCGGTGGTGGTATGGGCACAAGCGGACTTGTCGGTGTGTTTGGGGCAATTGAGGCATCCATGGACGCAGGGCTTGAAACTTGGAAGCTCGTACTTGGCATAATCCTTTGCCTGTTCGTCATCCCGGCAGTTGTGAGCTTTGGCTTCAGCGAACTTTTCCGTAAAACCAACTTAATCAAGTTCGGCGACCAAAAGTTAGATTAAAA
The DNA here is from genome assembly GCA_002308155.1 of Christensenella sp. UBA1260. Taxonomy (GTDB): domain Bacteria; phylum Bacillota; class Clostridia; order Christensenellales; family CAG-917; genus CAG-475. The sequence goes on from DBVQ01000038.1 coordinate 6,008, forward strand.
GTAAGAAAAAAAATTAAAGGCGCTCGGTTGAGCGCCTTTTAATATTATAAATAATATTACTCTTTGTTTTTTGGTTGCTTTGCTGCGGGGAGAACCACTGTAAAGACTGTACCCTTGTCGGCAACACCTTTGCACTCAATTGTGCCTCCGTGCGCCTGTACGGTCGCTGCGGCGATTGA
>DBVQ01000011.1:0-9954 GCA_002308155.1 Christensenella sp. UBA1260
ATCGTGACGTTATCTTTGGTGATAACAGGTTGCGGTTTGAAGTCCGCAACGATTTCTTTGAGGCTTATCGGCTTGCTTGTGCGGTCAATAAATGGAGCAATGAGGTGGAAGCCCGTGTTCAATGTGCGATGATATTTGCCGAGTCTTTCAACGATAACTGCCGTGGATTGACGTACGACTCTTGCGCATGATGCAAGAATAATTGCTGCGAGTACGACAAGAATTGCGATGACGATACCTGCAATCGCGCCTCCTGACAATGCACTGAGAATTAATGCCATAATTATCTCCTTTAAGGTATAACCTTACGTTTTATTTTGTTTGGAAAGAAACGATTATTCCTTCGTCTCTTCAAGTGCGGACGGAATTGCAATGAGTTTGTTGCCGTCCACATCGACTATCTCAACGATGTCCCCTTCATTTAGCGTCTCACCGTTCTTGGATTTTACACTCCAAACGACGTCGCCAACCTTTGCTTGTCCCAAATCGTCAAAATCGCAAGTGGCTATCATGCGCACGCGCTTGCCGATAAGCGAATCAATATTTGTCTTCAACTCCTTGTTCTTTTTCATAAGTTTTGTGAGAGTCGGACGGAGCGCAAACAAAAGTATGACGGACAACACGGCAAAGATTATGATTGTCGCCCAAAACGGAAGTCCGGGCACAAATGCAAGCCCGATACAAATCGCCGCCGCAATTGCAAACCAGATGGACACGAGTTGAGGAGTCACAACTTCAACGACCACAGCCGCCACTGTTATGACAGTCCAAATTGACACCATGATGATTCTTTCAGTTGTCATGTTTTTGCCTCCTTTCAAGAATTATCTTTCAATAGGATATTATACAGCAAATCCGCTCAAAATGCAATAAAAATCGTATGCGCGCACGCAAAATAAGCAAAAAGTCCGCTACAGCGGACTTAATTTCTCCTTTGCAAACGGTGGTAAATACTGTTTTTCTTGCGTCAAAGAAGTATACAGAGCACTCCTCCCTTGCCTTCATTGACGATGCGCCCCATAGTCTTGCGCATCTTTTGTTCGGCATCAACCGGGATATTTTGAATTTTGTTGTTTATGCCGTCCGCGACAAGGCTTGACAGAGTTCTGCCAAAGATGTTCGTCTCCCAAATAGCTTGCTTGTCGTTTTCAAAGTCGGCAAGCATGCCGTCCACGAGCTCCTTGCTCTGCTGTTCGCTGCCCACAATTGGGCTGACTTCGGTCTCAACATCCACTTTCATAACGTGGAGCGATGGTGCGCTGGCTCTGAGTTTTACGCCATATTGCCCCCCCTGACGCAGGATTTCCGGCTCTTTTAGCTCAATATCGTCCATTGTTGGGAGCACGACGCCATAGCCCAAGCTGTCAACCTGTTCAAGCGCACTTCTAAGTTTATCCGTCTTTTCCTTGTCTCTTGCAAGACTGCGCATATTCTCAAGCAGGTCGTATTCGTCCGCAAGTTCCATGCCGCACTCACGGCTCAAAACCTTGTAAAATACGTCCGCCTTTGGCGAAAGCGTGACGGAGAGTTTGCCCGTGCCCGCATCCATATTGACAGCGGCAGGCGCATCCCAGTATTCCGCCTCGTCAAAGAAACCGTCAATTTTGTCGTAGTCGCGCATCTTGACAATCTGTCCGCCCATGTTTCTCACAGCGTTCAAAAGTTCCTCGACGACTTTGTCGTCAATTCCTAAAGATTGCACCCAGCGCGGCAAATCAAAATCTATTGTCTTGACAGCAAACTCAAGAAGTATGCTCTCAAAAATCTCGCTTATGTCATTCTCGTCCAGCTTCAAAGCGTTTTTGAGCAAAACAGGAGCACAGTATTTGTTTTCAAGTTCCTCACGAAGTGCCTTTGCACTGTCGCTGTTTGCATCCGCAACGTTGAGCAAAATCACAAACGGCTTGCCACACTCTTTGAGTTCGGCAACCACGCGCTCCTCTGCGGGGACGTATTCATCTCTCGCAATTCCCGAGAAGCTCCCGTCCGTGGTGACCGCAAGCGCAATCGTGCTGTGCTCTTTGATGACCTTTTCCGTGCCGATTTCCGCCGCACGTGAAAACGGAATCATGTTTTCATCCCACGGGGTTGACACCATTCTCTCCTTGCCGTCCTCCTCTGCGCCGAGCGCTCCGGCAACGACATAGCCGACACAATCAATGAGCCGCATATTGACGCTCAAACTGCTTGAAATCGACACTCTAACCGCCTCGTTTGGCACAAATCGCGGTTGCGTTGTCATGATTGTTTTGCCGTCGGCGGATTGAGGTATCTCGTCAATTGCGCGTGCGCGCTCATCCGGATTTTCTATTCCGTCAACGACAAACTGTTCCATAACTTGTTTCAAAATTGTAGATTTGCCCGTGCGCACCGGTCCAACCACACCGACGTAAATGTCCCCGCCGGTGCGTGAGGCGATATCTCGATAAAGGTCAAACTTTTCCATAAAATCCTCCAACATTGACTATCAAAATCTATGCGGAGGTGCTTTGAAATATAACTTCTTTGGCAACAAAAAACACGCTATCAGCGTGTTTTTTGTGATATGAATAAAAAGTAATTATTAGTTGAAAACTTTGCTCAAAAACAGTTCTATACGAGCAATTTTGATTGCGCAGATAAGTACGTCAAGCGCAGTGCTCAGTTCTTCAAGCGTTGGCACACTCGGTGCGATGCGAATATTGCTGTCGTTGTCATCAATGTGATATGGGAAAGACGCACCCGCCGGCGTAAACACAACACCTGCCGTCTTTGCGAGTTCAACGATGCGTTTTGCACAGTGTCTGACATCCAAGGATACAAAGTATCCTCCGCGCGGTTTTGTCCACTTGACAAACTCATCTCCTGCAAACTCTGCGGTGAGACGAGCGTCCACAAGTTCAAACTTAGGGCGCAAAATCTCTGCGTGCGCCTGCATAATCTTCTTGATGTTGTCAACGTTCTTGAGATATGCCACGTGCATAACTTGATTGACCTTGTTCGGGCAGATTTCACGGATTGACAAATGTCTCAAATATTCTGTCAAGTTCTCCTCGCTTGCGCCCATGCACGCTATACCAGAGCCTGCAAAAGTGATTTTTGAAGTGGAAGCAAACGTGAGCACTCTGTCAAATGTACCCGCCTTTCTTGCAACATCAAAGATGTTTTTGAGTTTGTCGTTGTTGTCATAGAGCCCATGGATGACGTAGGAGTTGTCCCAAAAGATTCTGAAATCTTTTGCGGCGACCTTCATTGTGGCAAGACGCTCAACGACCTTGTCACTGTAAACAATGCCCGTTGGGTTGGAGTATTTTGGCACGCACCAAATGCCCTTGATTGACTCATCGTCAACGACGAGGCTCTCAACTGTGTCCATATCCGGACCGTCGTCAAGCATAGGCACTGTTATCATCTCAATGCCGAGTTCTTCGCATATTGCGAAGTGTCTGTCATATCCAGGTGCCGGACATATAAACTTGACCTTTGGCAAATCCTTCCAAGGAGTCTCTCCCCTGACGCCGAATTGCATTGCAAACGAAACGGCAGTGTACATGAAGTCAAGGCTTGAGCCATCGCCCACGATGACGTTTTCGGCTCGGAGTCCAAGCAGTTCGCCAAAGAGCTCTCTTGCCTGTCTAATGCCGCCGAGTCCGCCGTAGTTTCTCGCGTCCCCACTTGCAAGCTCATAGTTGTATGCGCCCGCATCTTCAAGCATGGTCATGCCGATTTCAAGCTGAGATTTCTCGGGACGTCCGCGCGACATATCAATTGCAAGTCCGCGTTTGCCAAACTTTGCGAGAGTTTTCTCCTCCGCTTTGAGCATTTTTTCAAGTTCTTCTTTTGAAAAATTGATATAGTCCATTTATTCCTCTTTTTGCTACGCAAATTGTTGCGCGCAAAACAAAATTATTTCTCTTTATTATATTGTTCGATAAGGCGAATACGTGCTTATCTCTCTTCTCCGCCGTTGTCTCTCACGAGCAAACGAATAGGCGTCCCCGAAAAGTCAAAGCTGCGTCTCAATGCGTTTTCAAGATAGCGCTTGTAGCTGAAATGCATAATCTTCTGGTCGTTGACTTTGAGCACGAACGTCGGCGGTGCAACGGCAACCTGAGTGACAAACAATATTTTGAGTTTTTTGCCGAGATATGACGGAGGTTCGCTTATTCTTATCGCATCGCCCACAACTTCGTTGAGAAGTCCCGTCGTTATCCTTCTTCGGCTGTTCTCCACCACCTTTTTGCAGAGCGGAAGAAGGTTGTCAATGCGCTTGCCGCTCTTTGCAGAGACGTAGGCGGACTCAAAATAATCCATATATTTCAAGTCCTCTTTGAGCTTGTTCTCAAAGGTGTTTATCGTGTTCGTGTCCTTTGTGATGAGGTCCCACTTGTTCATAACCACGATAGATGGTTTGCCCTCTTCGTGCACAAAACCTGCGATTTTTACGTCCTGCTCCGTGAGTCCTTCGTTTGCATCGCAAACGATGAGCACCACGTCTGCGCGTCTGACAGCCAAAATACTGCGCACGACCGAGTATCTCTCCACCTCTTCGGTGACCGCTTTCTTTTTGCGCATACCGGCGGTGTCTATGATGAGATATTTGTCCTCGCCGATGTCAAGTTTGGTGTCAATCGCGTCGCGCGTCGTGCCTGCGATATCGCTTACAATGCTTCTGTCATAGCCCAAAAGTCTGTTTGCAATAGAGCTCTTGCCTGCGTTCGGCTTGCCGACGATTGCAATCTTTATGCGCCCCTCTTCTTCCTCTTCAACGGGATGCTTTTCAATGACTTCGGCAATTGCGTCCAGCAATTCGCCAAGCCCCTTGCCCTGCTCTGCACTGACCGGATACGGGTCGCCAAAGCCGAGTGCATAAAAATCGTAGAGCGTGTCTGTCTCGTTGTTGTCAATCTTGTTGACTGCAAGTATGACGGGAAGATTTGACTTGCGCAGGAACGCACAAACAAGACTGTCGTCCGTTGTGAGCCCCGTCTTGCCGTCCACGACATAGACGATTGCATTGGCGGCATCCACGGCGATCTCTGCTTGCTCGCGGATGTGCGACCACATCTCGTCATCGCTCTTGAGCTCAAGGCCGCCCGTGTCCACGAGCGTAAATACGCACCCGCACCACTCACAGTCTGCATATATTCTGTCTCTCGTGACGCCCGGAGTGTCTTCGACAATGGAAATCCTCTCGCCGACAAGGCGATTGAACAGCGTCGATTTGCCCACATTTGGACGCCCAACAATTGCTACCAAAGGTTTCATATTTCACCTGAATCTATCGCGAATTATTTGTATAACCCGCGTTCTAATGCGATATTTCTATTTTTTGCTCGCGAGGTCTTTGCACACTCCAAACAAAATGTTTTTGACCTCGTCTGCGTCATCTGCGTCCACGACAAACATCGGTTTTGCGCCCTCGTACGGGAGCTCCTCTGCAAGTCCCAAAGACACACCAAACGCAGTCTTTTTGACAAGAAATCTGTCGTCATACACGCCGCCGAACAGCACTCCGTCCTTGTAGAGCAAAAACTCTCCCATCATCTTTTTGTACGTTATGCCGCCTACTTCTCTCAAGCAGTCCAGCACGTATGTCAAATACTCAACAGTACTCGCCATTATTTTCTCCACTCAAAGTAATCTTTGACCGCGCTTATCATATTGCTGCCATCGTGCGCGACAGGTATGATTTTAACGCCGAGTTTTTCTTCCAATTCGCCAAGGCGAACGTTGTCAAGGAAGGTGTCGGAAAACTCTCTCAACATATTGTCCGGCAATATCACGAGGTCAGAGCCCTTGACATCAACCTGTTTGAGTATATCTCCTGCAGTCACAAGCCCCGCAACGGTCACGCTGTGCCCAAAGAAGTCGTTTATCACGGCATGCACGACTGAAGTCGTGCCAAGCTTAGCATCCAACCTCTTTGCGTACTCTTTGAGATATGGCGCAAATGATACACCTGTTATCATATCTATGCGCTTGTTCAGCTTGCAATCGGGAGTCTCTTCAAGCTCATATTCAAAGTTTTCTTTGAACTCCGCAAGAAGTCCCACGCCGTTTTCAATCTGTTCATATGCGCCATAATACTTGCCGTCTTTGACGTCAATATTCGCCTTGACGTAGTACTCATCACTGCACCAGCAGAAGCCGCCGAGCTCAACGTGGAGAGCCTCCACCATCTTAATCGTCTCTCGAGCATTTTCTTCGTTGACGCAGTTGAGGTCGCTGAGTCCGTTCCTATGCCCTGTGAGTCCAACAGGCACGACTGCCACCGTCTCCACGCCCTTTATCGTGTGAAGTCCGCGTATGCTGTCTTCAAGCACTTTCCCGTCGTTTATGCCCGGCACAACTACAAGTTGTGTGTGCATGACAATCCCGTGTTCTCCCAAGTATCTCATTTGGTCAATGAGCTTGACCGTGTTTGGGTTTTTGAGCATAAACTTGCGGATTTCGTTGTCGTACGCGTGCACGGAGATATACAGCGGACTGAGTTTCAAGCGCACAATTCGCTCTATGTCCTCGTCCGTGACGTTTGTCATCGTCACATAACTGCCGCACATAAAGCTGTAGCGATAGTCGTCGTCCTTGACGTACAAACTCTCGCGCATATTTTTTGGCAGTTGGTCAACAAAGCAGAATATGCAGTGGTTTTTACAAACCACTGGTTTCATTTCATAGTCAAACTCAAGCTCCAAACTCTCGCCGACTTTCTTTTTGACGGAGATGGTTTTTTGCTTGCCGCCACGAATAATTTCCGCATCAAAGCTTTGTTCGTTGTCATAGAAAAGATAATCAAGGTCGTCTTGAACCTTGTACCCTGCAAGTTTCACAAGGTCGTCTCCAACCTTGAAACCCTGCTTCTTTCCGACTTTTCCAACCGCTTTGATTATCATTTGTTTTCCTTATTGCAGAATTCTGAAAATATGTATTACCCCGCTTTTGCGACTCTGTCGCCACCAAACACAAGATTGTGGCGAAATTGGCATATTGGTGCTAAATCTATCTTGAAGGTTTAGCGCACAATCTTGTGTGCGGAGAATATAGGAATTTGACTAACGGCTTCGTGCTTGAAAAGCACCAGCAAATGTTTAAATTCCTATGTAAGAGACGAGGAAGTTGCAGATGTTGTCAACCGAGTTCATCTCAACCCACTTCTTGCCGTTTTCCACAACAGCGTCGGCTGTGTCCGTTTGCATGAGTCTGTACACCTGCCCCACGACGTCAATATTCTCTTTTGCCGGAAGGCAAAGTCCGCGTGATGCAAGATAGTCCACGTCTTTGTTGTCGCGCTCTGCGTTTGCAAGCACTATGGACGGGATGCCGAGTTTGAAGCACTTGTAGAGCACGGATTGGTCATATCTCGTCACTGCGATATCGCAAACGGAGATATATTCATCAATCTTGTCCTCGCTCGGCACAAACACAACCTTCATATTTTCAACCTTCACAGACATAGCGTTGAGTGCTTGGCGGAGCCTTTGCTCCTTGCACACCACGACGAGGTTTATAATGTTGCCTTGGTCAAGCATAAGCTCAAAGAGTTCTTGCAGACGATTTTTGTTCTGCTTGTCGTTTTTGAGCCCGCTGTCAATATTCAAAAGCACGGTTGTGGATTTGAAAAATCCAAGTTCCTGTTTTAAAGCCAAAATCTCCTCTGCGGACTTCTTTTCAATATCATACGGCAAGCCCATTGTCATAATGTCTTTTGAGCGCACGCCTTCTCTCACCAAATCCGCTTTGACGTCTGCGTTTTCAACGATGAGTACGCTGGTTGTATCGTCAGGGACACGCTTCCCAAGCGTGAATCCCGGGAGCGCATAGATGATTTTCGTTTCAAACTTCGCGCGCTTTTTTGCCTCAACTGCGCAATGATGCGCATATGCGGTCACGCACAAAATGAACTCAGGGCGAAAACGCTTGATCAGATTGTTTATGCGATTCACGCGCTTGGACAAGGATTTGAGTTTGAGTTTGTCGCGCAAAATGCCCTTGTCCTTGCTTTCACGAATATATCTATATTCGGCACCGCTATCAAGGATTCTGTCAAGTGTGGACGCGCGCTTTGCAGAGCCATATTTGTCATCGCTGAAAATGACCGCATTGTGCGTGCCTATCTTCTTGATGCCGTCCGCAATATTCTTACTTGCGCCACCGAGTTCGTCTCTTGATGTCAAAATTAAGATTATCGGTTTTCTGTTCATAGTTTTATGCCTCTACAACAATCGGGATGATGATTGGGAAGGACGAACGCTCGCGAGCAAAAAGTTTTCTCACTCCGCGCTTCACGTTCTTTGCCACATCGTTGACATCAGCCCTGTCAAAATCCGTGCTTATTATACTGTCATAAACAGAGTTTATGATTGCGTTTCTGTCGTCGTCCGAAAGTCCGACTCCGCGTGCCACGATATCCACGTCGCTTGCGATTTTGCCTGCGTCCATATCCACCGCACAGATGACGATGAGTATGCCGTATTCGGCGAGCGAACGACGGTCTTCAAGCACTCTTTCGCCGTCCTCAAGCATGACTTCGTCCACGTACACGTTGCCCGAAGGCACGCTCGCGTGCTGGCGTATGCCTTTTTCGCTGACTCCATAGGAGTCACCAATGTCTGCAATGATTATATTTCTCTTTGAGATGCCAAGCGATTTGGCAAGCTCTGCGTGTCTAAATTGATGTCTGTATTCGCCGTGAACAGGGAAAAAGTATTTTGGATGCACAAGCGTAAGCATGAGCCCCAGCTCATCTTGATATGCGTGTCCCGACACGTGTATATCGTTCATCGCATCATACACAACTTTCGCGCCCTTTTTGAAGAGGTCATTGATGACGTCATACACTGCTTTTTCGTTGCCCGGAATTGGGCTTGAAGAAAGCACGACAACGTCGTCTTCGCCAATGTCAATCTTGTTGAACTCTCCTTTGGAGAGCTTTTTGAGCGCGGAAAGCGGTTCACCCTGCGACCCCGTTGCAAGCACGACTGTCTCTGACGGCAACAATTTGCCCACGCTTTCAACAATAGTGCCTTTGGGGATTTCAAGAGCCCCACAACCTGATGCGACGTCAACGATTGACTTCATGCTTTTGCCCACAATCACAACTTTGCGTCCAAACTTCTTGGCGAGCCACAATATTTGTTGCACACGATAGTTTGAGGATGCAAAGCACGCAAGCACAAGACGCTTTTGGGGATTATTTTTGAAAATCTTTTCAAGATTTTGCCCTACAACCTTTTCGCTTGTAGAACTGCCGGGTCTTTCAACGTTTGTGGATTCGCCAAGCATAAGGAGCACGCCCTCTGCACCGATTTTTGCAATGCGAGAGGTGTTTGTCTTCTTTTTGTCAATCGGCGTATTGTCCATTTTAAAATCGCCGGTCACAAAGACGCGCCCTGCCGGTGTTGAGATAGATAGCGCACAAGCACCAGACATAGAGTGACACACTTTTATAAACTCCACTTTGAAACAACCAGCCGAAACAGTGTCGCCCTCTGCAACGGTTTTGAGGTTGCACTTATAAGCATTATGTTCAAGTTTGCGCTTCAAAATGCCGAGCGTAAGTGCCGTGCCATAGATTGGGACACTTTTGAGTTCGTCAATGTAATACGGAATCGCGCCGATATGGTCCTCGTGTCCGTGCGTCAGGAAGATGCCACGGAGTTTTTTGATGTTTTGCCTGACGTAAGCGATGTCAGGGATAACTCCGTCAATGCCAAAACTGTCGTTATTCAAAAAAGCAACACCAAAATCGACGATAATCATGTCATCGCCGCACTCAATCACGTTCATATTCTTTCCAATCTCGCCGACACCGCCGAGAAATGAGACCTTGATTTGCTGGTTATTGTTTTTTGCCATACGAGCCTTTTTGAGTTGCTGATTTGTGTGTGTGCATGAGCACGCATATTTTTACAGTTTAACATTTTACTACAAAATTAAAAGAAGCGCAACCAAATTGCGCTGTTAAACTTCAAC
>DBVQ01000011.1:10006-18179 GCA_002308155.1 Christensenella sp. UBA1260
ATACAAAATAATACACTTTTCGTGTTTTCAAAATTGCCTAAAATGCGTGCTTTTCCGTCAAAATCGTGCATTTTCGCAGAAATATGGGCAAAAATACCCCATTTTAGCATATATTACCCAATTTGACGAAATCTAAGATATTTTGCAATAAATACACGATTTGTGTTTTATGATTATTGCTAATTCAATTGCTTTCAACCACTTTTGCGATTTTTTTGAGCGGCGCAATCAAAGATTTGGGCAATTTGAAGTTTTCAATGACAATCTCTTCAGGACGGTTTTCAACTATTGAATTGATGAGATTGAAGTCATCATCGTCAAACACATCCAGCACTTCAATCGTTTTGTGTTCAGTGATGTTCTTTATGTTTTCGCCGTTTATTACAATTTTGCAGCGTCTTGAATCACTGCCCGTTATAAACGTTGACACGTCATACACATCGTCGTCACTTCCCGCTCCGTCAAGCAATCTGCTCGACACACTTGCAAGCTCCTGCCACTCGTCCTTTAATGCACGCAAGCGAAAGTTCATCAGCCCGTCTAAATTGTAGTCCAATGCATTTGAGAGCACTTTTCTCACTATCGTCCGCTCAAAATCCTTGTCAAAATGCACAAGTGAACATATGAGCACACATTTTGAATGCGTCATGGGCATTGTGTTCAGCTTCTCACAAAAGAATCTCACTTTCATAAACGTCAAAATCACCGTCTCGACAATCTCTGCGATTTCCTCTTCAACAGAGTCCTGCCTTTCGCAGACGGACGCAAGATAAATCCACGTTCTGTCCTTTGACTCCTCAACCGCAAACGACACGTCCTTCATTTTGTTCAGTTTTCCAAGTATAAACTCAATTTCTCTCTCATACTTCTTGTCGAGACTTATCTCATTTGACCACATCAACCCAAATACCTCGAAAATAGTATATTCAATTTGACGTGTTTTAAAACCGCCCATTTTGCCTATTGATTAAACGTTTTCATTATGTTATAATGATTTATAGCGTATGAACAACTTTGAAATACAATTTGACATTTGCATATATACGCGCGGAGGAAATTATGGCAGAACAAAATTATGAGGAAATCTTGAAGAGTTTGACGCTTGAAGAAAAGGCGTCGCTCTGCTCAGGACTTACCAACTGGCTCACAAAGCCGATTGAAGAAAAAGGTGTCCCTTCCGTTTGGGTCTCGGACGGTCCAAGCGGACTCAGAAAAGAAAAAGTCTTTGAAGGCGGCAAAACCAACATCATGCAAGAACCTGAGCCTGCAACCTGTTTCCCGGGAGCAGCGGCAACTGCATCCAGCTGGGATGAAGAGCTTGTTGAAGAAGTCGGCTCTGCAATCGCTCGCGAAGCGAAGGCTCTCAAAGTTTGCACAGTGCTCGGCCCTGGCGTCAACATCAAGCGCAGCCCTCTCTGCGGCAGAAACTTTGAATATTTCTCTGAAGACCCGTTCCTTGCAGGACGTATGGGCGCAGGTTGGGTGCACGGCGTACAAAAAGAAAACATCGGCACGTCCCTCAAGCACTTCGTCGCCAACAACCAAGAGCATATTCGTATGAGCATAAGCTCAATCGTTGACGAGCGCGCACTCCGCGAGATTTATATGCCTGCGTTTGAATATATCGTCAAACACGAGCAACCGACGACGGTCATGTGCTCCTACAACCAACTCAACGAAGTGTTCCTCTCCGACAACAAGCGTATGCTCACAGACGTTCTCCGCGACGAATGGGGCTTTGAAGGAATTGTCGTCAGCGACTGGGGCGCAGTCAACGACCGTGTTGAAGGCATTAGAGCAGGTCTTGACCTTGAAATGCCGGGCAACAAAGGTCTCAATGACAGACATATCGTCGCCGCTGTCCAAAACGGCACACTCAAAGAGGAAGAACTTGACCGCGTAGTTTTGCGCATGATCAAGTTTGCAATTGAAAACAAGGCGCGCGAGGTTGACGACTTCAAGGTTGACCTTGATGCAAACCATGAAATCGCAAGAAAAGCCTCCGCAAACAGCGCAGTGCTCCTCAAGAACGTTGACAAAGCTCTTCCTTTAAAGAAGGAAGAGAAAATCGCCGTCATCGGGCAAATGGCAAAGCACGCACGTTTCCAAGGCGCAGGCTCCAGCCATATCGGGTGCACAAAGATTACGTCATTTACAGATATGCTTGACGCCGAAAAACAACCGTATGAATATGCGGACGGCTACACCTTGAAGGGCGACGGCATGAGCAAAAAGCTCTTGAAAGAAGCAATTGAACTTGCCAAAGGCAAGGACAAAGTTTTGCTCTTTATCGGTCTTACAGACGCCTATGAATCAGAGGGCTATGACCGCACGCATCTCAATATGCCTGAGTCGCACAACGTCCTCGCAAATGAACTCTTGAAAGTCAATCCAAACATCATTGTTGTGCTCTCTGTCGGCGCACCTGTCAAACTCGGCGAATGGGAAAAGGATGTCAAGGCAATCCTCAACATGTATATCGGCGGACAGGCAGTCGGCGAAGCAACCTACGATTTGCTCTACGGCGCAGTCAATCCGTCCGGCAAACTTGCAGAAACTTATCCTTTCCACAACCACGACAACATTGTGGCAAACTACTTCTCAATGGGTCCACGCACTGTTGAATACAGAGAGAGCATCTACGTTGGCTACCGCTATTTTGACAAGGTCAACAAGCCTGTGAGATATCCATTTGGCTATGGTCTCAGTTATACGCAATTTGAATACAGCAATCTCAAGCTCTCGGCAAAGAAAATCAAAGAAACCGATGGTCTAACCGTGTCTTTCAAAGTCAAAAACGTTGGAGACGTTGCAGGCGCAGAGGTTGCTCAGCTCTATGTTGCGGACGTTGAATCAACCATCTTCCGTCCTGTAAAAGAACTCAAAGGCTTCAAGAAAGTCTTCCTTGAACCGGGCGAAGAAAAGACAGTTGAAATCAAACTTGATTCCCGCGCATTTGCCTACTACAATGTGCTCATCAAGGATTGGCACGTTGAGAGCGGCGACTTCAGAATTTTGGTTGGTGCATCTTCACGTGATATCAAACTTGAAGATACGGTCTTTGTAGAATCCGCGAATCCGGATGCTCCAATCCCGGACTACACCAAGTCCGCTCCATATTACTACGAGCTCACGGGCGAGGAAACCGAAATCCCGAAAGAGCAATTTGAAGTGCTCTACGGCGCAGAGATTCCAAACAATGATGAGTTCAAAAAAGGCGAACTCACAAAGAACGCTGTCATCTATCAATGCGCGGTATCTCCGTTTGGCAGATTCCTCTATCGTGCGGCAATGCTCGGCGCAAAGATAATTGCAAAGAGCGCTGAAAACCCAGAGATGATTATTGAGTCCGTGCGCGATGTCCCGATCCGCTATGCATCCACAATGACAGGCGGACTTGTGAGCGAATACTCACTCCAAGGTCTCGTCAAGATGGTCAACGGCAAGAGAGGTGGTTTCAGACAACTGCTCCGCGGCTTCCGCAAGAAATACAAAGCAATGATCATCGAAGAATGGTAATCCAAAAAACATCAAAATAAAATCCACCCTTATGGGTGGATTTTTTATTATTATTTGTTTGACTTCAACCGATTTTTGTTCCCGCCAAAAATCTTGCTTTGATATGCTTCGTTTCGCCGAGATAGCAGAATCTTTCAACCATCTGCGCGGGAGAGAGCTTTTCAAACTCTTTTTCAACTCCGCCAATGACGAGAGCATCAAATGAATATCCCTTTTCAAGACTTCCGACGTTGCCAAACACTTCGCCGCCTTGTTTTGTCGCCATATAGAACGCACGGGCAAACGAGATTGCTCCACTGTTTTCAGGCTCATAAAGTCCTTTTATCTTTGAAAGCTGCACCGCTCGCCCCGCTTGACTATATACGCCGAGTGAGTGCCCTGCGGACAAATCCGTGCCGAGTGCCACCTTGACGCCCTCATTCTGCAAACGCGCGGTTGGCATAATGCCTGCAATTATGCTTATCGTTGCGTCAGGACATTGAACTGCCAAACCACCATACTTTTTGATAATGCGCACGTCGTCAGATGACGGATACATAAAGTGCGCGGCGACAAACTGCCCGTGTCCAAGGAGTCCCGCTTTTTCATATATTTCCATATCGCAGGAACAGTCGGCGAATTTGCGTTTTGCTTCCGCCGCCTCCCACTTTGACTCAACGACGTGAGTCTGCACGCCTGCGTGATATTTTGCCGCCAATTTGCCAAGTCCTGTCAGCAATTTTTCACTGCAAGTCGGCGCAAATCTTGGGGTTATGATTGGTTTTGCATATTTGTTGTTTGCATACTTTGCCAAAAACTCTTCAGTGTCTTTCAGGCTCTGCTCCGTTGTCTCACAAAGATAATCGGGGCTGTTTTCGTCCATATTTACCCTGCCAACATACGCTCTTATGCCCTTTGCCTCCAATTTTTCAACAAGATATCCCGTTGCCTCGTTGTGTATTGTGCCAAATATTGACAAGTGCATCGTGCCGTGCTCAATAATGTCATCAACAAACACATCATACACCGTGCGCGCAAAATCAATATCTTTGTATTTCGCCTCAAGCGGAAAAGTGTGCAAAAAGAGCCAATCACTCAAAAGTTCGTCCATTTGAAGCCCGCGGTTTGGATATTGCGGAGCATGAACGTGCAAATCGGAAAACGCAGGAATAATCACGTCATCGCCAAAATCCGTGACAGTTGCACCTTTAAACTTGTCGGGCAACTCTTCATATATGCCTTCAACCACGCCATTTTCAACTGCAATATAGCAATTTGAAAACTCTTGAAGCTCATCCGCCGATTTTGAATAAACAACGTTTCCGTGATATACTTTCATTTGTTTGTTCCTTTGTATTTTATTGTAAAACGCGGTTTTTACACCGCGTTTTTTATCTTCCAAGTGCCTCGTAGGCCATTGCCGGATTGTCAGTCATTATGCAATCCGCGCCGTTAGACTGCAGCTTTTTGACTGTTTCGGCATCGTTGATCGTCCAATACTGCACCGCAATACCATAGGTGTGAGCATAGTCTATGAACGCCTGCGTTGAGAAGTCAAAGAAGCCGTCCAGTCCGGTTGGGATTTGAAGCACTCTGAAGCCCAATTTTTCGACATCAAGCTTTGTGCCCCACAGGAACGCATAATAGAAGTCTACAACCTCCAAAATGCCCGCAGAACGCGTCACTTTGCCCTTGTACTCCTTGTCAATATAGTTTGTGATGTCGCCGTTGAACGTGCCGACGA
The DNA here is from genome assembly GCA_002308155.1 of Christensenella sp. UBA1260. Lineage (GTDB taxonomy): Bacteria > Bacillota > Clostridia > Christensenellales > CAG-917 > CAG-475. The sequence goes on from DBVQ01000011.1 coordinate 15,249, forward strand.
TTGTGCGGTCAAGGATGTCATGATCCCCCATCTTTTGATAGAGGATGTCCATACTCTTTCTTCCGCGCTCACCCTTGTCTTTGATTTCAATTACATAGTGCATATCTTTTTCTGGACGCACGCTTTCTATGTATGTCAAGATGTCTTCAAGTGGGAAGATGCCAATCTCGTTTTCGGCAATCTCCGCTGGCGTCATATCGCGACGATAAACGTATTCTCCAGTTTCAGGGTCCTTGAAATTGTATCCGAAATTGACGGTTTTGAGCTCATCAAGCGTCAAATCACAGATTTTCACGCCCTTGAAGAATAGTTGTTCGCCATTTGACGTTCTTGCAAGTTCGTGGTCGTGAAGAAGCACAAGTTGATTGTCCTTTGTGAGATGCACGTCAAACTCCAACACATCAACTTTGTAGTCTGTCGCCTCCATGCAAAGACGGAAAGCGGATTTTGTCTCCTCAGGAGCAAGGTCGCCGCCCGCTCTGTGTGCGGACAAATACAAGCCGTTTGCACTGTCGAATTGAATATATTGATTTGAGCCTTCGTATGCTTCAACGTGTTTGGTTCTTGCGCCTGCGCTCGTCAATGGCAAAATCACGACATTGAGCACGAGTACAAACAGCAAAATGCCCACAGGAATCCACACTGCAAGCCTAATCTTTCTCTTTTTAATCCTCTTCGCCTCCAGTTGTTCAGGAGTGAGGTTTTCGTCCTTTTCTTTACGCTTTGACATATATATTCCCCCACAAAAGTATATTTAATATATAAATTATACCATATTTGCACGCGTACGTAAATAGGCAGTTTGAAAAACTATTATTGACATCAAAGAACGCATGTCTTATAATAAACTTATCGCAGTTCATATCTTTGATATGAAGAGGAAAAAATGGCAAAAAACACTTTTATACCACTTGAAAACGAACACGTTTTGCTTGAAGCAAAAGTCGGCAAAAAGATATTTCATGTCTTCCTGCTCTTTGAGTTGTGTTGTCTCATAATCGGCGCAGTTCTCGTTGCCACAGGCACTATGGCAGTGCTAAACTCCATTGACAAGTCTTGGCTCATTCTCGTCTTTGCAGGCATACTGTTCGTTGTGATATTCCTGCTCGTCGGTGTATATTTGTCTTCACAAAACAGGCGTTATGTGCTGACGGACAAGCGTATCGTAATTCTGAAAGGCGGCAAAATCAAACACACCAACCGCTCGCTTTCACTCAAAAGCATCCAAGGCGTAGAGAAAATTGACAATTTCATCTACAACCTATACGGACTTGCCACAATCGACTTCTATGCTTTGGCAGTTGCAAGCAACACGACCAAAATCAAGTTTTTGTCCTTCTCTTCCACCAACTTCAAGTTCCAATGGGTTGACAAAGAAGATGCGATTGTGGCGTATGGTTTTATGCAAAACTACCTTGTAAACGGAGCATTCCCTTCCAAAGAAGACGCGTCAAGCTCACCGCAAAACGACGAGCTGACATCCGCAAATTCAAACAGCGAAGGCACTCAAGCTTAATAAAGCAAACAATCAAAAAACGCGGTTTTCACCGCGTTTTTTATTTGCAATATTTGTCAACAAAGCTGAGTATCGGCAAGAAATATTCATCACCTGCGAGCTGTGATCCGCCGTGACCGCAGTTGTCAACTAGAAGTAGCTGCTTATCCGTTGGACACACAGCATACAGTTCTTCCGCAGACGTGTATGGGATGAATGAATCCGCCTTGCCATGCACGAAGAACACTGGATATTTGGCTCTCTTTATGCTCTCTATCGGTGATTGAGACTCAAAATCGAAACCGAGACGTTTCTTTGCAATCTTCTCAGCAACGTTTATGCTGTGCTTTGGCACAAAATGCACAAAGAGTTTCATCATATGCTCAAACTCCCAGCGCATCGTCTTGTAGGCGCAGTCTTCAACGACGACTCTCAGGCCCGGTATGTCAAGAGCCGAGCACATACTCACCGTCGCACCGCCAAGTGATATGCCAAGAAGCACTGTGTTGCCGTTTGGAACACGCTTTGACACCCACTCGGCCCAACGAGCGATATCTTCACTCTCGCGCACGCCAAACGTCAAATATTCGCCCTCGCTCGCTCCACACGCGCGATTGTCCGAGATGAGAACATTGTAGCCGTGTTCAAAAAATCTGCATGCGTGCGTCACACCGTCCGTCCATGCCTGCGAGCGGTAGCCGTGCACGATTATCGCAGTATTTTTGCTGCCTGCGTCAAAAAACCAACCTGAAAGTTTCAAGCCGTCAGCAGTTTCAATCTGCACGTATTCGTGCTTTATCTCTTTCAACTTGTTTCTGTTCTCAACAATAAGGTCGTGCAACTCTTGAAATCTGTCTCCCATGAGTTTGTCTCCGAGAGAACTTCCCGGTTTCATCACCGCTGCGCCTTCTTTGCCTCTCTTGAATGCAAGTTTAAACAACATACTACCAAAACACATAATTCACCTCAAATTGTTTATAAAACAATTTTAGCACACCGTGGTTCCGATTTCAATCCCACAAAAGCAAAACCTCTGCAAAATTGCAGAAATCATTGACAACAACCTCTCTGTATGCTATCATATCAAAGCATTAAAAATCTGCTGCTATGGCTCAGTCGGTAGAGCACGTCCTTGGTAAGGACGAGGTCACCAGTTCAAGTCTGGTTAGCAGCTCCAGTATGGAAGTGTATCGAAGCGGTCACAACGAGGCGGTCTTGAAAACCGTTTGGGTGCAAGCCCACGGGGGTTCGAATCCCTCCACTTCCGCCAAAACAGCCTGAAAAGGCTGTTTTTATTTTGCAAAGTGAGGGATTGCTTGCCCAAAAGGCAAGACTGTGCTCCTCACAGCGAACCCCCTTCACGGGGCTGACGTGGGCTTCTTGCGAATACATTCGCTAGCCCACTATTAAACGAATCCCTCCACTTCCGCCAAAAC
>DBVQ01000027.1:0-4043 GCA_002308155.1 Christensenella sp. UBA1260
TAAACGGAGTCACCAAACAATACCTCTACGGCGCGCAGGTTTTGGGCGCGCTTGACATGGAGATAAATGACGGCGAGATTATCGCCGTTCTTGGCGACGAAGGAAGTGGCAAAACTACGTTTATCAAGGTCGTATCGGCTGTAGAGGATTGTGACGGGCAAGTCCTTCTTGACGGCAAGCCTATGATGCAAAAGACAGACGATACGATTGTCGTGTTTGACGACCTTGCAATATTTGAAAACCGCAAGTTCTACTACAATCTCGCATTTCCGCTTGCGATACGTGGGCTGGACAAAGAGACAATAGACCAAAAGGTCTGCGAGGCGGCGGAGAGGCTTTCAATCTTTGCTTGCTTGAACGACAAGGTAAAAAAAGCAAGCCTTCTTGACAAAAAGCGTCTTGCAGTGGCGAGATTGCTCATCCGCGATGCAAAAGCCGTGTTTGTTGACGACATAACGGCGGGGCTTTCGGCAAGCGAGGCGGAGATAATCCTTGGCGAATTGCGTCCAATCCTTTTGGACTTCGCAAAGCGCGGCACGAGCGTAGTATATTCCACGACAAGCAGGGAAGAGGCGCGAGCGATTGCGGACAGAATTGTCGTATTGCACTACGGTGAGGTCAAACAGATAGGCGCATACGACGAGATTTATGCGCATCCAAACAACATTTGGGCGGCTGAGGCTGTTGACGAGTGTTTTGTCTTTGAAGAAGCGACACTTGAAAACGTTGACGGCAAATTGAAACTTGTCTTTGAAGAAGGCAAATATGCGCTTGACGCAAGCAGATTTGAGGGCAAATTAGTGCTTGACAGCGGCAAGGTGTACGTTGGCTGGCATGGCGAGGACTACGCCGAGAGCGGCGAGAGAGTTGAGGACGTCAAATACAGCGTGCGTCTTTTTGGCGGCTGGCTCAATATCACGGAGAGCGGCAAGAAGGTTGTCAGCAAAGAAAAGCAAGAAAAAGTTTGCACTTTGCCAAATGTTGAAAAGGCATATCTTTTTGATAGACAAAACGAAAACAGCATAGAAAAATAAAAACTATAAGTTTTTAACATAAGAGGCAAATATGATTATTTTGGGCATCGACCCGGGTCTTGCGACCATGGGTTATGGGGTTATTAGCGCGGTACACGGCAATTTCAGTGTAATCGACTACGGCGTCGTAACGACTCCGAAAGAGCTTACCTTGCCCCAAAGACTTGCCCAACTTGAAGAAGGCGTCAGGGAGCTTGTCGAGACCTTCAAGCCGCAAAATATCGCGATTGAGGAGTTGTTCTTTTCAAAGAATATCACGACGGGTATTCCTGTTGCAGAAGCGAGGGGAGTGATTTTGCTCACAGCTGTAAAGAGCCTCGGCGACGAGGTGTATGAATATACGCCAAACCAAATCAAGATGGCAATCACAGGCTACGGCGGTGCGGACAAAATACAGATGCAACACATGGTGCAAGCGCTTCTTCGTTTGAAGAAAGTTCCTCGCCCCGATGACGCGGCGGACGCACTTGCGGTGGCTTTGTGCCACGCACAAACCAGCCGCATGACGACGGAGTTTAAAATCAAGTAAAACCTGAAAATACATATTCAATATAGAGGTAAAAATGTACAATTACATCACCGGCAAGGTTGTCAACAAATCAGACTGTGCAATCGTGCTTGACAACAACGGAATAGGCTATGAAATCGGCGTGAGCGGCAATACGCTCTTTGACGTCGAATATGGCGAAATCGCAAAGATATATACATATCTTTATGTTAGAGAGGACGAGATGTCCCTCTACGGCTTTTCTCGTCTTGACGAGAAAAATCTCTTCTTGCGTCTCATTGAGGTCAGCGGCATAGGTCCAAAGATGGCTATGCAGATTTTGAGTGGCTATGACCTCAAGACTTTGACGCTTGCAATCGCATCGGGAGACATAAAGACGCTCGCCAAAATCAAAGGACTTGGCAAAAAGACGGCGGAACTTCTTGTCGTCAGCCTCAAAGACCACGTTGCAGACGACATCACGCTTCTTGCAATGGATGGTCCGTCAAACAGCACACCGATTATCGGCGAAGACGTTGCAGATGCTGTCAACGTGCTTGAAAGCCTTGGCATAGCCAAGACGGAAGCGGTGAAGAAGGCAACTGAAGCCGCAAAGCATGTTTCCGGCGCGGACAATATTATCGCATACTGCTTAAAGCAACTGTAAAACCGCACAGCTTGGCGACCTGCGTTGTCAGGTTTGCGTGCGGTCGCACACCTTGTACGGCTTTGTACACTGGGTGGCTCGCGTTCGCACCTTCCGAGCATCTCATCCAACCTGAGCGGTTTTAGAAAAATGAGAGGATGATGAGCGGTGCAAAAACACAATTGGAAAAATATAAAAGTGGGAAATAGATTATGATCAGTTCACAATTCACAAAAGAAAACGGTGGGGAAGGGTTTGATCCTGAACAAAGGGTTGTAAGTTCACTCACCATTGACGATGACGAACAGGAAAACACTCTCCGTCCGCACACTATGAGCGAATACGTCGGGCAGGAGAAAATCAAGAAAAATCTTGAGGTTTTCATTTCGGCGGCAAAGAACAGGGGCGATGCACTCGACCACGTTTTGCTGTACGGTCCTCCAGGTCTTGGAAAGACCACGCTTGCGCACGTTATCGCGAGCGAACTTGGCGCGCAAATACGCGTGACGAGCGGTCCTGCAATCGAGAAAGCGGCGGATCTTGCGTCCTTGCTCACCAACCTTGAAAAGGGCGACATATTGTTCATCGACGAGATCCATCGTCTCAACCGCAACATTGAAGAAGTGCTCTATCCTGCAATGGAGGACTATTCGCTTGACTTCGTGTCCGGCAAAGGTCCTATGGCAAGAAGCATACGTTTGCCGCTCAAGCGCTTTACGCTCATCGGTGCAACGACAAGGGCAGGCATGCTCTCCGGTCCATTGCGCGACAGATTTGGCATGATGCTCCGTCTTGAGATGTATTCGTCAGAGGAACTCAAGCGCATCGTCATGCGTTCCGCGGGCATCCTCGGCGTGTCAATCGAGCCGGAAGCCGCACTTGAACTTGCAAAGCGCAGTCGTGGTACGCCGCGTATTGCCAACAGATTGCTCCGCCGTGTCAGAGACTTTGCACAATATGAAAACTCAAACGTCATCACACTTGCAATCACCAAGAAGTCATTGCATCTTATGGACGTTGACGAGCTTGGTCTTGACGTGACGGACAGAACCGTGCTTGAAGCAATCATAGACAAGTTTGCAGGTGGTCCTGTCGGGCTTGATACACTTGCCGCGGCAACGGGGGAGGAGGCGTCCACAATAGAAGACGTTGTTGAACCGTTCCTCATTCAACTTGGCTTTATTTCACGTACGCCAAGAGGCAGAATGTGCACCAAAAATGCCTACGACCACATGGGGCGTGTGTTCCCAGAATAATCTGATTTTTGAAACGAAAACGGACTTTAAGTTGCGTTTTTGACAGATAAAGTGCAAAATGACATCAAAAATTGACGAAAACAAAGGGCTGTCAACTCACGATTTCTACTATGATTTGCCGGAAGAGTTGATTGCGCAGACACCTGTCGAGCCGAGAGATTCATCTCGGTTTTTGGTGTATGATAGAAGTGCGGACAAGATAACACACGCGCACTTTTTTGACCTGCCGAAGTTTTTGAGAAAGGGCGACCTACTTGTCATCAACAACACGAGAGTTATCCCTGCACGCATCTACGGACACGTTGAAAACCACGAGAGCGTGCTTGAGATGTTGCTCTTAAAGCGCATTGATTATACGCACTGGGAGACGATTATGAAGCCGGCGAGAAAGGCTCGTCTTGGCTCGAGAATTGAGATTGCGCCTGAACTGTACGCCACTGTCACCGAAGTCGGGAACTATGGCGCAAGGACAGTTGAGTTTCATTTTGACGGCGTGTTTGAGGATATCCTTGACCGCGTTGGCAATATGCCGCTCCCGCCGTATATCAAGGAGAAACTTCAAGACAAAGAGCGCTATCAAACGGTTTACAGCAAGATTGACGGCTCAGCCGCCGCACCGA
>DBVQ01000027.1:4061-16396 GCA_002308155.1 Christensenella sp. UBA1260
CCGGAGCTCATGCAAAAGTGCAGGGACATGGGCGTTGAGTTTGCAACCGTTTTGTTGCACATAGGGCTTGGCACTTTCCGTCCCGTCAAAGAGGAAAACATCCTTGACCACGAGATGCACACCGAGTACTATGAGATTGACGAGGAGAATGCCGAAAAGATAAACAAGGCAATCCGTGAGGGCATGCGAGTGATTTGCGTGGGCACGACGAGTGTGCGCACACTTGAAACAGTTGCGGACGAAAACGGCTATGTCAAAGCGGCAAAGGGCGAGACGAACATATTTATATACCCGGGCTACAAGTTCAAGTGCGTGAAAGGGCTTATCACCAACTTCCACCTGCCTGAGAGCACGCTCATTATGCTCGTATCGGCGTTTGTGGGCAGAGAAAAGACGCTTGAAATCTACAAAGAGGCAGTGAGAGAAAAATATAGATTTTTCTCCTTCGGCGATTCGTCATTCTTTATATAATAAAGAAAAAAACCCTTTTAAGGATAAAATATGAGATTTGAAGTAATTCACGAAGACAAAAAGACAGGTGCGAGAGTTGGCAAACTTTACACCGACCACGGAGTTATTGACACGCCGTGCTTCATGCCTGTTGGCACGAAGGCGACAGTGAAGGGGCTTTCTCCAGAAGAAGTGCACGAGACGGGTGCGCAGATTTTGCTTTCGAACACCTATCACTTGTATCTTCGCCCGGGTCATGAGCTCATTGAGCGTGCAGGCGGACTTCACAAGTTTATGAACTGGAACGGTGCAATCTTGACGGACAGCGGCGGATTTCAAGTTTTCTCGCTTTCGTCCCTGCGCAAGATAACGGACGAAGGTGCGGAGTTCAACAGCTTTATTGACGGCTCAAAACACTTCTTTTCGCCGGAAAAATCTATGGAGGTGCAGAGAGCACTTGGCAGTGATATTGTCATGGCTTTTGATGAGTGCACGCCTGCGGATATTGACCACGAAAAGGCGCGTGAAGCAATGGAACGCACGTTGAAATGGCTGGATAGATGCTCAAAAGTTGAGCTCAAACCGCATCAAATGCTCTTTCCGATCGTACAGGGCAACACCTATGAAGATTTGCGTCGTGAGAGCGCAGAACGCACGATCCCTTATGCCAAATGCGGCATAGCAATTGGGGGACTTTCCGTTGGCGAGTCGGCAGAGACAATGTATCGTATGCTTGACGTGCTAGAGCCGATTTTGCCAAAGGATCAACCGCACTATCTCATGGGAGTTGGCACAGCGGACTATTTTGTTGAAGGCGTGGCAAGGGGAGTTGATATGTTTGACTGCGTGCTTCCAACCCGTATTGCAAGAAACGGCACGGCAATGGTGAAAGAGGGCTTTATGACAATCCGCAACGCACCGTATGCCGAAGATTTCACTCCGATTGACAGCGAGTGCGACTGCTATGCTTGCAGAAACTACACACGAGCATACATCCGCCATCTCATCAAGTCGGACGAGATTATGGGAGGGAGGCTGCTCTCAATCCACAATATTCGTTTTCTTGAAAGACTTGCGGCAGATATTCGCCAAGCAATCATGGAAGACAGATATGATGAGTTTAGGCGCGAGTTTATTGCACAATATGAAGGTTAATCGACATTAAACCTTTTAATAATCATTTAATAAAAAAGTTTTTACACTAAATCTGTTGCGAGAAATCAAAATCTCGTGTATGATAATGAAGAAAATAAATGGCCATTAGGCACCAAGGAGTTATTATGGTACATTCTCTTTTAGCAATTGAAGGCAATACTTCCACATGGATTATGTTGGCAATTGTTGGCGCACTTTTCATCGGTATGATTGTTTACACCGTGTTCTCTTCAAAAAAGCGCAAACAACAACAAGACAATATGATGAACAGCCTCGTGGTTGGCACAAAGATCATGACAATCGGCAGAATGGTTGGCAAAATCACACAAGTCAACCCAGACAACACTCTCATCATCAATGTTGGCACAGAAAACAATCCAACTCTCATCGTCATTGACAGACAAGCAGTTGGTCTTGTTCTTGAAAATGCAGCAGCTCCGGCACCGGCTCCGGTAGATCCAGCTCCAGCAGCAGATCTCCCACAAGACGAACCAGTGGTCTCTGAAGAAGCTCCGGCAGAAGAAGAGAAGAAGTCAGATCTTGTTGACGATCCATTCAAGAAATAATTGCTGAAAATGCAAACAAAAACGCACTCGCTTGAGTGCGTTTTTTCTTTTTGGCTTTTTATGTTTAGAAGATTAGAATGCTTGTTTTAGGCTTGCTTTCGCGGGCGGATGTTGACGGCGGCGATGCCACTCAATGCTCCCGCAATCGGCAGGGTGATAAGGTCAATCCAACTGAACTTTATGTCCTTGAAAGCATTGAGCGCGGCAAAGATGAAGAATGTGAGGAGCATAAACACGAGCCCTGTGATCGCGCCTTTCAAAATGCCGTTTTGCTTTGATTTGAACCCAATCAAAATGCCAACAAAAAGAGACAGGAGTTTTATCACTATGTTGACAGGCATTATGACCGCAGACGGCAGAGAAGTAAACTTGAGTATTATTGCAAACACAAGCACAAGTGCAAGCGCGATAAGGGTTGCAAAGAGCACGGATTTCAAAACGTCCAAAATATCTGGTTTCAATTCATTTTTATTCATAGTAAAGAGTATTGATTTTTGCGGCAAAATATGAGCGCGAGTTTGCAAAAGTGCGCGGTTTTTCTTGTTTTTTATGTTTTTATAATAGAATTAACTTATTTTCGTTGACTTAAATTGTCTTCATCGCTATAATATTTATGTTTATTTATATGGAGGTTCTTCCTGTGAACAAAAAGAAATCAATTATCGTCTTGTCCGTTGTGGCAATCTTCATCATCTTGATGGCGGTCTTTGCGGTCGTGTCTTTCCCGATCGGCGACACCGTTTATGATTACACCGGATATGCAAAGACTATCAAACTCGGCCTTGAAATGTCGGGTGGTGTTTCCGCTGTTTACGAAGTCTTGCCTGATGAATATGAGGATTTGGACACGCGTATCACCGGAACAATTAGTTCGATGCAATCGCTCCTTGTTTCAAAGGGCTATACCGAGGCAACAGTTTCCAAGGGAACAAACAGCAACGGCAACACAACAATCCGTGTTGAAGTTCCTGACGTTGACGATCCTGAGCGTGTTCTTGACCTTATCGGTCGTCCGGCATCTCTCTACTTTACGCTTGAGAAAGTTGATGACGAAGACATCGACAAACTCAAAGAAGTTGCGTTTATCAACGGTAGGGAACACCTTGAAACAGCTTACGTCACAACAGACAGCGATGGCCAATATGCAATCGGCCTCAAGTTTAATGATGAAGGCGCAAAGGTGTTTGCAACAATCACTTCTGAAAACACCGGCAGCTCAACATATATCTATGTTGACGGCAAGTTGATCATGCAACCGACGATCCAAACTGCGATCACAAACGGCTCTGCAATCATCACCGGCAACTATACCTATGATTCGGCTTATGAATATGCAACAAAGCTCCAATCCGGTACGTTTGGTGTCACGCTTCGCCAAAGCGAAGTCCGCAACATCTCCGCAACCCTCGGTGAGAACTCTGTGAGAATTGCTCTCATCGCTGGTGCAATCGGCGTTGGACTTATCTTCTTGTTCATGATTCTCGTTTATCGTGGGCTCGGCCTTGCAGCAGACATCGCACTTTGTGCTTACATCGTGCTTCTCATTTGGTTCTGCGCAGTGCTCCCATGGGTGCAACTTACACTCCCGGGTATCGCGGGTATCTTGCTCTCAATAGGTATGGCAGTCGACGGCAACGTCATCATATTTGAAAGAATCAAAAACGAATACGGCAGGTCTTCAAAGCCGATCCCATCGGCAATCAAAGAGGGCTTCAGACGTTCAACTGCGGCTATCATTGACGGCAACGTGACAACACTCATCGGTGCTATCGTGCTCTGGGTGCTCGGTTCATCCACAGTCGTCGGCTTTGCAGTCACGTTGTTTATTGGTATTATCCTCTCAATGTTCACCTGCTTGGTCGTGACAAGACTTATCCTCAAATGCTTTGTTCCGCTCAACAGCAGAAGCGAGAAGTTCTATGGACTCAAACGCTATCCAGATGCAACGGATGAAGAAGAGGACGAAAAACCTGCGGACGACGCTGACGCTGTCCCTGTTGTAGTCGAAAGTGAGGAGGCGTAATTATGGCAAAGAATAAAGGCAACTTCCTCAAATACATGAAGAACTTCAGCGTGACCAAACACGCAAAACAATTCGGCATCGCGCCGTTTGCAATCCTCATTGTTGCGCTCATCGTGATTGTTGTTCTTGGGACAACAGGTTTGGGCGGTGTCAGACAAGGCAGCTATACCGACGCAGTCGGTATTGGTATCGACTTTGAAGGTGGTACGATTTTGACCGTCACTCTCGGTGAAGAGGTCAATACAAACTACGAAGAGCATGCAACTGCAATCATCAACAAGATTGAAGAGTACGGCGTCAAGGTCAGCAACTATCAAAAGCAAATTGCAAACAACCCTGAACAGAACGCAATTCAGTTCAGATACAAAAACATCTCCAACGACGACGATGCGATCAACGTTCTCAACACCAAGATCAGAGAAGAAGTCAACAATCTCTATCCTGATCTTCCAAACAACGTTCGCTATGAGTCAATCGGCGCAACAGCTGCAACCGACCTTCTCAACAAAGCAGGCATTGCACTCGCAGTCTCTGTTGCACTCATTCTTGTCTATATCATCATAAGATTTACTCTTATGAGTGGTTTTGCGGCAGTCATTGCACTTTTGCACGACGTCATCATTATGTTTGCATTGACAGTCATCTGCCGTGTTCAAATCAACACGTCATATGTCGCGGCAATGATTACTATCATTGCATACTCAATCAACAACACAATCATCGTCTTTGACCGTTGCCGTGAATATCTCAAACCTCTCAAAGGTCAAAAGAACATTGATTACAGAGGAATCGCCGATATGGCTGTTCGTGATACATTCACGCGTTCTGTCTATACAACGCTCACCACAATGGTCACGGTTGCGTTCCTTGCAATCCTCGGCGGTGAAGCAATCAGACAATTCTGCGTCCCGATCATCCTCGGTCTTGTTGCAGGTTTCTTCTCATCAGTGTGCCTTGCAGCTCCACTTTGGGCGGCAATGAGTGCATCCTTTGACAGAACAAAAGAGAAGTATGCAAAACGCAACGAAGTGTCCTACGACAAGAAGGATCCTGAAGGCGAAGAACAAGTGCCTGCAAAACCGGCAAAGAACAACGCAGACAAACCTGTTCCAGCCAAAAAACCTGATCAAGGCAAGAAACCGAACAACAACAATACGGTTTACAAATATTCCAAAAAGAACACACAGTTCAAAAAGAAAAAATAACAAAACTTGCCCTCACATTTTGTGAGGGCAATATTTTAATATATGCGCTACGTTCTCAACTCAAAAACCAAATCGCTCACTGACGAGCAAAAGAATATGGCAAGGAGGCTCAAAATCTCCGACGCTTTTCTTATGCTTTTGTTGAGCCGCGGCTTTGAGGACGAGAATAGCATACAACAGTTTTTGCATCCGTCCGTCAATGACTTCTCATCGCCGTTTGATATTGCAAATATGCGCGAGGCGGTTGCAAGGCTCAAAAAGGCGATTGAGCATAGAGAACGCGTGCTTATATATGGCGACTATGACTGCGATGGCATCTCGGCAATCGCAATCCTAATGCTGTACTTGAAGGACAAGGTTGACGCGTCCTATTTCATCCCAGACCGCAACAAGGACGGATATGGAATATCTGTTGAGGCGCTTGAAAGTATTATTGTAAGAAAGAAACCAAACCTTGTGATAACCGTGGACTGCGGCATAACAGCCGTGCAGGAAGTGGAGTATTTGAAGTCGCAGGGCATTGATACTATCGTCACCGACCACCACGAGCCGCAGGCGCAAATCCCCGACTGCATCGTGGTTGATCCAAAGGTGCAAAAAACGGGCTATTATGACTTTTGCGGTGCGGGCGTTGCTCTCAAACTTGTTGAGGCTATGGCGGGCAGAGCAGAGGCGACCAAATATCTTGATATTTGCGCAATCGCAACCATTGCAGACGTTGTTCCGCTCACGCTTGACAACCGTATAATCGCTTATCACGGCTTGAAACAGATTGCCGCAAATCCGCGCAAGGGCATCAAAATGTTGCTTGGCGAGGACAAAGCGACCTCTCAAAACATTATGTTCCGCCTTGCTCCGCGTATGAACGCCGCAGGACGTTTGGGGTCTGCGATGAAAGTTGTCAGCCTCTTCCTTGAAAATGACTACTTTATGCTCAAAACTTTGAGCGAGGAGCTTGCAAGAGACAATTCTCTGCGTCAAGAGCTCTGCGAAACCGCAGTCGCCGAGGCGAAAGAGATGCTCCGTGGAGTTGACTTCAACAAGACAAATATAATCGTGCTCAAAGGCGACAATTGGGAGGCGGGCATACTCGGTATTGCGGCAGCAAGACTGGTTGACGAGTTCAAACGCCCGACCGTACTCTTTGCAAAGAGCGGTGATGAGCTCAAAGGCTCGGCAAGAAGTGTGCCGTCCGTCAACATATTTGAACTCTTCTCGTCGCTTTCAAGCTATTTTACGGCGTTTGGCGGGCATGCACAAGCGGCAGGCATCAGCATGAAAGAGGAGAGCTTTGACGGCTTCAAAAATGCCGCAAACGAAATGCTCTCAAACCGTCCTATCAGCGATTTTTGTCCCGATACCGAGTGCGATATGATGCTCAATCCAAACGGCGACGTGCTCTCTTTTGCAAAGGAACTTGAACTACTTGAACCAACTGGCTACGGCAACCCAAGGCCAAACTTTTTGGTCAACTTCAAAAACTTCAAGTTTGAGAGAATCGGGTTTTCTAACCACATGAAATGCTCTGCAAGAGCTATGGACCTCATGGCGTTTTCAAGATATTCGCACGTGCTTGCTCCACGCATTGAAAGCGCGGACTTTGAGGTGTCGCTCGGGCTCAATACCTTCCAAAACAATACGGTCGCGCAAGGCATCGTACAATCGCTCAAAATAAGAGCAATGACGGCGACGGATGAGGAGTGCAAAACATACAATCTGCATCAACTTGATTATGAAGGGCACACCGACCTTGAAAGCATTGATATTGCAAGCGTTGAAAGGCTGCTTGAAAAGCCGTTTGGTACGCTTGTCGTGTGCTTCAATTGGAGCGACTATGAATGGCTGTTGAGAGACAGTGCAAAGATAAAGGATTTGCCGTTCGTTTTTGCCGATTCACCGCATTTGAATCCCGAAAACCAAGTGGTTGTCGCACCTTCTGACTCCTTTGATTTTGGATTCTATCAGCAGGTTATTTTGGTTGGACATCCGCTCACTGAGGGCTACAAATCTTATATAGCAAAGAGAGTAAAAACCTATGCGCTCGGCGACGTGTCCGCACGTCCTTTGAAGATCGCGGATACTACGCTCAGAACGGCATATAGACACATATATGAGCTTTCAGCCGCAAAGAACAGGGTGCAGTCAATGACAAGATTTTATGCCTATGTGTCGTCAAGGATGAATATCACGGAAACAGAGTTTCTTGTCGCAGTCAAGATCTTTGAACAGCTCGGCTTGCTTCGCATAGGCGACAGGGGTATGGTTGAAGTGTCCCGCCGCAGCGTTGAACTTTCAAGCTCAATTGCATACAGAAATCTTGTCCATTGAGCCGAGAAATAATATAATAAATACAGTCAAAATTGCCATTCTGGCAATTTTTTTTGTGCTTTTTGACCTATTTTTTCAAGTTTGGTCTTGAAAGTGGCGCATAAATAAGTTATAATAATCTATCATTGAACTAATCGCGCGAGAGGACTATGGCAGATTTACTCGTAAAACTCAGAAAAACTTATCCTGATAAGTACGCCGAGATAAAAAAGGCGTACGATTTTGCCAAGGCCGCTCACGAGGGACAAAAGAGAAGCTCCGGAGAGGACTATTTTGTCCACCCATGCGCCGTTGTTGAGATTTTGGCGGATTTTGGGTTTGATAGTTCAACAGTTATTGCCGCATTTTTGCACGACGTCCTTGAAGATACAGATGTCACAGACGAGCAACTTCAACAAGAGTTTGGCATGGAAATCTTCTCGCTCGTTGAGGGTGTCACAAAACTTGACAAACTCCAGTTTGTCAACAGGGAAGAGGCTCAGGCAGAAAACTTCCGCAAGATTTTCGTTGCAATGGCAAAGGATTTGCGCGTCATAATCATCAAACTCGCAGACCGCTTGCACAATATGCGTTCGCTTCAATTCTTGGAGCCGGACAGACAAAAACGCATTGCACAAGAGACGCTTGACATCTATGCGCCACTTGCCGGCAGACTTGGTATTTCTTTCTTCAAATGCGAACTTGAAGACTTGGCAATGAAATATTTGCTCCCTGACGAGTACCATTACATAACAGAAAACGTCTCCAAAAAGCGCACAGAGAGACAGGGTTTCCTTGATACAATCTGCGACCAAATCCGCCTTAAACTCAAAGAAATGGGCATAAAAGGCGAGGTCAACGGCAGACCAAAGCACTTCTATTCCGTCTACAAAAAGATGCACAAGTTGCACATTGACATAGACCAAATCTACGATTTGCTTGCCGTTCGCATCATCGTTGACACCGTCAAAGATTGCTACACTATGCTCGGCGAAATCCACACGATGTGGAAGCCAATTCCTGGCAGATTCAAAGACTATATCGCAATGCCAAAGGCAAACAACTATCAGTCGCTTCATACGACGGTCGTCACTCCATTTGGCGAGACGTTTGAGATTCAAATCCGTACGTTTGAGATGCACAAGATTGCCGAATACGGTGTTGCGGCGCACTGGAAATATAAAGAGGGCACGACGGGCAACGACAGTGAACTTGACGTCAAAGTCAAGTGGCTGAGAGAAGTTATGGATGCCCAAAAGGACATTGACGGCGCAAAAGAGTTTATGGACGCTGTCAAAATCAACGTCTTCGAAGACGAAGTCTTCGTGTTCACTCCAAAGGGCGATGTGTTTGACTTGCCGGTCGGTTCAACGCCTGTTGATTTGGCCTACAAAATCCACTCCGCAGTCGGCAACAAGTGTGTGGGTGCAAAGGTCAACAAGAAGATTGTGCCGCTGAACACCAAGCTTATGACGGGCGATATCGTTGAGATTTTGACCTCCAATTCGGCAAAAGGGCCGAGCTTTGACTGGCTCAAGTTTGTGCGCACGGCATCCGCTCGTTCAAAGATTAGGGCATACTTCAAGAAGGAAAACAAAGAAGAGAATATCCAGCGCGGCAAGGAGATGCTTGAACGTGAGGCAAGACGTCGCGGCTATGACCTTGACGAAGTCTTCACTCAAGAAGCAATTGACACGCTGCTCAAGCGTCACGCAATCGCAACCGAAAACGATTTGTATGCGGCGGTAGGTTTTGGCGGACTCACGACTTCGCAGGTGCTCACCAAGTTGCTTGATAGTTTCCGCAAAGAAACCCCGCAGCCTGCGCCAACAACGCCGAGAAAACGCTCAAAGAGCGGCGTTCTCATCAACGGCAACGCAAACTTCACAGTGCATTTTTCACAGTGCTGTTCACCTGTCCCGGGCGACAGCATTATCGGCTATATTTCAAGGGGAAGAGGAGTTTCAATACATCGTATTGACTGCCCGAACGTCAAGGGTATGGAGGACGAACGTCTCATTCCGGCAAGCTGGGATACGGACGGAAATGAGAGCTACAACGCCACAATCGTGCTCAATACGGAGAACAAGGGCGGACTTCTTGCCACAATTACAACAGTTATTTCAAATGCAAAACTTCAAATCGTCGGCGTCAACGCAAGACTTGACGACAAGACGCATACCGCCGAGATGACAATCGTCATCGAGATTAAGCGTGCAAGCGACCTTGAAGACATTGTTGGCAAACTCAAAACTATTGACGGAGTCATCTCTGTGCACAGATAATGAACCTATTTCATTTGTTTACATCGCCAATCAACACCAACACCTACATTGTGGAGAACAATCGCAGGTGCTTTGTCGTTGATCCGGGCGGAAACGCAGAGGAGATATGGGAGCTCATTGAGGACAGAAAGGACAAACTTGACGCAATCGTGCTTACGCACGGGCATTTTGACCATATAGGCGGCGTGGCTGAGCTCAAACGTCGTGGCGCAAGGATTGAAAACGGCGAGGTTTTTGAGCCAAAAGTCATAATCCACAAACTTGATGCGGACAAGACGAGAGACAGCAGAAAAAATCTGTCCGTCGTCACCGACTTCATTGTTGAAAAGTTTACGCCGGATATACTTGTAAACGGCGGCGAAACGCTCAAAATAATTGGGTTAGATGTCAGGTTTTTGCACACTCCGGGACACTCAAAGGGAAGTATGTGTGCGATTGTTGAAAACAAGATTTTCGTCGGCGACACAATCTTTTATATGTCCTACGGAAGGACGGATTTTTATGACGGGAGCTATGACGAACTCAAAAACTCAATAGTCAACAAGCTCTTTGCGCTTGAAGGCAATTATACGTTGCTCCCTGGGCACGGAGATCCGACGACACTTGCGTTTGAGAGAGTCAACAATCTCATCTTGGACGAAAAAGTTGACGAACCGATTAGTGATTGTTGATTATTGCAAAGGAATAAGCAGATAAGGGGAAACGCTTATGATAGATTTTAGGATTTCAAATGACGAGTACACAAACGATTTGCTTGAACTTATCCGCCTTTTTGAAGCGAGGCTGGACGAGGACTTGTCGGTGAGTGTTGAGTACGCCAATTTGGGCGATGCTTTTAAAGTGAGAATAACATCGCCAAAGTTTGAAAACTTTGAAAAGAGCTATGTTTTCCCGTTTGAAGCAGAAGGTGAGCTTGAAAAAAAGCGCATTGAAAAGCGTTATCTCAAAATTGCAATCTACAGAACTATAAGTTTTTTGACAGGCATAAACTTGCCGTATGGTTGTTTGACTGGTATCAGACCGACAAAACTCTATCAGGAAATCCAAAATAACCCGCTTAGATACGGCAAATCTGCACACGAAGTGTTTGTCGCTGATTATAGCGTGGCAGAGGACAAAGTGCGCCTTGTTGAGCATATTGTCAACACGCAAAAGCCAATTCGCAACAAGCGCGCAAGGGCTTGCGACGTGTTTGTGTTTATACCGTTCTGCCCAACGAGATGTGCATACTGCTCGTTTGTGTCGCTTCCTGTTGACAGACAGAAAAAACTTGTTGAGCCGTACGTTGATTGCTTGATAAGAGAGCTTGAACAGACTGAGAAGTACGTTGCGGACAAAAAAATCAAGATACGCAGCGTCTATGTCGGTGGGGGAACGCCGACAAGCATAGGGCCGGAACTCCTTGACAGAGTGCTTGCTCATTGTCATTTTGATTGCAAAGAGTTTACGGTTGAGGCGGGGCGTCCGGACACGATAAACGAAGAAATCGTGGCTGTGCTTGAAAAGCACGGAGTGACAAGAGTGTCTGTCAATCCGCAATCCTTCAACGAAAAGACGTTGAAACTCATTGGCAGAAATCACACGACAGGGGAGATTTACACCGCATACTCGCTTGTCAAGGACAAGTTTTTGGTCAATATGGACTTGATTGCCATGCTCCCGGGGGAAACGTTTGAGGATTTCAAACGTTCGGTTGACATAGCGGTCGCCTTGAAACCTGCAAATATCACAGTGCATACGCTGTATTTGAAAAAGGGCTCTGCCTTGAAACTTGAAAATTACGACAACACGGACTATGAAACCGCCTCCAAGATGGTGGACTATGCCTATGAGAAGTTGACGAGCGAGGGCTACAACCCATACTATATGTACCGCCAAAAATACACGTCCGGCAGCCTTGAAAACGTGGGCTATGCCAAGCCGAAGACGGAGTGTGTCTATAATATAGACATTATGGAAGAAGACACATCTATAATCGCAAATGGGGCGGCTGCAATCTCCAAGAAGTGGATTAAGCGCAAAAACCTGATTGAACGCTGTGCCAACTACAAAGAGCCGCTTGAATATGTCAAGAATATTGACTTGATGCTTGAGCGTCAATATGAGTTTTGGAACGGTAAATCATCTCGTAAAAGCGCAATAGACGCTGAAAATGTGGCGTCGATTGCATTAAAACTAGACGATTGACCGCGCATATCATCCAAAAGTAAGCGGTTTGATAGTGTTGACTATAACTTTTTAAAAATATTTTAAATATATAGTAAAATCAGTTTACTTTATTTTTTGTTTATGCTAATATACACAAGGTACTTTCGACGAGGTTTGGACAAAACTCCGAGTTCTT
>DBVQ01000027.1:16470-24931 GCA_002308155.1 Christensenella sp. UBA1260
TATGCACGTAAAGAGGGCGACACAGGTTCTCCAGAAGTTCAAATCGCACTTCTCACAGCTCGTATCACAGAACTCACAGAGCACCTTAAGAATCACCCGAAGGATCACCACAGCCGCAGAGGCTTGCTCATGATGGTTGGTCAAAGAAGAAACCTTCTCAACTATCTCAGCAATATGGACATTGAGCGTTATCGTGCAATCGTCAAATCACTTGGTTTGAGAAAATAAAAATGGTGGGTGCTTTTGGCACCCATTTTTTTTGGGAATAATCGACGCATAGTCGAAAATATATAGGGGATGATGGAATCCCCAGAGGAGTATTTATGGAAAGAAAGATTTTCAAAACAACAGTCGGCGGCAGAGAGCTCGTCGTCGAAACCGGCGCATATTGCGGACAATCCAATGGTTCCTGCATCGTGAGATGCGGCGACACAGTGGTTATGGTCAACGCAACTATGTCCAAGGCACCACGTGATGGTATGGACTTTTTCCCACTCAGCGTGGACTATGAAGAAAAAATGTACGCCATCGGCAAGATTCCTGGTGGCTTCAAAAAGAGAGAGGGCAGAGCAAGCGATAAGGCAATTTTGACATCCCGCCTTATCGACAGACCAATCCGTCCACTCTTCCCGAAGGGACTTTACAACGACGTGACAGTCATTGCAACCGTGCTTTCAGTTGACACAAACATCCAACCGGAAGTTCTTGGTATGATCGGCTCATCCGTTGCACTCTCCATTTCGGATATTCCATGGGCAGGCCCAACAGGCTCCGTGGTTGTTGGATACGTTGACGGTGAATACGTCATCAACCCAGATGCAGAACAAAGAGCAAAATCCCGCCTCGCTCTCAACCTTGCAGGCACAAAAGATGCAATCATGATGGTTGAAGCAGGCGCAAACGTGATCAGCGAGAAGGAAATGCTTGATGCAATCCTCTTCGGTCATGAAGAAATCAAGAAGATCGTCGAGTTTATCGAGGGCATCCAAAAAGAAGTTGGCAAACCAAAACTTGACATCGAGCTTGAACATATCCCGGAAAACATTGATGCAGCAGTCAGAGAATATGCCGACAAGAAGATGGACTATGTCCTCGAAGCATTTGACCGCTATGAGAGAGAAGCAAGAGAAGACGAACTCAATGTTGACGTGCTTGCTCACTTTGCAGAGGATTTCCAGGACGAACCAAAGAGAACGAAGTTCATCCTTGACAGCCTCTACTACTTGAAGAAAGAAAAGGTCAGAGCAAAAGTTCTCAACCAAGGCGTACGTCCGGATGGCAGATCCCTCACCGAAATTCGCCCAATTTGGTGCGAAGTCGGTATGCTCCCAAGAGTTCACGGCAGTGCAGTGTTCACACGTGGCCAAACGCAAGCTATGACAACTTGCACGCTCGGCACAATCTCCGAAGCACAAAAGCTTGAAGGCCTCGATGATGACTTCTACAAGAGATATATGCATCAATACAACATGCCAGGCTACTCCACAGGCGAAGCAAAAGCTTTGAAGAGCCCGGGCAGACGTGAAATCGGCCATGGCGCACTTGCAGAGCGCGCACTCGAGCCTGTTCTTCCATCGGAAGAAGAGTTCCCATACGCAATCCGTACAGTGTCCGACATTTTGAGCTCCAACGGTTCAACATCACAAGCATCCGTCTGCGGCAGCACGCTCGCACTCATGGACGCAGGCGTTCCGATCAAGGCTCCTGTTGCAGGTATCGCAATGGGTCTTATGAAGAACCCAGACGAAGGCAAAGTTGCAGTCCTCACAGACATCCAAGGCCTCGAAGACTTCTTGGGCGATATGGACTTCAAGGTTGCAGGTACAACAGAAGGTATCACAGCAATCCAAATGGATATCAAGATCAAGGGTATTGATGAGGCAATCCTCACTCGCGCTCTTGAACAAGCAAGAAAGGGCAGACTTGAAATCCTTGACAAGATGCTCGCAGTGCTTCCAGCACCACGTCCGGAACTCAGCAAATGGGCTCCAAAGATTGTGTCCTTCTCCATTGATCCGGAAAAACTCGGCGATGTGATCGGCAAGGGTGGCAAGACCATCAACAAGATCATCGAAGACACAGGCGTCAAGATTGATTTGAGCGACGACGGCACGGTGTTTGTGGCATCCAATGACCAAGCCGCAATCAACAAAGCACGCTCTATCATCGAGACAATCGTCCGCGACGTTGAAGTCGGCGACGTGTATGAAGGCATCGTCACCAAGATTATGGAGAACGAAAAAGGTCAATTTGGCGCAAGCGTCAACTTTGCACCTGGCAAGGACGGCATGGTCCACATCTCCAAGCTCTCCAAAGAGCGCGTTGAAAAGGTGACAGACGTTGTCAACGTTGGCGACATCGTGCTCGTCAAGGTCATCAAGATTGACGACAAGCATAGAGTGGATTTGAGACTCAAAGAGGTTTTGAAGAAAGCCTAATTGAGACACAACAAAAAATTACAGCACCCTCAGGGTGCTGTTTTTTATATCACGTTGGAGACGATATCGGGTTGCAAGCCGACAATTTTGATATATTCAAGGATGCGGGGCAGGGCGTCCACGGTGGCGTCGGTGGGGTGGAGCAGGATGAGCTCTCCGGCTTTAAGATTGTCGGTGGCGCGGGTGAAAATAAGGTCGGCATCTTGGTCGCGCCAGTCAATCGTGTCGCGCGTCCACATAATCACCTTGTAGCCAAGGTCTTCCGCCGCTTTTATCATATTGTCGCCAATGCTTCCGCTGGGCGGGGCAAAGAGGGTCATTTTGTCAAAGTCTTCAAAGTCTTTGAGAATGTTGCTGACAAGCCGTCCTGTCAGGCGTATCTCTTTGACGTTCTCGTCGTAAGAGAGTTTTGCGTGGTCGCGATGCAGATAGCCGTGGTTGGCGATTTCAAAGCCTGCCGTGTGCATTTTGACAACTGTATCCGCGTTCTTTGCCGCCCAACATCCGCCGACAAAAAACGTGGTTAGATAGCCGCTTTCTTCAAATATTTGCATGATTTTCTCCACGTTGTCCGTGCGCTCATAGACGTTGAACATAAGCGCCACTTTGCCTCTTGTTTCATCGCCTTTATATATGGCGGAAGAGGTGAGCGTGGCACTCTCTTGATGGCTTGCCGCAAAGTACGCCACAAGGAAAGAGGATACGAGCACAAGGATTATAACTACGTTTGAAATCACGCTTGCGTGTTTAAAACTTTTCATAGAACACTTTATGACAATAAAAATCTTTATATGATTTTTGTTTTGCCTGCTTTTTGCAAAAACGATTTGAAATTGTCAAGGTTTATGCTATAATGACAGCATGAGAAAAGTTGTTGATTTCAAAAGTGGATTGAAGCTTTCAATCGCCACAAACGAGGCGGTGAGGAGCATTGCAATAGGCGTTTTCGTGGGCGCAGGTGTCGTTGTGGAAAAGCCGGAAGAGAACGGCATTTCGCACTTCATTGAACACATGGTGTTCAAGGGGACAAAGACGAGAAGTGCCTATGACATCGTGCGAGAGATGGACGCGATAGGTGCGCAAATCAACGCCGCGACGTCCAAGTCCTACACGTGTTTTTACACCACTTCGCTCGATACGAACGCGGAGAAGTGTATGGACGTGCTTGCCGATATGTATTTCAACCCCGTGTTTGACGCGACAGAGCTTGAACGCGAACGCAAAGTCATATACGAGGAGATTGACGAGTGTGAGGACGACCCGTTTGACGTCTGCGCTGAGCACGCATCCAGCGAGGTTTTGAAGGACACGCCGTATGGCAAGACGATTCTTGGCACAAAGGACTCTCTTGCTCGCCTTGAAAGCGCAGATTTGAAACGCTATCACAACGAGAAATACGTGGCAAACAACACGGTTTTGTCCATATCCGGCAACGTGACCGAGGAGAGGGCGATTGAACTTGCAACAAAATACTTTGAGAAGCGTTTTGACGGAAGAACGTTTGCTATGCAAACGGTTGAAAGAGCAGAGGAGCATTCGTCCTTTGAAAGCGTGGACAAAAAGATTGAACAGGCGCACGTGATACTCTCTTTCCCGAGTTTTGCGTACGGCGACGAGAGAGCGTCCACGCTCAATCTCTTGACCAACGTATTCTGCTCCGAAATGTCCTCGCGTCTCTTCCAAAGCGTACGAGAGAAGTTGGGGCTTTGCTATTCAATCGGCGGATATCCTGCGGCATACCGCAACAACGGCTATTATGTCATTTACACGTCCACGAACAAGGCGTCCGTTGAAAAGGCGGTCAAGGCAATCCGCAAAGAGATTGATTTGTTGCTCGCGGACGGCATAACCGACGAGGAGCTCTCAATGGGCAAAGAAAAACTCAAAACCGCACTCGTCTTGGGGCAGGAGAGTACTTATTCAATCATGAAAGCGTTTGGCTCAAGACTCGTTATGACGGGCGAACTTCTTGACATAGACAAGATGATTTTGGACATAGACAAGATTGAAAAGTCTGACGTTCTTGCCGTTGCACGCGAGATTTTCGGCAACAAAAACGTGTGTGCAACGCTCGTATCAAATGGAGTCAAGACAAATGTCTTGAAGGTTTTTCAAAACATTTAAATCGCACAATTTTGCGACCTGCTTTGTCAGGTTTGCGGGTGTTCACCACCATGTACGTTCTTGTACATTGGGGTGGCTCACGTACGCACCTTTCGCGCATCTCATCAAAATTGAGCGGTTTTGATTTTTTAAAAATACACTTTTAAATATATAAAATGATATTCTAAACCCCTCTTTTGAAAAAACCGCCCAAATCGGGCGGTTTTGAAATATAATATTTCAAATATTTGCCGCTTAACACTTGAAAAATAGTCGGTGCTATGTTATAATTTCTTTTGCTAATAATATATAATTATAGGAAGATAAAATCTTGAACAATACAAGGCAAGCAAAATCAAGAAATGGGAACAGAATTGCGCTCGGCATATTGATAATAATCGTGTCGCTTTTCTGTTTTTTGTGTGATGTACGCGCATTCGGTGGCGTGGGCAGGATGGTCTATGGCTTTTTGGTCGGCTTCTTTGGCCTCGCGTCATATGCCTATTCAATTGCGGGCATAATCATCGGCGTATGCATCACTTTCGGCGTCAGACCAAGGATGCGTTTCTCACGCGCACTTCTTTATTTTGGCATGCTCTTGATTGCAATTTTTGCTTTGCATATTTACACTTCAAGCGCACATATTCTCGGCGCCAAGTACGGCGAATATCTCATGAATTGCTACAATAACACCAACACCGCAGGCGGTATGCTCTTTGGCGTGGCGGCGTTCCCGCTTATGAAGGCAATAACAACCGTCGGCGCACTTGTCGTTGCTTGCGCAGCGTTCTTTGCGCTTGGTTTTGTTGCAATCATTCCGTCACTCAAGCGCAACGTTGTTTATACTGCTTCTTCAAAGGCGGACAGAGAGAGACGTGCAAGAGAGCCGAAATCTTTCAAAAAGAACAAGAGATATGTTGAGGAACTCCCGCCAAAGCAAGTGGAAGCGCTTTCAAGTCCTGCGCTCACGGATTTCTCGCAACCGTCGGGGGATGGGCGCAATTTGTTTGTTGTAAACGTTGATGGCGACCCTCTTCAAAACGGCAACAAGAAGTATAAGGGTGCAGACGGCTATCGTCCGCTCTATCCAAATGCTCTGGGCGCGTATGAGGACGATTTGACAACCTCTTCCAATAGACCGCTTGCTGGCGAGGAGATTTATTCTCCGCGCAATCTTGCAAAGAGTGTGCTTTTTGCAAGGGACGAGAGGGAAGTGCAAGCAAACCTCAATCGTTTCAACACGGCGTCCAATCCAAACGATGCGCTCAACAACTTCGGCAGACAATCCTCAACCGTCAAGCGCAACGAGCTTCGTCAAAAGCTTGGCATTGACACGTCGAGCGACGCTTATCGTGAGGAATATCTCTCTCGCTATAAACTTCGTGAAAACTTGACCGAGCCCGAGACCACGATTATTTCGCCTCAGACGAGCGTGGCAGAAGAGCCTGTTGAGGCATCCTCAAAGCCTTTTGATTTCAAGGCAGAGTTCCAAAACTTGAAGGCAGAACAAGTCAAACGTTTTGGCGAGATGTACGTCAAGCCTGAGTTTGAATCAACGGCATACGATACGCCGGACAACGACGGAGTCGTTGAAGCGGAGAACGTGAAGAAAGAAGTTGTCAAACCAACTCGCACACGCTCTGATTTTGACGTGAATCCAACTGTTCAAAAGGCGGAAAACGCAGTTGAAAAACAAGTGAACGTTGGGCTTCAAGGCGCACTCAACCGCGCAATGAACGGCGACGACGAGCCTCAAAAGAAAGAGCCTGAAAAGCAGGAACTCGTCTCCGAAGCCTATGAGCAATCAGAGCCTATATATGACGAGCCTGAAATTGACATCCCAAGAGCGATATCCGTGCAGGATGCTCCTCGCCAAACCATAAAGGAGAGAGATGAGAGCGGCTATAAGCCTCAACCTGCCAAGATGCCGAGAGCATTTGAAGCAACGCAAGTTGAACAGAGCTATGAGATGCCAAAGGCAACACTTGAAAGACAAAACAAATATGTTGATTCGTCCGCAACCTACGGCGGCGACNNGGTTCCGTCCGCTCCTGCACCGAGACAACAAGAAGTGACAGGGGGACAAATGTCCCGTTCGGCAATTCAATCCACGACCGCGATTGCAAAGCAATCGGCAAAAGACGTTGAAGATGCCGAAATGAAGGCAAGGATTCAAAACATCAAGAAAGCCATCAAGGAAGCACCACCAATGAGCACCTTTGAGCGTGAAGCCGCACTCCGTGAAGAGAAGATGCGCGCATCGCAGGACAGAGGCATCAACAAAGCGGTGCGCAATCTTGACAAGATTGACACTTCAAAACCTCGCATGATGCAGGTCAATATGGACCAAGCAATAGAGCAGGCGACAGAGAAGGAAAGACCGCGTCGTCCATACGTCGCGCCTCCGCTCAGCCTCCTCAATGCTCCAATGCCTGAGATGGATCAAAACGAGGACTATGAAGCAAACAAAGCAAAGATTATTGACACACTTGCGTTCTTCAGCATACAGGCGGAAGTCATTGACATTTTGGTCGGTCCGACGTTTACGATGTACAAACTGACGGTTGAGATGCCAAAGGGCAGGTCGGTCAACTATATCATGAACGCCGAAAAGGACTTGACGATGAAGCTCCGCGCAGGCAGCGTGCGTATTATTGCGCCAATCCCGGGCGAGGATGCAGTCGGCATTGAAGTCCCGAACAAGAATAGAAGAAACGTCAATTTGAGCGAAGTCATCGGCTCGCAGGAATACAACAAATCCAAATCGCCGGCAACGCTTGCACTTGGTGTCAACCTTTACGGCAAGCCGTGCTTTGTGGACGTCAAGAAACTTCCGCACGCACTTATCGCCGGTTCAACAGGCGCAGGCAAGAGCTGCTGTATCAACTCAATTATCATAAGTTTGCTCTACAAGGCATCGCCGGACGACGTGCGTCTCATTATGATTGACCCGAAGAGGGTGGAGCTTTCAATGTATGCAGGCATCCCGCATCTTCTTATGGACGAGATTATCTGCGACACGGACAAGGCAATTCGCGCACTCAATTGGGCAATTGAGGAGATGAACAGACGTATTTTGTTCCTCTCCGAAGTCGGTTTCCAAAACATTGACGACTACAACGAAAGCTGTGCAAAGAGCGGCATGAAGAAAGTGCCTCGCATCATAATTATCGTTGACGAGTTTGCAGACCTTATGTCAACGGGCAAAAAGGCTGTTGAAGACACGGTCAACCGTATCGCGCGTCTCGCGCGTGCCGCGGGCATACATTTGCTCCTTGCAACACAGCGTCCGTCCGTTGACGTCATCAGCGGTACAATCAAAAACAACTTCCCAAGCCGTATGGCGTTCAAGGTGACGTCCAGCTTTGACAGTAAGACGATGCTTGACCAAATCGGCGCAGAGAAGCTCCTTGGTTATGGCGATATGCTCTTTATGCTTTCAGGTCAACCGCTTGAAAGAATGCAGGGCGCGTTCATCTCCAATGCGGAGATTAAGAATGTCATTGACTTCGTCAAAGCCAACAATGATAGCTTCTTTGACAACAACATTAAGGATGCTATCTTCAAGGAAGTTGAGCCGGAGAAGAGCGATGCAAAGAGCAGCCCTGACGCAAATGGTGGCGACACTCCGCCTGAACTTTTCAAAGCACTTGAAATCGGCATACAATTAAGAGAAGAAAACAACGCTCCAATCAGCGTGTCATTGCTCCAAAGAAAACTCGGTCTTGGCTGGCCAAAAGCTGCTCGTATCTACGATATGATGGACGAGAGAGGCTATTTGAGCGTGGACGAACACGACCCGAAGAAGAAGAAAGTCAATCTCACTTATGACGAGCTCGCGGCGCTTCAACTCGCCGAAAACGGAGGGGATGAGCAATGAAAATAGGCGCAATCTCTCTCGGCTGTGACAAGAATAGAGT
>DBVQ01000027.1:24965-30675 GCA_002308155.1 Christensenella sp. UBA1260
TTGTGGGCAGTGAGGAAGATGCGGACGTCATTATCGTCAACACATGCGCGTTCATTGACAAAGCCAAAGAGGAATCAATTGACGAAATCCTCGGTGCATTGAATGTAAAAGCGGACTCAAACGGCGCGAAAAAGGTCATAATCACGGGTTGTCTTGCTAAAAGATATGCGGACGAACTCAAAGCAGAGTTTGAAGAAGCAGACGCAATACTCGGCATAGCAGACTACGACAGAATCGTTGAAACGATTGAAAAAGTTGCAGATGACGGCAAGGTGTTCAGCTGTTTTTCCGCCGACAAGTTTTATGCGGACAGAGTGTTGACAACACCATACCACTATGCCTATCTCAAAATCGCGGATGGATGCGACAATCATTGTACATATTGCGCCATCCCGAAAATCAGAGGGAAGTATCGTTCAGAGCGCATGGAAGACCTCTTGAAAGAGGCAAGAAAGCTTGCTGACGATGGCGTGAAAGAGCTTATTCTCGTGGCACAAGACGTGTCAAGATATGGCATTGATTTTGACGGAAAGCCGCATATCTTTGAGCTCGTGCGCGAGCTTGAAAAGTTGGATTTTGAGTGGATAAGGCTCCTTTATCTCTATCCTGAGATGGTGAACGACGAGTTTATTGACTTTGTCAAAAACGAGCCGAAAGTCGTCAAATATATGGATGTTCCGCTTCAACACATAGACAGTGAACTCTTGAAGATGATGAACCGCAGAGTGTCCGAGGACTATGTCCGCGCACTTGTCAAAAAGATTAAGGACGCAGGCATAACTTTGCGCACGACATTTATCTGCGGGTTCCCGGGCGAGAGTGAAGCGCAGTATGATAAACTCAAAGAGTTTATTTTGCAAGAAAAGTTTGACTTTGCAGGCTTCTTTGCCTATTCAAGAGAAGAGGGCACGCCTGCGGATAAATTGCCAAATCATCTTGACAACAAAGTAAAAGAGGCGCGAGCAAATGCGCTTACAGCACTTCAAACCAAGATTATAAAAGAAAAAAACAAGTCCCTTGTCGGCAAGACGTTGAGAGTCATTTATGACGACATTGACTATGACAAACAGATGTTTGTCGGCCGAGCAGAGGGGCAGGCTCCCGACATTGACAACGTGGTGCTCTTCGGCGCAACGGACGAGGTGCATATAGGGGAGTTTTACGAGGTCAAAATCACGGGCAGTGACGGCATAGACCTCGTCGGAGAAATAGTATGAAAATCACAGCGGCAACAAAAATCACAATTGCGAGAATCCTGCTCATCTTTCCAACGGTGGCGATGTATATCGTCAGCCAATTGGTGAATGTAAACTGGGACACGTATGTTGCGCTCACAGTCGTTTCGGCAGTGCTTTTGGCACTCTGTCTTGCGACGGATATAGTGGACGGCATTGTGGCAAGAAAGACGAACACAGTGTCCGACCTTGGTAAGTTCCTTGACCCGCTTGCGGACAAGGTTGCAATCGTTGTAGTGCTCTTCCTCATTATATACTTCAATAGAGGACTCGACGTCTTTCCGTACAACTCGCTCATCGTTGCGTTAACTGCTGGTATTATGACGTCAAGAGAGCTCATAATCGGCATATTCCGTGCGGTTGCGGCAAAGAAAAACATAGTTCTTGCCGCCGACATTTTTGGCAAAGTCAAGACTGTCATTTTGGACATCGCAGTCGTCGCACTTGTGCTTGCTCCGCTTCATATAGCAATTGGCTGGATTGCAATAATTGCCTATTATTTGGGCGTCTTCTTCACGGTGTTCAGCGGTGTCAATTATATGGTAAAAAACAAAGCTGTGCTCCACGAATCCACACCTCAAGAAGGATCTGAAAAACAAGAAGTCAGCGAACAATAAATAATCTATGATTATTTTATAAGGGCAAAATATGTTCAAAGAAAGCGTCAAAATATGCGGACTAAACGCAAAACAGATTGAAGAGAATCTTGCTCCGCTCAAAGGCAAAGGAGTGGATTTTGACGTGAAAGAGAACTGCCTTGATGCGCTTATCACGATGAGTAGTGATAGTCTTGATAAAACGATGTTTGAGACGATCAAGAGCAGGGTGTACAACGCGTTTTCCGAGCAAGTGTATTGCTCGTTTGACGAGAGTCTTCAAAACCTCGCAGGCAAACTCCTCAAGATGAACGGGAAGACGCTTGCGGTTGCCGAGAGTTTGACGGGTGGCGAAATATGTTCGCGCTTGACAGAGGTGGCAGGAATAAGCGAAAACTTCTTTGAAGGCATCGTATGCTACAACCGTTCGTCCAAAATCAACCGCCTTGGAGTGCCAAAACAGGTGCTTGGCGAATATGGCGCAGTCAGCCGTGAAACAGCCTATGCTATGGTTGAAGGATTGGTCAAACCGCCAGTTGATATTGGGCTTGCGACGACAGGACTTGCAGGGCCGACAGGGGACGAAGGAAAGCCTGTTGGACTTGTGTACATCGCAGTCGGCTCTGGGGAGTATATCACCGTGTTTGAGAAGCGTCTTGCGGGCACAAGAAATGAGATTAGGCGTGCCGCATCCAATCTTGCGCTCTTCTATCTCGTGAGATATTTGCGCGGAGACATATTGATGCTCTAAAATTGAAAATATGCAATATTTGTACCAAAAACGGTGCATAATATGCGATATAATATTTGTGAAAATAAATTGGGAATATAAAGGAGAACCACTATGGCAGACAAAAACACCGAAAAAACTTTTGACAAAGAACAAAGTTTGAAAGCCGCTCTTCAACAGATTGAAAAGGAGTTTGGCAAAGGCGCAATTATGCGCTTCGGCGATGATAATATACAACATGTGGAGGCGATTTCAACTGGTTGCTTGACGCTTGATATCGCACTTGGAATTTGTGGTAGTTCAACTAAATAAGTATATGCTTGGACATTTTATTTATAACAAAAAAAGATAGTTATTCACTATCTTCTAGTTCTTCTTCACTTAAAATGGTAAGATCACCTAAATCTTCTTCGGCATATTCTTCTTCATCATCTATAGAATTGTATTCATCATTTTCTTCATTTTCTTCATNNTACGGACCTGAATCCTCAGGTAAGACGACGGTTGCACTCCACTGTGTGGCAGAAGTTCAAAAGGCAGGCGGCACGGCGGCATTTGTTGACGCAGAGCACGCACTTGACCCTATATATGCTTCAAAACTCGGCGTACAGCTTGAAAATCTCTACATTTCTCAGCCTGACAACGGCGAGCAAGCACTTGACATTGTTGAAACGCTTGTGAGATCTGCGGCGATCGACCTCATCGTCGTTGACTCAGTCGCGGCACTCACTCCGCAAGCGGAAATCGACGGGGATATGGGGGACAGCCACGTTGGTCTTCAAGCAAGACTTATGTCGCAAGCACTCCGCAAACTCACAGCAGTCACATCCAAGAGCAAATGCACGATTATCTTCATCAATCAGCTCCGTGAAAAGGTTGGCGTAATGTACGGAAATCCGGAGACAACAACAGGCGGCAAAGCACTCAAGTTTTATGCATCCGTCCGAATAGATATACGAAAAGCCGATGCTTTGAAGGACGGAAGCGACGTCGTCGGCAACCATGTCAAAGCCAAGATTGTCAAGAACAAAGTTGCTCCTCCGTTCAAGGTTGCAGAGTTTGATATTTTGTATGGAAGCGGCATCTCCAACACCGGTTGCGTGCTTGATCTCGCAGTTGAAAAGGGCATCATACAAAAGGGTGGCAGCTGGTTCAGCTACAACGATGAAAAGATCGGTCAAGGCAAGGATCGCGTGCTTGAATACTTCAAGAACAATCCTGAAGTCTTTGATGAAATCAATCGTCAAGTGAGAGAAGCTTACGAAATCCAATAACATACCGAAGATTTTGGTTTAAAATCGACGGAAACCAAAGAAAAAATCCAAAAACTTTTTTAATTGCCGTTGTTAACGGCAATTTTTTTTGTCTCTTCGTTGACTTAATAATATAAATAGTATATACTATTAAAGACAGAACTATCATTTGAGAACTTAGTCATATATATATTTATTTTAATATTTTACTTTTGGGCGCAATTTGCAGTGCATATCGCCCTTGATTGATGATTTTTGTATATGGTGTGGTTTTCAGGTTTGGTTTTGATTATATATATGGAGGACCGAGATGGCCAGCAATTTTAGTTTATTGCTTGCTTCTCTTGGCGCCGGTGGAATTGCAGGTATCGCGATCGCTACACTCGTTGTAGGATTGGCAATCGGATTTTTGATTTACCGCATATATTCCCAAAACAAAATCGGCAACGCAAAACGAGAAGCGGCAAGAATTATTGAAGAAGCAAATCTCGAAGCAAAGACCATAAGAAAAGACGGTTTGCTCGAGGCTAAAGAAACAATGAACAAGATGCGCGAGGATTTCGAAAACGAGACCAAAGAGCGCAAGCAAGAATGGCAAAGAACGGAAAACCGTTTGGCACAAAAAGAATCAGCTCTTGACAAGAGGGAAGATTCACTCGACAAGAAGGACGCAACTCTTGACAAAAAGATTGAGGACGTCGAAAAGTCGCAGAAACAAATTGAAGAAACAAAAATCCGCCTGAAAGGTATCGAGGAAGAACTCGGTAAGTCTCAGGAGAAGATGCAACAAGAGCTCGAGCGCGTCGCCGGTATGACCAAGGAAGAAGCGTCAAACGAACTCAAAGCAGCACTCCTTGACAGCGTAAAACAAAGCGCGGTTAAGGATGCAAAAGAAATCATTGCGCAAGCCAAAGACAACGCGCAAAAAGAAGCACAAAACATCATCTCGGCGGCAATTCAACGTTGCGCAGCCGATCATGCAACAGAAAACACAGTCTCTGTCGTCGCACTTCCAAACGATGAGATGAAGGGAAGAATCATCGGTCGTATGGGCAGAAACATCCGCGCACTTGAGAGTGCAACAGGTGTTGACCTCATCATCGACGATACTCCTGACGTCATCACACTTTCAAGTTTTGACCCAGTGCGTCGCGAGATTGCAAGATTGACCCTTGAAAAACTCATAACAGACGGACGTATTCACCCAGCCCGCATTGAAGAGATGGTGGACAAGGTGAGAAAGGAAGTCGAACAAGGCATCAAAGACGCAGGCGAAGAAGCGGCATTTGAAGTCGGTGTGCACGGTTTGCACCCAGAAGTCATCAAGATTTTGGGACGCCTCAAATATCGCACGAGCTATGGACAAAACGTCCTCAAGCACTCAATTGAAGTCGCATCGCTCGCATCCATTATGGCAGCGGAACTCGGCATTGATCCGAAGGTTGCAAGACGCGCGGGACTTTTGCACGATATAGGCAAGGCAGTTGACCACGAACTTGAAGGTACGCACGTTCAACTTGGTGTTGACATCGTCAAGAAATATCGTGAGTCAAACGACGTCATCCACGCAATTGCGGCTCACCACAACGACATCGAGCCAAAGACAATTGACGCAGTGCTCGTTCAAGCGGCGGACGCAATCTCCTCGGCAAGACCGGGTGCACGTCGTGAATCTCTTGAAAACTACGTCAAACGTATTGAAAAACTCGAAGAAATTGCAAAATCCTTCGACGGCGTTGATCAAACATTTGCAATTCAAGCAGGGCGTGAAATCCGCGTTATGGTCAAGCCTGAGCAAGTCAATGATGCAAACCTCACTTTCCTTGCAAAAGATATTGCGGAAAAACTTGAAAACGAACTCGAATATCCAGGACAAATCAAAG
Source organism: Christensenella sp. UBA1260 (assembly GCA_002308155.1). GTDB lineage: Bacteria > Bacillota > Clostridia > Christensenellales > CAG-917 > CAG-475. Next base: position 30,663 of record DBVQ01000027.1, read on the forward strand.
TCAACGTTATTCG
>DBVQ01000027.1:30786-31079 GCA_002308155.1 Christensenella sp. UBA1260
GATGGCAACAAGATTATGACAGTCGTCGATTTCTTGCACGTCAAACCGGGTAAGGGTGCGGCATTTGTTCGTATGAAGATGAAGAACGTCGTCACAGGCGCAGTTCTTGAACAAACCTTCAACCCAACCGAAAAGTTTGAGCTTGCTCACATCGACACAAGACAAATGGAATATCTCTATACAGACGGAGAGTTCTACTACTTCATGGACACTGAAACTTATGAGCAAATCCCGCTCAATAAGGACCAAGTCGAAGATGCACTCAACTTCGTCAAAGAGAATATGCAAGTGAC
>DBVQ01000027.1:31100-31511 GCA_002308155.1 Christensenella sp. UBA1260
TTCTCAGTTGAACCACCGAACTTTGTTGAACTTCTCATCACGGTTTGTGAACCGGCAGTCGCAGGCAACACAGCAACCAACGCAACAAAACCTGCAACAGTTGAAACAGGCTATGAGCTTCAAGTTCCTATGTTCGTCAACGAAGGCGATACAATCCGTATCGACACAAGAACAGGCGAATATATGTCAAGAGTATAACAGTTTTCCTATGAAAAGCACGCTACGAAAGTAGCGTGTTTTTTTATTGTCATTTTTGCGATTTTTGTCACAATTTGCTCGGCGGTATTTATTGCGCCGATTTTTCATAGATTTTAGTATGTTTGAAGGGCTTTTTGAGGGGAGTATCGCAAGTGCCATTTTGAGTGCGGCAAACGAGAGTGAATTGACCGAACTTCGCTTGCGCGCAGGCAA
>DBVQ01000027.1:31636-31796 GCA_002308155.1 Christensenella sp. UBA1260
GTCTATTCGGTTGGCGACGAGATGAAAAAGGGCTATATCCCATACGGCAAATACCGCATCGGTGTAGCAGGTGAAGGAGTGCTTGAAAACGGCGAGTTTTTGAGCGTCAAAAACATCTCGTCAATCGTTATCCGCGTGCCGCATCAGGTGAAAACGGCGG
>DBVQ01000100.1:0-131 GCA_002308155.1 Christensenella sp. UBA1260
TCATAATCATCGTCTTCATGCTTATGAGTCTTCACTGCATTTCCACAGCAGTCGTAGTCGTCATCTTCATGATGCTTTTTGACGTCGCCGCCACAGCAACAACAAGAGTCGCCGTCATCGTCGTGGTGCTC
>DBVQ01000100.1:151-5360 GCA_002308155.1 Christensenella sp. UBA1260
TTCAATTTATTCAGTTTTTCATCCCCGTCAAGAGCAACGTCTTCATGGCGGAGGGTCTTGTCCTTTTTCATAAAAACCTCATATTTCTACAAATATGATAGCACAATTCTCGGCGTTGTCAATCAAAATGTGAAATATTTTTCATATTTTTCTTTTTTTGTATCATCAAATATATATTTGATTTATTGATTTATCATTGTATCTATGATATTATAACTGCGTGAGTGGGATGAGATGCTAGGAAGGGCGCTTTGGGCGAAATCCAAGTGAACTAAAGCGTTCACGGTGTTTGAGAACGAAGCGCGCTGACAACGCAGGTCGCGCACTCACACAGTTTAGGAGGCGATATGGCTTATTCTATATACTTAAAACGAGGTGAAGAAAATCGCCTCCGTGCAGGACATCCGTGGGTCTATGCAAACGAAGTCGCACGCATCGAAGGCAAAGACAAAAACGGCTCTCTTGCCTCTGTATATTCTTTTGACGGCAAGTTTGTCGGCAAGGGCTATATCAACCACTTGTCAAAGATACTTGTCAGGCTTTTCATCTATGATGAAAATGAGAGCGACACGGACGAGCTTTTCCGCTCGCGCCTTAAAGCCGCCGCCGACTATCGCAAAAAACTTGGATACGACAACTCTTTCCGTCTTGTGTTTGCCGAAGCAGACAATCTACCCGCCCTCATTGTGGACAAATACGCAGACTGGCTTGTCTGCCAATTTCTCTCCCTCGGCATGGACAAACAAAAGGAACGCATAGTGCGTTTGCTTGCCGAGATGTTTGCGCCCAAAGGCATATATGAGCGCAGCGACGTGGCAGTCCGACAAAAAGAAGGACTTGAAGAAAGAACTGGCGTTTTGTTTGGAGAAGTGCCGGACGAGATAATCATTGAAGAAAACGGCGTCAAAATGTCCGTTGACTTAAAGCACGGACAAAAGACAGGATACTTCCTTGACCAAAAAGAAAACCGCGCCTGCGCACGCAAATATGCGGAAGGTGCGGAAGTGCTGGATTGTTTTTCAAACAGCGGCGGATTCAGCATGAACGTCGCCTCTGTCGCCAAATCCGTGCTTGCTGTTGACATTTCTCGCCTTGCAACTGAGACGGTTGAACGCAATGCCAAACTCAACGGCTACAAAAACGTTGCCACTCTTACTGACGACGTTTTTGAGGTGCTTCGCAGATTCAAAACGGACGGCAAAAAGTTTGACCTCGTTATCCTTGACCCGCCTGCATTTTGCAAGAGCGCGGACGAAGTGAAAGACGCATATCGCGGCTACAAGGATATAAATATCCTTGGCATGAAGCTCGTGCGCGAAGGAGGATTTCTCATCACGTCATCCTGCTCGCATTATATGACCTTCCCGCTGTTTGAAAAAATGCTCGCCGAAGCCGCAAAAGAAAGCGGACGCCGTGTGCGCACTGTTGAGCTGAAATCTCAAGCGCCCGACCATCCGTCTCTACTCTTAGCCGATGAAACGCAATATCTCAAGTTTTTTGTTTTGCAAATCCAATAAAAGGCCTTATAAAAGAAAAAATGCACCGTCGCATCGGTGCGTATTTTCATTTGGGAGAAAAAGATAGGTTTGATTTGTTTTCGTAATATATACAATTGAGCATTTCACTTTATTGGGAAAAATCAAAAAAAAATTATTTTTCTTTATATTTTTCAAAAAGTGCATAGAGATAGGCAATGCAGGAGTCGTTGCTATAAAACCCATCGTTCAAAGCATCAACTATTTCTTCAAGCAATTCTTCTCTTGTTTTTGAGTCTTTGGGCAATTCAAAAATGCCACTATGATGACCGCGGCTTTTTATCACATACAAATCATTTTCTTCAAGATATTCCGCAAACTTTTTCATGACTTCGTCATTAAAATTGTCTGTTCTGTAAAAATCGTTCATATTTTCAATATTATTAGAAGTTTTCTTTTAAGTCAATTCATTTTAGAATATTTCTTCTATTCTATGTTTATGATGAAAATAGGAAAAGTTATTTTTGAATTAAGAAAAGAACAAGGATTATCTCAAGCAGAGCTAGCAAAAGCAGTCGGTGTTTCTCAAAGAGCAGTTAGTCTTTGGGAAGAAGGAAAGAACGAACCAAAGGCATCTTACATTTATCAACTTGCCAAGGTTTTTGATGTTTCAGCCGATTATCTTCTAGGGCTTGAAGATTGAAAGCGCTCTTTGAGCGTTTTTTATTGCGTTTTTTGGCGAAAATTGTCAAAAAAAATTGCGGCGACGTATTGAAATATAAACTTTATTAGTTTATAATGATATGGTAATCTATTTTTTGGAGATGAATTATGCAAGAGTTTACCCTCAAAAGTTTTGACGAAACCGAAATCCATTGCACGCTTTGGGACGACGTCACCGCACCAAAAGCTGTCGTTCAACTTGTGCATGGCATGAGTGAGTATGCAGGCCGCTATCAAGAAGTTGCAGAGTATCTCAACAGCCGCGGCTATATCGTCTTTGCGGACGACCATCGCGCGCATGGCAGAACTGAGACGGATGAAACAAGAGGCAAACACAAAGGCAACATCTTCAAAAAGACCTTACAGGACGAACTCTTCTTCCGCGAGTGGCTCAAAGAAAAGTATGACCTCCCTGTCTTCCTTCTCGGGCACTCCTACGGCAGTTTCCTCTCGCAAGCGTTTGCGCAGGCGGGCACGGACGTGAGAGCAATCGCACTCGTGGGGTCAGGCCACATGAGAGACCTTTTCAACCTCGGCAAAATCTGCGTTGCACCAATCTTCCTTGTGGCGCGCAACTGGCGCCCGAAGATGGTCAACTGGATGTCGGACAACTTCTTCAAGTTCAAGGGCGACGAGGGCAAAGGTCAATGGATCAATTCTCTCCCAGAGCGCAGAGCGACGTTTGTGGCAGATCCATATTGCCACACCAATATGAGCGTCGGCTTTGACTTCTACATGATGAGCGAAACGTCAAAACTCTACCGCAAGAAAAACCTTGCAAAACTCAACCCTACAACCGCAATCGGCATTTTCTCGGGCACAGACGATATGGTTGGCAACAATGGGAAGGGCGTCAAAAAACTTGACAAAATGTATCGCGACCTCGGCATAAGCACAGAACTTCACCTCTATGAAGGCTCCCGTCACGAGGCGCTCCTTGACAGATCCGCCGCACAATGCCAAGCGGACGTTGCGGACTTCTTTGACAAGTTCATCGTCTATGAGCAACCGTCCCTTGACGACCTCATCAAAGAATAAAAATCAAAATATCACACAAACTATTTTTGCACAAAAGAAAAAGGTTTGAAGCACAAAAGAAAAACGCCTCGCAGATGCGAGGCGCTATTTTATTTTAGAATAGATATCCATGGCGAAATCGCATAGTAGGAATCAAAATCCACTGCGGCAAACCCAGCAGCCACAACAACTATTGAATATACTATGCTGATGACCACCGATAGCACAACGCCAATGATTGCGCCAATGAGCAATGCTTTTGCACGCTCTGGGCGTTCAACCCTCCAAAGCGCAAACAAGATAAAACCTACAATCGGGACAAAGAACCCAAGCACGCCAAATGCGCCTGCGTTGGAATCATCCTCTTTTGGTTGTTCCTGCTTTTGAGATGAGCCGTTTTGAGATTGATTTGCCGCCGGGATGTCGTTGAAGTCAAACTCAAAATCATCCTTCTTTTCTGCAACGGTAGTTGGTTCAAATTTGCTGTCAGGACGTTGAACTTCCGCGCCGCAGTTTGAGCAGTATTTTGCGCCGTCATCAAGTTTGTTGCCGCAATATGGACAATACATAATTGCCTCCACATGATTGATATACATATTATGTATGATGCTGCAAAAATTGTCAATAACAATAATCTACAAAAAATGATTGCGACTTTCCACTTTTGTGGTACAATATAGAAAACATAGTTTGAGGAGCAAGTTATGCAAATAACAATCCCATCAGGTTTCAAAATCGGGCACTACAACGATGACTACACCGGCGTCACCGTCATTCTGTCCAAAGGTGCGGTCGCAGGTTGCGATTGTCGCGGAGGCGGCCCGGGTACACGCGAGACGGATCTTCTCCGCCCTGAAAAAGCCATGCAAAAAATCAATGCCGTGGTGCTCACAGGTGGCAGCGCATACGGGCTTGCATCCACTGTCGGCGTCATGGACTATCTGCGCGAACACGGCATCGGCTACAAGGTCATGGGCAAGATTGTGCCAATCGTCACAGGCGCAGTAATCTATGACCTCAACCAAAAAGAATATCACACTCCAACCGCAGAATACGGGTTTAAAGCGTGCGAAAACGCATCAAAAACCCTTGATTTTGGCAATATCGGCGTTGGCAAAGGCGCAACAGTCGGCAAGATAAGAGGGCTCAAAAATGCCTCAAAGAGCGGCATCGGTGCGGCAACAGTCAAGTCAGCCGGCATCACAGTCACAGCAGTCGTTGCAGTCAATGCAATGGGCGACGTCATTGATCCTGAAACCAACAAAATCATCGCAGGTGCGCACACCAAGGACGGAGGTTTTCTTGACACCGAAAAGCTGCTTGCAAACGGCGAGTTTTCACGTCTCCTGTTTGGCACAAATACAACAATCGGTTGTATCTTGACAAACGCCAAGATTGACAAGGTGCAGGCAAACAAGCTTGCCAGCATCTCCCACAATGGGCTTGCAAGAGCAATCCGCCCTGTTCACACCGACTATGATGGCGACACGATGTTCTGTATGTCCACAGACAAAGTCCCTGTCGTCAACTTCGCAGCGCTTCAGTCCGCCGTTGTCAAAGCAACAGAGCAAGCGATCGTCAATGCCGTGTCATTGACTTCTCAATACGAAATCGAGTTTGACGAAACGGTAGAAGAATAAAAAAATTTTTGACTTATAGGAATGGCCGCGGAAGCGGCCTTCCTTTTTGCTCACAGCATATTCAAAGCGAGCTTCTTGACTGTGTCAATACTGTTTTCTTTTGTCCAAGTGTCTCAATAAGTAAACTCTTTCGCCATTTGGGCAAAAGAAAAGCGCTCTCAAATAAGTTGAGAGCGCTCGCTTTGGCAGGAGATATAGGAATCGAACCTACACAGTGGGAGTCAGAGGCCCAAGTGCTACCACTACACCAATCTCCATCGCACAAAAGATTATATATCATCTATTTGAAAATTGCAAATAAAAAATCAAATATAAACACATTTATTGACAGAACCGAAATATCTTGCTAAAATA
>DBVQ01000100.1:5488-7878 GCA_002308155.1 Christensenella sp. UBA1260
GCATGGTTCGGGACCATGAGGCCGCGAGTTCAAGTCTCGCCACTCCGACCAGACGAAAAGACGTGCCAATCGGTGCGCCTTTTTTATAAAAGGCGTGACCTGTCAACCACGCCTTTTCGTCTGCTTCGCGCGCATAATTGTTTGCTAAACCCTCAAACTACAAAATAACTCAATTCAGTGTTTCGCACAATTCTGCGCTTGATTGCGCTGCGCGCGTCCACAAGATCGCGGTGCGTAGCACCGAGCTGGTGCAGTGGAACCTAGCAACTTTGTTGCGACGGTACCACAAAAAAAAGACGTGCCAATTGGCACGCCTTTTCATTTTATTATTCTTCTTCACTCCTCAGGGTTTTCGTCGTTTTCCTTTTCGGTTGGGACGATAAATGGAGTAAAATCATCCTCTACATCGCCATGATCATGATGCTCGTCATAAGGGATCGGTTCGGCTTTTTTGTCGTCCATGCTTCTCTGCATTTGTGCAGAGAAAGATTTTGACAAGAAGAGCGTTGAGCCTGCAACAAGTGCGACAATCATGTCAATAAACACGCTTGAGTTGTAAACAAGACTGTATGCGAGCGCAGACGAATAGGTGTCAAGGTCGGCATAGTCTGCAAACGCAAAAACGCCGGAACATACGTGGCAAGCATATCTCAAAACAACTGCCAAAACGCCGCCTGTCAAGAAGGCAAATATCTTCTTGTTTTTGAAGACGCCCTTCTCCATGAATATTCCGCTCACGCCGATGACACCGTAGGCAAGCGTATAGTCCAACAAGAACTGCATTGGGTGGATTATCCATGGGTCTTGCAGAGCTTGAAGCGTGCCGTAGATGAGGCAGACGATTGTGCCTCTGCGCGTGCCGAACATACAGGCATAAACGATGAGCGGCAACATGCTGGCAAAAGTGATAGAGCCACCCTGCGGCATCCTGAAGAACTTGACGTAAGAGAGTGCGTATGCCATTGCGATTGCGATTGCGCCGTACACCAAAGATTTTGTGTCGTTGAAATTGCGTTTGTCGCCGAGCAGATATATGCCAACAATGAGTGCCATAAAGACGACGGCAGACACAATGAGCCCCACAAGGTTTGCGTTTGGATACCAATCTGCAACGCCCTCATAATATTTGGACATCTCAACCATGATGGCGATAAACCCGCCGAGCGCAAGAGCAAGAGTGGCAAATCCCGCAATCTTCACTGCCATCTTTGAGAAAAGTGATGCGACAAGCATTGCAATCCCGCCCGCAACAACAGCAACTACGGTTGCCAAAATCGGATAGAACAACATGCCATATGTTTCCATATCGGCTTCAAGTTTGACGCTCTCGCCTTTGAGATAGGCAAAAATGACAAGTATGCTGACAGCATAACCAATGGCTACGCCCGCGACATATTTTTTGAATGTGTCAAAACTCTCTCTCTTAAACTTGAACACAAGCGCCCCAATGATGATTATTGCGCCAAGCAATGCGATTGTGAGATACAACGCCACCATTTGTGCACTTTTGATGATTGCATCAAGATCCATAAAAAAACACTCCTTTCTAGGAGTGCTTCAACCGTCAATATGAAAAATTGGCTTCCTTACGCGAGGATTATCTCACAAGTTGAAGGGTATGATCTCAGCCTCTCGGCACCCCTAGCGACAATATGATAGCAAAACGAGAGCGCAATGTCAATATTCTGCCAAAATTTGCTCAAAGTTTCAAAAACTATCGTTTTTTTGTGGCAAAAAAATTCTATGCTATTGACTTGATATAAAGAAAGTATTATTATTATTTTATAATCCATTAGGAAAACTTTAGGAGAAACACTATGAAGAAACCAAAATTCAAACTTTTGAAAGAATTTAAGGATTTCATCACCAAAGGCAACGTTGTTGATCTTGCCGTTGGTATGATTATCGGTGCTGCATTCACGGCTATCGTGACTGCACTCGTCAACAACATCTTCAAGCCACTCATCGACTCAATCCCGATTGGCGACGGTGTCAGCGGTCTCATCACAATGCTCGTCGGCAAGACGGCAGACGGTGTCACAGTCTACAACTATGGTTGGCTCGTCGATCCTGCAACTGTTGAAATCGACCTCACACAATCGGTCTACATCAACTGGGGCGCATTCATCATGGCAATCATCAACTTCTTGCTCGTTGCAGTTGTTCTCTTTGCAATCATCAAGGTCATCAACACAATCAAGGCCGCAGGTGAAAAGGCAAAACTCGAAGCTGAAAAGCTTGCAAAGAAGGCACTTGAAGACAAAGAAGCTGAAGAAGCTGCAGCAGCCGAAGAAGCACCTGCTGAAGAGCCGGCAGCTCCTGCAGAACCTGTTGAAACCACAGACGATTTGCTCCGCGAAATCCGCGACCTTTTGAAAGCTCAAAAGAAA
>DBVQ01000100.1:7909-21907 GCA_002308155.1 Christensenella sp. UBA1260
GGAAGGCATAATTTTTGCTTTTTCGGGCAAAACTCTCATTTTGCGCGCCCGAAATAAGGTATAACAAACGTATGGCTTTATCACTTTTCAGTATTATGGAAGCAAGCACAATGGCAGGATGTATCATCCTGCTTATTGTTGGTATAGCACTCGTCGTCAAGGGCGGCGACTGGTTTGTCGATGCGGCAAGTTGGATTGCAGAAGTCAGTGGCGTCCCAACGTTTATCATCGGCGCTACGATTGTGTCTGTGGCAACAACTTTGCCCGAAGTCCTCGTGTCTTCCCTATCCGCCGCCGAAGGTTCCGCCGGTATGGCAATCGGCAATGCGGTGGGCTCGGTCAACTGCAACATCGCTCTCATAATGGCAATGTCGCTCCTCTTTATGCCGGGCATTCTTAAACGCAGAGACTATATCGCCAAAATCTTTATGCTTCTCGGAGTCATCAGCGTGCTTTGGGCGCTCTCTTCCACAAGCGGAACGCTTGTTTGGTGGGAAGGTCTCATCGTGCTCGCATTCTTCTTTGCGTTTATGGTTGAAAACCTATTGAGCGCAAAACGCCACGCAAAACTCTCCGCTCTTGATGAAGAAAAAGAAGAAATGGCAAAGGAAGGCGTCAGGATTCTCACCGCAGAAGAATTTGAGTTTGACATCCAAAAGGATTTCAACTCAAAGTCAATCATTACAATCAAGCGCACGGGCATTCAGTTTGAAAAATCCACGCTTGCAAAGAACATAATTTTGTTTGTCATCGGTGCGGGTGCAATCGTCTTGGGCGCACAACTTATGTGCGACAACGGCGCGAAGTTTGCAAGTCTACTTGGCGTCAGCGACGATCTCATCGGCGTCACTATTCTTGCAGTCGGCACTTCTCTTCCTGAACTCGTCACTGCAATCACCGCTATTGCCAAGAAAAAATCCGACCTCTCCGTCGGCAATGTCATCGGCGCAAATATCATTGATATATCCTTGATTTTGCCGCTTTGTGCGTTTATATCGGCAGGCAAGTTTGGCGAGAATCTCCCCGTTTCATCTCAAAGCCTTGTACTTGACTTCCCATTCTGTTTGGCGGTTGCAGGAGTTGCACTTCTCCCTGCCCTTGCATTTGGCAAGTTCAAGAGGTGGCAAGGCGGATTGTTGCTTGCAGGCTATGTGACCTATATTACGCTACTTGTTCTCAACACACTGGGGACAATTCACATCTTCTAAAACCAATTAGGCAAAAAAATAAAGCACTCGTTTGAGTGCTTTTTATTTTACAGTTGTTTTGTCGTAAGTTCAAAATACAGTTCGTTCACTCGCTTTTTAAGGAGCGGATGCACTTTGTTTGGGCACAACTCCAAAAGTGGCTTCAAAACAAACTCACGGTTTTGCATATCAGGATGCGGCACGACAAGGTCATCATCTCCTATCACTTCGTCTTCGTAGAAAATGATGTCCACGTCAAGCGTTCTGTCCCCCCAATGCACCGTGCGCACCCTGTCGCCTGCCTTTTCAATCTCACCGATTTTTGCAAGCAATTCGTGCGGAGAATACAGTGTCTTGAGTTTTACGCAGGAGTTTACAAACTCGCCTGTCGCCACTCCGCCGTACGCTTCCGTTTCAATCCTCTTGCTCTCAACAACTTCTTTGAAGTTGTCATCCTCGTTTAGCGACTTGATCGCAAGATCAAGATAGGCGTTTCTGTCGCCCTCGTTTGAGCCGAGCGCAAGATATGCCTCATGCCATTTGAGAGACAGTTCAACGCCGACAAAATCAAAGTTGCCGCTCATAGGCGCATCCGGCTTTTTGACCTTGACGCTCACTCCGTCAGCAAGCGGGGATGTGAGCAACACACGCTTTGCCACAAAATATGCAAGCGTCTCAATGAGGTCAAATGAGTTTTCTTCCGCAACGGCTTTGACAACCTTTTTGACCACGCTATAACTCACGGTGTTTGCAAGGTTGTCGCTTGAGGCAGACAAGGCGAAGTCCGTGTCGACCTTCACTGTAAACAAAAATCTCTGCGGATTGACTTTCTCCTCAGGGTTTACGCCATGGCACGCCACGACCTCATAATCTTTCAAAATTATTGTTCCTTTCATATTCACCTTAAAGCGTCAATAACCGCTTTGTTTTCTTTGACATCGTGCACACGCACAAACAATACGCCCTGTTTCACTGCGAGCGCCGTGCTGTCAAGCGTTGCCGAGAGCCTTGTCTCGGGCTCGCCGCCAAACATAGACTTTCTTGAAGTGCCAAGCAACAACGGATATTCGTCAAAGTAGTCAATGAGTTTGTCGTAGCCTTCAAGCAGCGCCCAGTCCTCGTCTTTGGATTTATTAAATCCAATTCCGCCGTCAAGGAGTATTCTTTCCTTTGGCACGCCTGCGCTCAAAAGCTTTTTAACCGCCGCCGAGAGCCCGATTTCTTTGTCAAGGAACATATCGGCGATATTTGTATTTCTTCTGTTGTGCATAACACATACGGACGCACCGCCCTCTGCAATCACGCGCGCAAGGTCAGGACATTCCAAGCAGCTGACGTCGTTTATAAGGTTTGCCCCCGCCTCAATAACAGCCTGCGCGACCTCGGGATAGAATGTGTCAACCGAGATGAACGCGTCGCTGTACTCTGCGCGTATCGCCTCAACAACGGGCAAAACTCTGCCGAGTTCTTCAAGTGCGCTCACTGGCTTGCTGCCTGGACGAGTGGACTGACCGCCGATGTCCAACACTTCTGCACCCGCCTTAAGCATATCTCCTGCGCGCTTAACCGCGTCATCCTGCAATCTGCTCGCCGCAAAAAAGCTGTCCGGCGTTGCATTCAAGATGCCCATGATGTGCGTGCCGCTTTCAAAGCGCTTGCCGCCTATTTCAAAATTGTAATGTCTTTTTGAGTTCATATCATTTGATGAGTGCAAGCACTTGATTTTTGAGTTCTTCCGAGAAGTCCCCACGCACAGCCATAGTGACGGTCTTTGAACCGACCTTTTTTATGCCTCTTGCGGTCATGCAAGTATGTTCCGCCTCCACGACGACAAAGACGCCCTTTGGAGAGAGTTCTTGCCAAATTGCATCCGCAATCTCCGCGTTCATACGCTCTTGAAGTTGCAGACGACGGCAATACACCTCAACCACACGCGCAAGTTTTGAGAGCCCAACCACCTTGCCGTTTGGGATGTACGCTACGTGCACCTTGCCGAAAAACGGCATGAGATGATGCTCGCACATGCTTGAAAACGCTATGTCCTTTTCAAGCACAAGTTCACCGCGACTCTCGCCAAACGTGCGAGAAAGATGCTCGCTTGCGTTGTCGTGATAGCCTGCCGTGAGTTCTTCATACATGCGTGCAACGCGCTCAGGCGTATCTTTGAGCCCTTCGCGATTTGGGTCTTCGCCGATTGCTAGGAGTATCTCGGCAACCGCTTTTTCAATTCTGTTTTTGTCAACCATATATGCCTCCTTTCTCCTCAAAGCGCGGAGAAAAGTGTCAGCGAGCCGCAGAGCACCACGACGTCATTGTCGCGAGAAAGTGCCTCTTGCACCGCTTCTTTAATATTGCTGTTTACACTTGTTTTAAGTGTCAAGTTTTCTTCTTTTTTGATCTTCAAAACAACCTCTTCGAGTTCCTCTTTTTCAAGCGCACGCGGAGACGGCGGAGTGATGCAAACCACCTCGTCCGCACACGGAGCAAGCGTTTTTACAACGCCCTCATAGTCCTTGTCTTTGAGTATTCCAAGCACAAGTGCTATGCGCTTATTTTTGAAAAACTCATTGAGTCCGTCCGCCAAAGTCTTGGCACCATGCGGATTGTGTGAACCGTCAAAAACAAGGGTTTTTCTTGCCGGAACGACTATATTAAACCTTTGTTCTGCATTTTTGACAATTTCAAACCTTGCGTGCCATACGGTGTTTTTGAGCCCACGTTTAAGTGCTTCATCGCTTATGTCCCAGTGCTTTTTGACAAGCTCTTGAACGGCGCAAATAGCAAGTGAAGCATTGTCAATTTGATGTCTGCCAAGCAAAGAGATTTCATATTCTTTGCCGTCATACAAAAACTTTTGCCCACAAATATCGGCACTCAAAAACTCAGGCTTTTTTGCAACTTCAATGCGCGGAGTTTTGTCAACTCTTTTGCCGTCTTCAAACACGTACGGATGACGTATCTGCTCCATGATTTCATGAGCTTGATTGGCAGTCACGCCCACGTCTTTTATGATTGCCGCCTTCTCGCTTGCTATCTCGCCGAGAGTGTTGCCAAGTATCGCGCAGTGGTCAAGGCCTATCGGCGTTATAACGGCAAGTTCCTTATCGTAAATTACGTTAGTGGCATCCCAGCGTCCGCCGAGTCCTGTCTCCAAGACACAGATGTCGCACTCCGCTTCATAAAATGCGAGGAACATAACCGCTGTTTCAATCTCAAACGCCGTGGGTTGAAACTTGTCAAGCGAAAACGCCTCTCTGAGCTTTTGCTCCGCCTCTATCGTTTCGCGCACAATCGTGAGATACTTTGCCACGAGTTCATCACCAAGCGGTTCGCCGTTTATGAGCCAGCGCTCGTTGTAGCGGAATACGGACGGCGAATTGTAGGTGCCAACCTTGTAGCCCGCCTCTTTCAAAACCGAAGTGAGATATGCGCTGACCGAGCCCTTGCCGTTTGTGCCCGCAATATGAACATATTTGAGCGACGTATCCGGTTCGTCAAGCAAAACAAGAAGTTCACGCATACGCTCAATGCCGTAGTCGCTCCCCGCACGCTCAATGTTTTTTATCCAATTTGTCGCTTCAATATAATTCAAAAGACGCCTCCTAGGAAGCGTCTCCAAAAAAGTTTGTCGTATATCGGCAAGCCCGGAGTGAATATCGCATCGCAAACTCGCAAGTTCTTCGTCCGTTGGCACCCCGCGTCCAACCGGCACTTAACGCGCAATATTCTACTACTTCCTATGTGCTTTTAGTGTAGCACCTTCCTGCCAAATAGGCAACTTATTTTTGAAAAAACAAAAAAGAATATGAAAATATCATATATTTTCAAAGTTTTGTCAATACAGCCGTACGATTATTGTCAAAAAATGCGCTATTTTGCAAATTGTTCTTGAAGAGTGACAGAATATATGGTATACTAATAGAAAGTTTATTACTATATATGGAGGATTATATGGCAACTAGACGACTTCGCACACCATTTGAAGTGAGCGAAATACCACTTTCAGAATATCCACGTCCCCAATTTGCAAGGGACAGCTATATCACATTGAACGGCAAATGGGATTATGCAATTCTTCGCAAGAGCGAAACTTTCACAGGTCGCTATCAAGGCAAGATTCTCGTTCCGTACTCCCCTGAGTGTCTCCTCTCCGGACTTCCGGAAGGCACGTTTGTATCTCCAAAGGATGCACTCTATTATCATCGCACCTTTGACGTTCCTGCCGCATTTTTGAAGGCACACACCGTCATCCACTTTGACGCAGTTGATTTTGAGTGCCACATCACATTGAACGGCATCTCCGTCGGCGAGCATAGAGGCGGCTATATGCCTTTTGAAATTGACGTGACGGATGCAATCAAAGAGGGCGAAAACTCAATTTCACTCGTGGTCACCGACCCAACGGATTCAAGCTATCACACACACGCAAAACAATCGCTTAAACGTGGCGACATTTGGTACACCCCACAATCAGGCATTTGGCAGAGCGTATGGATTGAAAGCATGCCAGAAGAGTATTTGAGAGACGTCACAATCGTCCCGGACATCGACAACGACTGCCTCAACTTGAAGTTTGACAAAGTCGGCGATGCTCCTGTTGACGTTGTCATCTATGACGGCGACAAAGTTCTTGCAACTGGACAATTTGCAGGAGACGAAGCAAGCCTCAAACTTGACGAATACGAACTTTGGTCCCCTGAACATCCAAAACTCTATGACCTCGCGTTCAAAGTCGGCAAAGATGTTGTCAAATCTTACTTTGGCATGCGCAAGTTTAGCTGGGTGCGCGACAAGAATGGTGTCAAGCGTATGGGACTCAACAACAAGCCATATTTCAACACCGGCGTGCTTGACCAAGGCTATTGGTCAGACGGTATGCTCACTCCTCCGTCCAATGCGGCGCTTGAGTGGGACGTCAAACTTGTCAAGTCCATGGGCTTTAATATGATAAGAAAGCACATCAAGATTGAGCCGATGAGATGGTACTATCACTGCGACAAAGAAGGTCTCCTCGTCTGGCAAGATATGGTGACCGGCGGCACAAAATACAACTTCTTGTATATCGGCTTGCTTGCCTGTGCCCTCAACTTGCACATAAGAGACGACAACGAAATCGGCTACAAACGTTTGGCACGCGCTGACGAAGAAGGCAGAGAAGAGTTTGAAAACGAAGTTGAAATCACAATGAACCACTTGAAAAACTGCGTGTGCATCAACACATGGGTTGCCTTCAATGAAGGCTGGGGACAATTTGACTCCGTCCGCATCACTCGCCGCATGGAAAAGCTTGATCCAACGCGTATGATTGACTCTGTCAGCGGTTGGAACGACCAAGAAAGATACATCAAGGGCTCATCTGAGGCAAAGAGTATGCACATCTACTTCACGCCAATCATCATGCCAAAGGACGACAGATGCTTGCTCCTCAGCGAGTTTGGCGGATATGCCTACAAGACAAAGGGACACACATTCAACGACAAGCCGTTTGGCTATCGCATCTATCACTCCCCTGAGGCACTCACCAACGCGTTCAAGAAGTTGTACGAAAAGAAGATTATTCCAAACATCAAGAAGGGATTGTCCGCAACGGTCTATACGCAAGTGAGCGACGTCGAGGACGAAATCAACGGCCTCGTCACCTACGACAGAGCTGTCGTCAAGTTCCCGATTGACCTCGTTCGTTCCTTGAACGATCAACTAAAAATTGAAGAATAAAGTTTTATGCCAAAGGCATAACATAGGAGAATACAATGAGCATTGCAGACCAGATTTTTATCAAAACTTGCAGAGATATCTTGGACAACGGCGTCAGCGACGCAAACTTGCCTGTCCGCCCTGTTTGGGAAGACGGCACACCTGCGCATACAATCAAAAAGTTTTGCGTAGTCAATCGCTATGACCTTTCAAAAGAGTTTCCAATCATAACGCTTCGTCGTACGGCTTTCAAGTCTGCAATTGACGAGCTTTTGTGGATTTGGCAAAAGAAGAGCAACAACGTTCACAACCTCAACTCTCACATCTGGGACAGCTGGGCGGATGAAACGGGCTCTATCGGCAAGGCATACGGCTATCAACTCGGCATAAAGCACATCTATCCGGAGGGCGAGTTTGACCAAGTGGACAGAGTGCTCTACGACCTCAAAAACAATCCGCAATCCCGCCGCATCCTCACCAACATCTACAACTTCCAAGATTTGCACGAGATGCACCTCTATCCGTGCGCGTATTCTATGACTTTCAACGTGACGGATGGCAAGCTCAATGCAATCCTCAACCAACGCAGCCAAGATACCTTGACAGCCAACAACTGGAACGTTGTGCAATACTCCGTCCTCGTGCACATGATGGCGCAAGTGAGCGGACTTGAAGTCGGCGAGTTTGTGCACGTCATCAGCGACGCACACATCTATGACAGACACATCCCGATTGTGGAAGAGATTTTGAAGAAAGAACCATATCCTGCTCCAACCTTCAAGATGAATCCGGACATCAAAAACTTCTATGACTTCACTGTCGACGATTTTGAACTTGAAAACTATCAATACCACAAATTGGATAAAAAAATCGAGGTCGCGATTTAATCAGGAGACAAAAAGTGAATACTATATTTGCAGCGGATTCAAAATGGGGGCTTGGCAAGAAAAACGGCTTGCTGTTTGACCTTAAAGCCGATATGCGCCACTTTGTTGAACACACAAAGGGCAAGACGGTCGTTATGGGGAGCAACACTCTCCGTTCTTTCCCAAACGGTATGCCACTCAAAAATCGCCTGAACATCGTGCTCAATCCCGACGGAGAGGACAAGGATGCCAAACAAAGAGGCTACGTGCTTGCAAAGTCGCTTGACGAGCTCTTTGAGCTTTTGAAGGCGCAAGACCTTGACAACACCTATGTCATTGGTGGCGCAATGATGTATCGCACACCCCTGCCATATTGCAAATATGCTTATGTGACAAAGGTAGATGCAGACGGCGGCGCGGAAGTTTTTCACGAAAACCTTGACTTGCTCCCCGAATGGAAACTCATTGAAGTCGGCGAACCGCAAGAAGACAACGGCTACACCATCCGCTTCTGCACCTACGAAAACACAGCAGTAAAAAGTTTTTGAGGGATTGATCCCTTTTATATCAAAACAAGCCTTCTCATTTTGAGAAGGCTTTTCATTTGTTTAAATGCGCGAAACAGGTTCAAAAACCAAACCATAAAAATGCGTGCCGCATAGGCACGCTCTCAAGCACAAGATTGCCGCGGAACACCAAATTGAGTGCTGTGTAGCCCTGACGGTTCAGCGGAAATCTTATGCGCGAAGGGGATTCAAAAAACAAGTAAAAAAATGCGTGCCACATGGGCACGCCCTCAAGCACAAGATTGCACCGAAATACCGATTTGAGTCATTTTGTTCTTGTACGGTTTAGGCGCAATGTTGTGCGCGAAGGGGATTCAAAAAACAAGTCATAAAAAATGTGCGCATCCTAATTGGATACGCACATAAGATTGACTTGTTTTTTGAATCAGTCGCCCGCAAGAATCTTGTTGAATTGCTCGAGCAAGAGTTTCATTTGAGCATCGTCTTCGCTGTTTTGTGCAGGTGCTGGAGCAGGAGCTGGTGCAGGTGCCGGTGCTGGTGCAGGTGCCGGAGCTTGATATACAGGTTGTGGAGCAGGTGCTGCTTGTGGATGAGCAACCGGTCTTCTCTTTGGAGCTGGTGCTGCTGCGCCGACTCTCTTGTAGCCTGCATTCAAAACTGTTTGTGTTGTCGCATTGGCATCAAGCATGATGACCTTGTTGCAGAGAACGGAGTTCTTGTCTGGTTCCAAAACGCCGGCAACGACGTCCTTGCCGTATGCTTTCAAATATGCGATAAGTGGAGTGATGTCGCCGTTTCCGTAAATGAGGAAGAAACCGTCGATATTTGGGAATTGAGCAAGTCTTGCTGCGTCGATGACTTGACGGAGGTCGAGTTTGCCTTTTCTCTTCTTTGGAAGTGCGGAGAGTGCATCATAGCTGTTTTCTTGGATGAACTCACCGTAGTCTTTTGTACGCTTTGCGGAATATCCGTAGAACTTGCAAGCTGCGATTTCGCCGATGCGAGAAAGTTCCTCAAGAGCGGATGCAAAAACACCGAACGGAACTCTGACACTTTCGATATCAGCGAGGACAACATATTTCTTTGAATTTGCCATAGATTTTCTCCTCTTTTACAGCACAAAATTGTATGCTGTACTTTATCATATTTATAACTAAAATATATTTTATAATAAAACTTTGATTTTGTCTATACTTTGTCACTATTTTTTTCATTTCTTTTATAAAAAAATAACCATTGTTGCACGAAACCAGCGTGATAACCATACTTTTGTATCAATAAAGTGGCCATTTTGTCAGCTGGCACATTTTTGTACTCTTCTTCAAACACCTTTTTTATCCATGTATCGACAGGAAAAACGTCAAATCTGTTGAAGCCAAAAAGCAAGATGCAATCAGCAACTTTTCTCCCCACGCCGTAGAGGGACAACAGCTTTACGCGAAGTGCGTCCGTTGAAAGGGCTTTCCACTCTTCAAAATCAACGCCGACAAGGGCTTTTGCAACTCTATCAAGATACGCCGCGCGATAGCCTGCACCAAGCTTTGCATAGAACTCCTCGCCCACATTTGCAAGTGCCTCAACAGTTGGGAAAGCATGATAGCCTCCCATGTCATCGCCAAGCGCATCGCAAATGCGCTCAATAATCCCCTTGATGCGCGGGATATGATTGTTTTGTGAAATGATGAAGGAAAAGATCGTCTCCTTAGGATCTTGACGCAAAATATGTATGCCTCTGCCATATTCAATGGCTTCGCTCACCATGCCGCCGTCTGCGCACTCAACTTGCAATGCCCGATAGTCCGTGTCAAAATCAAAATAGTGCTTGAAAAACTCCGCGTCGTCGCACTCAAAGCGATATTTAGTGCCAAGGTCAATTATGTCCGCGCAGTGTCTGCCCGCACAAATCCTGTATCCGCCGTCAATCTGTTTGAACCTGAACACCTGTCCGCAATCGAGCGTCTGCCATACGTCAAACGTCGGCGTTTTTTCTATCGTAAAAACTTCCTTCATAATATTTATATTATAACAATATAAAATGTTTTTTTCAACCAAAAACTAGTTGGTTGCAAAAACGTCAAAAATATGATATATTAAAATTATGAAAGTAAGTCCATTTGCAAAAATTATGTCCCCTCTCGCAAAATTGATTTTCAAAAAGAGCGAGACAATATCCAAGCAGGAACTTCACGCTGACGAACCGGCAGTATTCCTATGCAATCACTCGGGAGCGATTGGCCCTGCGCTTATGACGCTCTATTTCAAGCGTCCGCACAAGACATGGGTGATTTCTTATGCGATGGACAAAAAGGTCGGTCCAAACTACTTCTTCCATGACGGCTTTTTTGGGCGTTCAAAAAAGTGTAAATGGTTTTATAGGCTCGTATCCAAGATGCTCATGCCGCTTTTGCGCAGATTGCTCACAGGCGGAGATCCTATCATCGTTTATCATGATAGACGAATTATGGAGACTTTCAAAGAGAGCGTCGAAGCACTTGAAGAAGGCAAGGACCTCGTCATCTTCCCTGAATCCCCTGTCCGCGCAACCGAATATGTCAGCACGGTGTACGACGGCTTTGCAGACGTCGGCAGAATGTACTATAAAAAGACCGGCAAATGCGTCAAGTTCTACCCTGTCTATTGCGAAAATCAAAACCACGTGATCTCTATTGGCGAACCGATTGCCTACAATCCGGATCTCCCAAACCGCGAAGAGCGTCGCCTCATTGCCGAATACATCCAAAACGGCATTGACTCCCTTGCGCGTGAACTCCCTGAGCACAAACCAAGACCGTTTATGATGCCCGTCTGGTATGAGTACTACGGCGAATACGAAAATGATGTCGCAGCTTATTGGAAGCTTTGCGATCAAAAGAAATCCGATTAAAAACCGCGTGATTTAGCGACCTGCATTGTCAACTACAACAAAAGGCACTCAAATGAGTGCCTTTTTGATATGCTTTGCGTCAATCAACCCTAAATAAAGTTGCCTTTCTCCTTCGTAAGGTTCTTCCCAAAGTGATTACCCCGCAAGCGGGTCCCACCACCTTTGGGACGACCCGTCGTCCCTCGCCCAAGTACCGTTCACTCATTATGCCACGCATCTTTGGGCGGATAAAAACCGAAGCCCGCCGTCGATGCGTACTGTCCGTATGCTCACTCCTCACAGCGGTCGCCGCCCTGCGGCTCCAATTCCGTCTTCGAAAAAGTGAACATCGTGCTCACGCCCGACCATACCAAACATCCAAAAACTGCTCAATTTTGATGAATAATAACACCAAAAAACGGCAATATTTGGATGAAGAACAAGGAAACAAAATAAATAACGCCACCCAGTGTACTACTGCGTACACGGTGGCGTTTATTTGTTGTAGTTGACGAAGTTATTCGCCTAATAGTGCCGTTTTTTTAGTCTGCGTAAACGGAAACCTGCTTACGGAATTTACCCACACGCTCAAACTTTACTGTACCGTCGATGAGAGCAAACAATGTGTCATCTTTGCCGATGCCGACGTTGTTGCCTGGGTGATATTTTGTGCCTCTTTGGCGAACGAGAATGTTGCCTGCGAGAACATATTGACCATCGGCGCGCTTTGGTCCAAGTCTCTTGGACTCGCTATCACGACCGTTGTGTGAAGAACCAGTACCTTTTTTATGAGCGAACAATTGAATGTTAATAAACATATTATTCTACCTCCAATGAAATGAAGTCCGAAAAGTTTTCGTAGAGGTCGGACACCCCGAGATATGCGGTTTTCAAAATGACGTCCGCGTCATGCGCTTGCTCATCTGTGAGAGTTTTTGGAAGGATTGCTTTGAGATATCCGTCCTTCTCGTTGACCTCGTAGCCGATATTAACGCCCACGATGCTCATTATGCCGAGAACTGCCGTTTGGACGATTGAACTTAGTGACGCACAAACGATATCTTCGCCTTCGTCTGCATAGTCGCAATGCCCTGAGCACTCAACGCCCACAAACTTTCCGTCGTATTTTTGAAACCTTACTTTGGTCATATTAGCCCTCGATTGAGACTATCTTCAACTCGGTGTACGGTTGACGATGACCTTGACGCTTTCTGATTTGCTTTTTGGATTTGTAATGGAAGACGAGAACCTTTGGATACTTGTCTTGTGCGCTCACTTCTGCCAAAACCTTTGCGTTTTTTGCAGCGTCGCCAGCCTTCACATTACCCTTGTCGTCAGCAACCAAAAGGGCTTTGAGCTCAACTTTTGCTCCGACTTCTGCATCGAGTTTTTCAACTCTGACGAGATCGTCTTTTGCCACCTTGTATTGTTTGCCGCCGCATTCAATAATTGCGTACATTGTATTACCTCCTCTAACCAGTCTCGCCGACATAGGTGCAAGCATTTTCCGCTTGACTTAAAAAACCACTTTCGAGCGGCTCGGGTAATACTTTATCAAACCACCGCATTTTTGTCAAACGATTTTTACATCTTTTATTATTTATATATAAATATAGAACAAACACATCTCTATTTAGACTAAATATTATTGACTTTGCCATACCGATAGTATAAAATACCCTTGCTCGCGGTCATGGCGAAATTGGCAGACGCGTAAGATTCAGGTTCTTATGAGCATATTAGTTCATGCAGGTTCAAGTCCTGTTGACCGCACCAAACAAAATAATACGAACCCTGACGTGAAGTTGGAGTTCGTATTATTATTTTTTTACAATTATTTTTAGCACTTTTGTGGTAATTACACAAAAAAATATTTGCTATTTCGTGGTAATATTTAAAAATAATTATGCATTTTTGTGGTAAATTATATAAAATTGCTTGCAGTTTTGTGGTAATGTGTATATACTAAACATGGAGGTTGATACTATGGCTAATGATTATAACGATGAATATGAACTTGCTATTAAAAAAGGATGTTATATTGAAAGAGATTGTTATTCCAAATTGTTGGATTGGAAAAATAGGAAGGCAAGAAATCATAATGCTTTATTTTTGAGAGGAGCTAGACGAGTTGGAAAATCTGCTTTAGCACTTGAACTAGCTCATAAAGAATATAAATCATTTATTAAAATATCATTTGATAGGGCAAATGATAATCTAAAAAATCTATTTATAAATGAATTAGATGATTTAGATTATTTTTATTCAGTTTTAGAAACGTCATTTTCCAAAAAGCTGTACACAGGAGAATCGTTAATAATTCTAGACGAAATCCAATTATTTAAACCTGCAAGACAAGCTATTAAAACGTTACTGCTTGATGGAAGATATGATATTATTGAAACTGGTTCTTTAGCTTCAATTGTAAAAACATACGATGATGAGGACTATTTACTCCCTAGTGAGGAAACAAAAATAGATGTAAATCCTATTTCTTTTACAGAATATTTAAAAGCATGTGATGATGATTTGTCTCTTGATTTGATGAATACATGTTTTGAAAAGAAAAAAATACTTGGCGTAGCATATCGTAAAATTTATTTAAAATTTAGAGAGTATTTATTTGTTGGGGGAATGCCTGCACCATTATCGACTTATTTAAAAACCAAGAGTCTAATAGAAGCAGAAGAAATCAAAAGAGAAATAATAGAATTATATCGCGATGATTTCGCCAAACAAAAAAACGAAAACCCAATTTATGTTTCATCTATTTTTGATATGATTCCTAGTGAATTATCAAATCATGACAAAAGATTTAAATATTCTCACATTAACAGCCAAGCTAGAGAAAGAGAATATAA
>DBVQ01000023.1 GCA_002308155.1 Christensenella sp. UBA1260
TAGTTTTATGGATAAACACATTCTTTTAATAGAGTTATACGTTAGCATATGGATTTTATTTTTTTATTTTTTAATGATTTTAGAATAACAATTTTTTATATTGAATTTTAAGGATTATTATTCAATCTTTTAACAATTTTTGGAGATAAAATTCAGCAAAAAATCGTCGAATTTTTATCAATTTTTATTAATGTAGCAACAACCAAAAAATAAGTTGACTTGTAAACTAAATTAGGTTAAAATTTTCTCAAAAATATGGTAAAAAAATAGGCTAAAATAGCGAAATTTTAAAAAAGTGGGCAAAAAGTGGAAAAAAACTATTGACAAACTCAAAATGCTGATATAAAATGAGCGTACAAATAGTCTCGCATGCTCTCGTGTGTGCGGTGTAAAAGGTGCAAAATGGAACTCGTTCAAAATCAAAACTTCATCTACGGAACTTACCACTATATGCTTGATGATAAGAACCGTGTCAGAATCCCTGCAAACTTTGCAAAAGTACTCGGGGAAAGTTTTGATATTATGCCTGGCGGAGGCGGAAGTTTCTTGCTTCTTCCAAAACATTTGGTTCCAGAACTTTTCGGCGAATACATCAACTTCAATCCGCTCGATCCAAAGAATGAGAAGAAGAGAGCAATAGCGACTTATCTCTTTGGCCTTTCAAGATCTGATGCAAAGCTTGATGCTCAATTGAGACTCAACCTTGATAAAGATTTCCAAAAAGCATTTGATATCGAAAAAGAACTTGTGTTTGTTGGTAAAGCTACATATGTAGAAGTTTGGCCAGCTGACAAGTGGAATAGAGTTTATGGTGATTTGACTCCTCAAAAACTTGATGACATTCTTAAGAGACTTGCAAGCGAAGAGGTGTAAAGATGGAATTTGCTCATATCCCGGTGATGCTTGATGAAGTCCTAAAAGGACTTGCCATAAAGCCGGACGGAATATACGTCGATGGCACCGTTGGTGGAGCAGGGCATTCATCTGAAATTGTAAAGAGATTAACAACCGGCAGACTGATTGCGTTCGATAAAGACGAAGATGCTCTAATGGCATCAGCCGAAAGACTCGCACCATATAAGGACATTGTAACGTTTGTCCATGATGATTACAAAAATATGATTCACGACCTCGATGCTCTTGGCATCGGCGAAGTGGATGGAATACTTCTCGACCTCGGTGTATCTAGTTATCAACTAGATAATGCAGAAAGGGGATTCAGTTATACGAAAGATGCTCCGCTCGATATGAGAATGGACAGAAGCCAATACCTAACAGCTTTCAATGTCGTAAACGAATACAGTGTTAATGAATTAACAAGAGTCCTTTGGGACTATGGCGAAGAAAGATTGGCAAGACGTATTGCTGAAAACATCGCAGAAGAAAGAGAGAAGCAAACAATTTCAACAACGTTGCAACTTGCAAAGATCGTTGAAATGAGCTATCCAGCAAAAACTAGATGGAAATTCGGGAACCCTTGTAAAAGAACATTCCAAGCAATCCGAATCGAAGTCAATGGAGAGCTAGCAAAACTCTCAGATGCCATAACGGAAATGGCAAGAAGATTGAAAAAGGGCGGCCGAATGGCAGTAATAACATTCCACTCGCTCGAAGATAGAATCACAAAAAATGTTTTTAAAGAATTAAATCTCGCTTGCACATGTCCGCCTGACTTCCCGGTGTGCGTATGTGGGAAAGTACAGGAAGTCGCACTGGTTAATAAAAAACCGATCACTGCTAGTGAAGAAGAACTAAAGAAGAATCCACGATCGGAGAGTGCGAAACTTCGTATCGTAGAGAAATTATAAATTCGCAAAATTTTGGGGTTGAAATAAAGGGAGATAAGATTATGGCTATCACACTTGATGAATTGCTTGGAAGAAACACACAACAGACACAGGAATCCTATGACAAATTCCCAACGTATGAAGAGTTCCATTCTCAGAGAACTGCACAAAGAAACATGGCTTCGGAAACAC
This sequence comes from Christensenella sp. UBA1260, assembly GCA_002308155.1. Taxonomy (GTDB): domain Bacteria; phylum Bacillota; class Clostridia; order Christensenellales; family CAG-917; genus CAG-475. The sequence goes on from DBVQ01000023.1 coordinate 1,980, forward strand.
CACGCTATGATTTTGAAGTGCGTCCAATGGAAATGCGCAGTGAAGAGAGTGTAAGAGATTATGCCGCTTCGCAACCTTACGCGACCCCTCAACAAAACGAATATCAACAAAGAGATTATGCGTTTTATCAAAACATTGAGCGCAGACCTGAAACATATAATGGCTATACACAAGATAGCTATGCACAAACATATGTTCAACAAGCTCCAACAGATCTCTATGCTTATACAAGAAATGATCATGACAGATTGTCTGATGAAGAACTTCTAGCAAAGCTAGAACATACAGATGTAAGCCGTCGTCCTATCTTCGATAGAGCGGAAGAAGCAGTGGTTGCACCACAAAGACTTGGCCTCTTCAAGAGACATGCTCAAAAAGCAGAAGCAGTGCAAAGCGAAAAGAAGCATGCACGTCTTAATACAAAGGGCAAAATCATTCTTGGCGCATACATCGCAGTTATTGCTCTTGTTGCTGTACTTATCATTGTAAATGCAGGCAAGATCAATAAGGGTAAAGCAGTAACTCCATCATCACACATGGAGAGAAATGCTATAGTACAAATTGACGAAAGATAAGTGGCAAATTTGCCGCTTATTTTATTATAACGACTTTCAAACATCTTCTTTATAACCCAACAAAAAGACTGCCTATAGTGGTTGCACTGGCGGTCTTTTTGTTTTGCGCGGTTTTTGTCAAAATGGCGTACGTAATCGTGGTTCAGGGAGAGGATTTGCAGATAAAAGCCATTGACGAATGGATGCGAGACGTCCCAACGGATGCGCCTCGAGGAATAATCTATGACCGCAATATGCAGCAGCTTGCTTCAACCGCTACAAAGTACACTTTGTACGTCCGCCCGAGCGACACTCCTGACAAACCCGCAGTAGCAAGATTGCTTGCCGAAGTGTTTGGCTATGACTACGATTCCACTTTGCAAAAGATTTCCAAGCGCACGAGTGAAGTGACGGTTGCAAAATCGGCGACGAAAGAACAGTTGACAAGGGTGTATGCCAGTGGCCTTAAAGGCATTTATTATGCAGAAAACAACTATCGCTATTATCCGTATGGCGATTTTATGACGCAAGTTTTGGGGTTTTGCTCGTCTGACGGCTATGGGCAGACGGGGCTTGAAGCGTATTACAACAAATATCTCGTGGGCACAAACGGACAAATCCTGACGGAGAGCGACCTTGTGGGAAGAGCATACTTGGGAGCAGGGAGTTATTATATGCCGTCTATTGCTGGGCTGAACCTCGTGACCACGCTTGACAAAAATATTCAGCAGATAGTGGACGGAGCGGTGCAAAATGCCGTGGCGAAGTTTAATCCAAAAGGGGTTTACTGTATCGTCATGGACTATGACACGGGCGGGATTGTTGCGCTCAGCGAATATCCGTCTTTTGACCTAAACAACGTGCCGAGAGACGATTTGCAAACTTTGTTTGCAACTTCAAAGAGTATGGCGGTTTCGTCTGTGTATGAACCAGGCTCAACTTTCAAAATACTGACTGCCGCAAGCGCGATAGACGCAGGAGTTGTGAGTGTGAGCGACAGATTTTACTGCGCGGGTTCGCGTGTCGTGGACGGAAAGAAAATAAGATGCTGGAAATCAAAGGGGCACGGCTCAATAGATTTTGCCGAGGGCGTGGAGCAGAGTTGCAACTGCGTGTTTATGGACAGTGCTTTGAGGCTTGGAACTGCAACTTTTTATGAATATCTGCGCAGATTTGGGCTCACGAGCAAGACGGGTATTGATATGACGGGCGAGACGAGTGGCATATTTATTGCCGAAAATGCAGTGAAAACCGTTGACCTTGCGCGCATCGGCTTCGGGCAGGCGGTTGCCGTCACGCCGATAGGACTTATCTCTGCAACGTCGTCGGTCGTGAACGGCGGCAATAAAATCGTGCCGCACGTGCTGAACTATTTGACGGACTCAAACGGAAATATTTTGTCGGGCGGAGATATTTCACAGAGTGAAACAGTCATAAAGAGTAGCACTTCCGCTACTATGCGAGAACTTTTGACGCGCGTCGTTGAAAATGGTAGCGGAAAAGGGGCGTACGTTGCGGGCTACAAGATCGCAGGCAAGACGGGCACGGCGCAAAAGTATGAGAACGGACAGATTGCAAGCGGCAAATATTATTCGTCTTTTCTTGGTTTTTCTTTGACGGAAGGCGCGCACTATGCGGTGCTCTTCATAGTGGACGAGCCAAAAGGCTATATGTATTACGGCTCGCTTGTTGCCGCGCCGCTCGTGGGGGACATCTTTGAAAGCACGTTTGCGTATCTCGGCATCGCGCCAAACTATACGGGCAAAGAGGCGGAACTTGTGGGAGAGCCTTTTGAACTGCCGAGTTTTGAGGGGATGAGTGTTGGTGACGCCAAACGTCAAATTGAAAAACTTGGGCTGTACTGCGAGATTGACGGCGAAGGGGAGAAGGTCAAATCACAATATCCGCTTGCAGGTGTCACGGTGGACAAGAGAAACGTCGTGCTAATCATGACATAAGACAAATACAAAAGACAGCCTTGCAAACTATTCAGTCTATTCAGTATTTTCAAAGAATTATACAAATAATAAACAGTCGAAGACTGCGAAGTTTTTCTTTTTGTGTCTTGTTTTGCGATTGGGTTGAAAAGTCAAACTACACTCATTATTATGAGTGTATCAAACTTTTTGGAGGCTACTCATGCAACTTGAAAAACTACTTGAAAACATAAAAGTATTAGACACAAACGCAGACTTGCAAACAGACATAAACGATATAAAAATCAACTCTCACGAAGTGGGCGAAAACGACCTCTTTTGCTGTATGGAAGGAGCAAGCGACGACGGCAACAACTATCTCGGCGATATTTCCGTGCCCTTTGTGGCACTCACGGAGAAAAAACCTGCCGACCCGCTCATAAAATACGTGCTCGTGGACGACGTGCGCCGTGCGTATGCAACCGTGTGCGAAAACAAGTTTTTGAATCCGGCAAGAGATATGAAGTTTGTGTCAATCGTAGGCACAAACGGAAAGACGTCCACCGCACACTATATCAACTCGATTTTGACGTTTGCGGGAGTGAAGACGGGGCTCATCGGCACGGAGGGGCACTATATTCTCGGCGAGAGAGTGGGCGAAAGTCTGACGACGCCCGACCCATATGAACTCAACGAACTGCTCTTCAAAATGAGGGCAAAGGGAGTTGAGGTCGTCATCGCAGAGGTGAGCGCGCACGCCATATATCTTGAAAAACTCGGGAATATCGTGGCGGACATTGCCGTGCTCACAAATATCACGCAGGACCATTTGGATTATTTCAAAAACTTCGACAATTATTGCGGAGTAAAAATGTCTTATTTTGACAAAAGATACATTTGCCATGCCGTTGTCAACGTGGACGACGAGAGTGGACGCATACTGTTAAAACGCCTTGAAGAGAGCGGACTCAAAACTACGACTTATGGGCTTTTTAACCCCGCGGACTGTTTTGCCGTGAACGTGAGAGAAAATATTGACGGCGTGAGTTTTGTCGGCAACTTTGATGACGATATTATTGAGGCAAAATCCGGACTCTATGGCGAGTTCAACGTTTATAACTTGCTTGCCGCAATGACGGTTGCGCATATTCTCAAAATTGACAGCGAGCAGATTATGCGCGCGGTGCGCAGAATAAAGTCGGTGAAAGGGCGGTTTTCAATCCTAAAAAACGACAAGGGCACGATAATCATTGACTATGCGCACACTCCTGATGGACTCAAAAATCTGCTTTCTACTGCCAGAACACTCACGAAGTCTCGGCTCATAACTGTTTTCGGCTGCGGTGGAGAGCGCGACAAGCTCAAACGCAAGATTATGGGGCAGGTTGCAAGCAAGTATAGCGACTTTATCGTCATCACAACGGACAACCCGCGCGGTGAAAACCCCTCGGATATAATCCGCGATATTGAGTTTGGCGTGAGCATAAAGGATGTCAAGTGCGTGGTTGACAGAGTGGATGCCATACGCTTTGCGCTTGGCGAAATGGAGGAGGGCGATACGCTGGTCATAGCCGGCAAAGGGAACGAAAACTATCTTGAAGTCAAGGGCAGAAAAATCCCATACAGCGACTTTGACGCGGTGGCACGCTACGGGCAACTGAGATGAGTGATTGGATTAAAATACTACTGTATTTTATTGCCTCAATTCTGCTTGCTCTCATAGTTGCGCCGCTCGTCATAAAGATTATGGCAAAACTGAGAGCCAAACAGACGGTGCTCGGCTACGTAAAACAGCACGAGGCAAAAAACGGCACGCCCACAATGGGCGGGTTTATATTTCTGTTGCCCGCGACAATCTTTCCGCTCATAGAGTTTTCGGCATTTTCCGCCGTTGCCGTGTCCGTTATGGTTGGGTTTTGCATACTCGGCTTTCTTGATGACTTCATCAAAATCCATTATGCGAGAAACCTCGGGCTCAAAGCGTATCAAAAAATCATTGGTCAACTGGGACTTGGCGTTGCAGTTGGCTATTTTGTGTATGCGTCAAGATTTATCGGCGGTGAATTGATTTTTCCCTTTGGCGTAAGCCTTGACATAAAATGGGGAATAATCATTTTCACAGTCATTGTCTATGTGGCAACCACCAACTCCGTCAACTTGACGGACGGACTGGACGGGCTTGCGGGCTACACGTCGGCGGCATATTTCATTGCGTTTTCGCTCGTGCTGTTCTTTTTGTGGCGCGATGCCGAGGCGGCGGGGGATGCGGAATATGCAAAACAACTGCTTTCGCTCACGATATACAGCGTGTGTCTGCTCGGCGGGTTGCTGGGATATCTCGTGTTCAACGGATATCCCGCAAAGATAATGATGGGTGACACCGGCTCGCTTGCGCTCGGCGCAGGAGTGGCTACGGTTGCCGTTTTTGCAAAAATCCCGATTTTGATTGCCGTTGCAGGCATAATGTTTGTGTTTTCAAGCATATCAGTTATTGTACAAGTGCTTTTCTTCAAACTCACAAAAAAACGCGTATTTTTGATGGCGCCTTTTCATCATCATCTTGAAATGAAGGGGATGCACGAGAGCAAAATCGTCACGCTGTATTTTGTTGTGAGTATGTTGGCGGGCGCAATAACTCTGATATTTGCGAGGGCATAAATGGATGTGATTGGCAAAAACGTGGTTGTTTACGGCGCGGGCGTGAGCGGAATCGCCGCATATATGCTTGCAACCGACTTGGGCGCAAAGGCGATAATCTATGATGATGACCCGTCTGCAACGAGAGCGACCAACAGTATTGGCGTGTTTTCGGGTGCGGACGTCATCGTATTGAGCCCGGGAGTTTCGGCTGGCAAGGACTTTTTGTTTGACGCAAAACTTGAAAACAAACT
>DBVQ01000044.1 GCA_002308155.1 Christensenella sp. UBA1260
CGAGCCTCATTGTTATGAGTGAACCGCTGTTCTTTGCAGCTTCCGGCAAAAATACCGCACGTGCCAAGCCGCTTATCAGGCGATTGCGCTCGGGAAAATGATATTGAAGCGGTTTCGCGCCGAGCGGATACTCGCTGACAAGCAAGCCGTCGTTTTGCAGTATGCTGTCGTAGAGCCCTTTGTGCTCCGCAGGATAGACGACGTCCAACCCGCAGGCAAAAACTGCTATCGTCTTGTTGGAAGTTGAAACGCACGCCTTGTGCGCCGTTGCGTCTATGCCTCTTGCAAATCCCGACACCACGACGAGCCCCGCATCTGCAAACTCGCGAGCAAACTCGTCTGCGATTTTAAAGCCGTATCTCGTTGGTTTTCTCGTGCCGACAACTGCAATTGAATCAAGATTCAAACACTCCTTGTTGCCCTTCAAAAACAGCACTTGCGGCTTGTCGTAAATCTCAGAGAGATTTGTGGGATAATCGTCGTCCAAAAACGTGATATAGTCAACGCCGTGCACCTCCAAGTCCTTTTCAATACTGTCAATTTTGCCTATGTTTTCAAAAAACTCGGTTGCGGCTTCGTCGCCAAGCACCTTGAAAACCGTCTCCTTTGCATCGGGAGACATTATTTCGTTTACGTCTGCAACCATATCCAAAAGACTTGTCTTTTTCTTCAAGGCAAGCTCTTGAACGCAGGCGAGCGCAAGCAAAATGTGGTCTTCAAAAGTTCTCATCAGCTGTATTTCCTGTCAAGTCCGCGATATTGAATCGCCTCTGCAATGTGTTTTGGTTGTATATCGGGTGCGCCTTCCATGTCCGCGATTGTGCGTGCGACCTTCAATATTCGCGTAGTACCGCGCGCGGAAAGGTTGAGCCTCTCAAACGCCTTGGAAAGCAGACGCTCGGAATCCTTGTCAATCTTGCAATACTTGTTGATTTGTGCGGAAGACATCTCCGCATTGGTCAAAATGCCATCGTTTGCAAAGCGTTTGCGCTGAATATCGCGCACTGCGTTTATTCTCTGCTTTATAATTTCGGACGTCTCCGCTTCACCTTTTGTCCTAAACTCGTCAAAAGTTATGTTGTCAACTTCAATTTGCAAGTCAATTCTGTCCATAAGCGGACCCGAGAGTTTGGACACGTAGTTGTGAATCTGCTGAGGCGTGCAATGGCAAATCTGCGTTTTTGAGCCATAATTGCCGCAAGGACACGGGTTCATTGACGCGATGAGCATAAAGTTTGCGGGATATTCAACACTCTGCGACACTCTTGACACCGTCACTTTGCGGTCTTCAAGAGGTTGTCTGAGCGTTTCAAGCGCGTGACGCGAATATTCCGGCATTTCATCAAGGAAAAGCACGCCGTGATTTGCAAGGCTGACTTCGCCCGGCTTTGCCTTTGCGCCGCCGCCTACTAGTGCGGGAACAGTCGTCGTATGGTGCGGAGTCCTGAAAGGTCTTGTTGTCACGATGCCCACACTGCTGTCCAGTATGCCCGCGACGCTGTGCACCTTGGTCACTTCAACCGCCTCGTCAAAAGTCATCTCAGGCATAATCGTCGGCACGCACTTTGCAAGCATAGTTTTGCCCGCGCCAGGAGGACCGATCATAAGCACGTTATGCCCGCCTGCGACCGCGATTTCAAGCGCGCGTTTGGCAATCGCTTGTCCTTTTACATCCGCAAAATCAATGCCGTAGCCGTGTGTTTGGCAGGTGGATTGATAACTGGACGTTTCAACGGGCGCAATCTCCTCGCCTTGCAAGAAGTCAACGACTTGCCTCAGGTTTTCAAGCGCATAAACCTCTATGCCGTCAATATAACTTGCCTCTTGTTCGTTGTCCTTTGGAATGACAAATCTCTTCTCGCCGTTTTGAAGCGCGGAGATGAGAATAGGCATAATGCCGTTTACGTGGCGAAGTTTGCCGTCAAGTGAAAGCTCGCCCACAAAGACATAGTCCTTGTATCTTCTGCCCTCAACTTGGTCGGATGCGCAAAGTATGCCAAGAGCTATCGGCAAATCAAAAGACGGACCTTCCTTCTTTGTGTCGGCAGGCGCAAGATTGACGGTTATTCTCTTTGTAGGATAAAAATAGCCGCTGTTCTTTATTGCAGAACGAACGCGCTCCTTGCTCTCCTTTGTTGCAGTTGATGCAAGCCCAACAAGCTCATAGCCTGGCAAACCGGAATTGATGTCAACTTCAACATCAACAGCATATCCGGCAAGTCCATCAAGTGTGTAGCTCTTTATCTTTGCAAGCATTTTGCCACCCTATATATTTATAATATCAATTGATTCTATCATAAAGGAAACAAAAACGCAATAGGAAAACGCCTCTCAAAAAACAAAGTTTTCAATCACATTTTTCAAGCAATTTTCCCGTTTAGATTGCTCAAAACCCGTCATTTTTGACAAAATAAAAACACGCATTGTGTTGCGTGCTTATAAAAATATTTTTTTGCAAACCTCAAAAGTTGTGGTTTTCTTAGGCTTTTTCTTCGTTTGAAGGCTCGGCGTCTTCCTTGCTATCGCCAATACTTCCTTCTTCCGTTTTGTCATCCGTTTGTTTCAAGTATTCTTCAAGCAGACGCTTTTTGTCTTCCTCAGTCAAGCTGTCAAGATTTGTACCGTTTTCAAGGGCTTTTTTCTTTTCTTCCTCGCGGGCAATTTCTGCCTTGTCCTTGACGTAGCCGACAATAAACAAAATCATGACAATAATCATCGGCAGAGCAATCAAAACAACATAGCCGTACCACTTGGACAGGAAGTTCCTGAGCCCACCAATAAACTTTGATGTTTTGACATATTTTGCCTTGACGTCTTGTGGTTTGAGTTCCCACTCGTCAATCTCCTCCGTCGCAGACGGAGAGTATGTGGGATTGTATTTGTCGCCCTCGGTTTTTATATACTTGATTGAGCCGTCTTCGTTGCGTTCAATGTGCACAATTCTGTGCGTTTCATTGTAGCCTTTGAGTGCCCCGCTCGGCGCGATAAATGTGATTATGTCGCCCTCGGCAAGTTCATTCTCGCTCTTCACTGCTTTTGACAAAATAACACTGCCTGGCTCAATTGTCGGCGTCATACTGTCAGTGACGACGTCATACATATAATAGCCAAAGATTTTGCTGTCTTGTCCATTCTTTTTTTGTATGAACATCATGGCAACAATCGCAATCAAACCAACAAATATCAAAGCAACAATAATCGTGGATACGATATTGTAAATCTTTCTTGCTTTTGTCATTTTATGCTTTGTTTTTTCTGCCATAATATTCATTTTTGATATATCAAAGATATATCAATTTTTGTCATTTTTCAATATAATTGCGACACAAAAAGTGTCGCAATAATTGTTGTTTATCAAAAGCTCCATGGATCGTCAAGTCCGCTTATTCCACCAACCTGAACTTTGTTTTCATCCACCGCGGTTATGTTCTTTGCTTTGCCGCTTGGCTTGGAATATTTTTGATTGGCTGTTGTCGGCGAAATTGTCGGTTCGCTCGCTCCCTCCGCCTTTGGAGTGCGTGGTTTGCGCGGCTTCTTCGGCTTCTCTTCCGCTTGCACTTCCGGTTCTGCCTTTGGTTCTTCTTGAGGCACAATCGGAGTTTCGTCTGCTGTTTCAGGAACCTTTGGCTCATCCTCTACCGGCTTTGGCTTTGGAGTACGCGGCTTTCTTGGTTTCTTTGGCTTTTCTTCCTGTTTTTCAGGCTCTTTTTCATCCTTATTTTCAGCCGCTTTCTGCTTGGAAGCTTTCTCTGCCAAGTTGGATGTGGATATCTTGCCTTCGCCCCACGGCGCGAGTCCTAAATCTCCACGGAGATTTATGCCGCCCACGTGCGACTTGCTTGCGTCGCCCGGATTGATGTTTTCATAAAGCGCGACGGATGATGCGTTGCCGCTCCATGGATCAATTGAAGATTCCTCTTTAGATATACGGATTTTTTGCTTTCTTTGGCTCTTTGGCTTTGGTTGAGGTTGCTCTTCAACAACTTCATTTTGCACTTGTTGAGGCTCTTCCTTTTCCTCTTCCTCAGCAGGTTCGGCGTATTTCGGGAAATGCATATTCTCTTCGCCTTCAATCGGCATAAGAGCATCAAGCCTGTCAAGACCTTGGTCAATCTTCTTGTTCTTCTTCTTGCGTTTCTTGTTTTCCTCTTCCATTGCGGCAATCTCTTTTTGGACGCCCTCAATGTCAGGATTGTCAAGATCAAGACGCTCGTTCTTGTTGACAAGAAGCTTCTTGGCTTCTTCACGCGCGCGCAATCTCTTTTCTTCCTCTATCTTTGCACGTTGTGCCGCAAACGGATCCACGCCAAAGTAGACGGAGTCTTCCGGCTTCATAGCGCCGCTGATAATGTCGTCGCGTTGCTTTCTGAACGCCGCCGCACGCTTCTCGATATCGAGTTTTCTTCTGCGGATACGTTCTTGTCTGTCTCTCTCTTCGAGTTCTTCCTGCTTTATACGTCTATATGCGGTCAAGCAGCGGTCAATTGCATCCTTGACACGTATAATCTCTTCTTGTTTGATTTTGTCGCCGTCAGGACGTTTGAAGAGCTTTCTGACCTCAAACAAGTGTTGGTCAAACTTGTCTGCGTCCGGCTCAAGGTCAGGTTGATCGTCCATATCTTTTGGCGGAAGCTCTTTGAACTTCTCCACTTCGACGACCTTTTCGACCACAACTTCCTTTTCAACGATCTTTTCGACTTCAACCTCTTCCTTCTCCTTTTCTTCAGGTGGCGGAGGTTCGATTTCGGTCTCTGCTTCGTTGTTTTCGGTTGGTTTGACTTCTTCAACCTTCTCTTCTTCGTCTTGGTCTTTGATCTCGTTGTCAAGCTTTTGAGCATATTCGTCGCGGTCGATTTGGTCTTTTTGGAAGTCCATATCGCCAACGCGCAAGAAGTCCGCAAACTCCTTGTCTTCCATGTCCATATCCGTCTCAAACTGGTCGTAGATGCTCTCAAAAAGCATGGTGTTCAAAGTCACCATGTCTCTTATACGGTCAGCATCTGCAGTTTCAACCGAGATTTCTTCGACTTCGTCGGATGTGGAAAAACCTGCCGTCGCGTTGTACGTCTCAATAAATTGCCACAAAGTAAGAGCTTTTTTGAAGTTTGGCTCTTTCAAAATGACGTTCGTACGCATAATAGGCGGGCGCACGGGCGCGGAGTTTCTCATTGATTTTGCAAATGACGAAGACAAGAAGTCCGTGATGATGCGGTCGATCTTTGCAACACGCTCGATCTTGGTGAGCGTATCTGGGTCAAGACGCATGACTTCGTCAAATGAAAGCTGCGCGAGATACTCTGTGCGATAGGTGATTTTTTTGCTTGGAAGATTGAAACGAGACTCGATTTCAAGATCAAGAACGTCCTGCGTCGCCGATGCGCGTTTGATCTTGTCGTAGCGCATCGTGACGAAGTCTTTGAGCTTCAAAAGAAGCGTATAAATAAATCTGTTTTCGTAGATTTCAAAGGATTCTTCCTTTGTGATGTTGAGGATTTTACTCGGCGTAACACTGCCGTCCTTGTCAACCTTTGAAATCATATTTGTGTGCTGAGCAAGGTATTTGACTGATTCGGTTGAAATACTTCTTGCAAGCGAAACGTCAACAATATCTTCTTCTTGAACGATGAATTTTCTTGGGTTACGGACGATAGTATCAAGGTTAGGCAAAATCTCTTCAATTGTGTCAATCCAGTCAATAGAAATATCTTGGATAAGACGTTTTTTAGAGAGCTTTACTTCACTCGCACCCTTGTTGACGCGTTTTCTGAATTGCTCATAAAAGTCCTCTCCATTCGAGAACGTTGACAATTCTTTTTAGCATATTGCTTATAAACGTCGCGTGTTATCTTATTTTCGGACATAGTTCCCTTTTGAGCAATCTACTGATTGTTTTATATTTTTATACATACAAAGTATGTATAAGATTGACCATAATGTATAATTTCTAAGAGTATTAGAACAACTTTTTAAGTCTATTAATGTACTCTTTGGACTCTTGCATTTCCTCTTCGCCAAACAACTCGCTGAGGTACAAAATCAAGCCGTCGATCTCGTCACGGATGTATGACAAGTTGAGGGACTCAAACTTACGGAAGATCTTGTTGCAGAGGACGTAGTCAAGACCGTCAAGCATACCGCTTGTGCCGCCGCAGCAGCCGCAGTAGGACGGAACGAACTCTTTGAGCTGCTTGACAATACGGTTACCAAACGCCAAACGGAAGTGTTCGATGACGTAGTCGTCCAGTTTGTTGATCTTGTCGAGGATTTCTTGCGGAACCTGATACTCTGCCTGCGCCTTGTGGAACTCGTCTTCAAGGTGCGTATAGCTGATGAAGATCGGCTCTTGATACTCTGCCTCAAACGCAATACCTTTACTGTTGATGTTGATAGGCATAGCACGGTCGTAAACCTTATCTGAGATAGCGAAGGTCGAGTCGTCGTTGTTTGCGGTGCCGACGAACCAGACGTTGTCCGGCACGGTAAGTCTGCCGTTGTCGAAAAGCTCGGGGTCGTTGTCGGCGGTGTCCGATATGACCTCGATCTTTCTCGATTCAAGCTCGGGAAGCTCGAGCACGGAGAGGAATTCCGCGAAATAATATTCGACGCGGGCGATATTCATCTCGTCGAGTACGGTTATGAAGACGGCGTCGCTGTCGTTCGCCTCGTAGAGGCGGCAGAGCAGCTCCGTTTCCGTGAAATTGCCGGTGAATTCGTTGTAATAGCCGAGCATGTCCGTCTTGTCCTTCCACGACGGCTGTACCGGCACGATCGAAGCCTCGTGACGCAAAAATTTTCCGAAAGCGTACGATAAAGATGTCTTGCCGGTGCCGGAAATGCCCTGCATTATCACGAGCCGGCTGACCGCGAGCGACGAGACGAAGGCGCGTATGACGCTCTCCTCGTAGTAAAGTCCCATCTCCGACGCCGCGAAATCGCGGAATTTCTCACAAAGCCCCGCGAGCGACACGTTGTCGTCAAAGTGCGGGCGCCCGGCTTTTTTCCGCTGTTCGTCAAGCGCGCAGAGCCGGCTGAAACGCCTCTTCTCTTTAAGCTTTTTGCGCTCCGCCTCTCTCGCCTTCATGTCGCGGGCGTATTTCAGTATCATTATAAGCATCAGCGCGATAAGCGCCGCGAGCAGGATCACGAGATACGCGAACACGGCGCGGTGTCCGGTGAGTATCTGCCATAGCGTGCGGCGCGTCTGCTCCGACGATGTCAGTGCGTAGTGAAATATCGTCATAAACGTTTCCTCTGTCGGTTATTTTGTAATCTCAGTATATCATACGCACACAATTTTGTCAATACGCGCGCGTCATATATATAGACGCGTGCGGGGGCATAAAAGTTTCGCGTATTTTTAAAATAATGATTTAATTTTTTATTACGGCCGAGATTTGTCTTGACCGTTGACAACGACGCTGATTTGATGAACGAAAACGACGGCGGGCTTTTTATATGCCGGCTTGAAACTGAATTTTCAACAAAAAAGCAGCTTTATGCTGCCTTTCTGCCTAAATTAAAACGTACCACTGACAATATATGTGCTTTGCAAAAACTTTTCACCGATCCCCTTAAAACTAATACCGGTCCAGACACCCACAAGATTTTCCACGGGAATGCTTACAAGGTCCGCAACGTTGTTGTTATCGCCTCGTGTACGGAAAGATACGAGAGCACCGGTCTTTTCATCATATTCAAGAGCAATGACTCTGTGAGTTACGATTGCCGTTCCGCCGGCTTCAGGGTCAAAAAACGATATTACATCCCCGATATGCACGTTTTCAGCTTTTACAACTCTCATTATGATAAAATCGCCTTGTTTAATTTTCTTCGTTATCTCTGTTTTTTCGCCTATTCTGACTTTGATCTTTTTTAAATCATCTGTTCTTTCAAGTGTGATCTGCTCTGTCTCTGCACGTAAGCCTTCTTTTACTTTCCCGTTAAACGTCATGTCAATCGGGTATAGCTTTTCGAAATCCTCGGATGTCGGCGGATCCATGTTAGCCGATAGTTTATATAACGGCAAATAGCCGAAAATCGGGATGAGTTTGCCCGTCGTTCTGACTCTATATGAATATATCCCAAGAAATATCGCTGTTATCAATAACAAAGACGCGCAAATCAAAGCGATCACGATTATAACTTTAGAAAATACTTGTACTCCTTTTGACGGTTTGTCAACAAATACGACCTGATCAGCGGGAAGCAAATTAAAATCATTCTGCATTATCGACAAAGATACGATGCTCAACCCGATAAAATCAAAGATCAGGTATATTATTTCGTTGCCAAGAACCGAAAACCCGCTCTTATTAAACATGATTTTGACTGTTTTTCCGCGTGTATACCACCAGAACAACGAATAGAACGGGATAAATACCAAGCATAGCAGTTCTCCGGCACACTTGCCTTCTTTACCTTGGATTGATTTGATATTCTTTATGGTCAGGTATTTCCAGTAAATCATGTAAATCCCGAAGGTCAGCAGTGAAAACAAAATACAAATACCGACTTTTCTTCTGTTGATTTTTATCATATCAGTCCTCTTTTTTCAGTATAACATTGATTCAATTATGTTTTCGGTTATTTTACCATAAAATACTGTGTATGTCAAGAATAATCACTGCGTTTTTATCGGACATGGCAGGTCATAATTATTTCAACAGCAAGCCGCTCAAAAACATCCCGTACTTGTCTTGCTGTTTCCGCTTTTTTTGCGTAAACTTGTTGACTTTAGCTTACAAAAAAGTTATAATAAAGAAAAACAGATGCGGAGGTTCAGAATGGATTTCAAGAGTATCGATAAAAAATACCGTCCGGTACCGTTCTGGTCGTGGAACGAGAAGCTCGACACGGCTGAGACCCGGCGGCAGATCGCGCTGATGGACGCGGTCGGCATCGGCGGG
>DBVQ01000095.1 GCA_002308155.1 Christensenella sp. UBA1260
GTTGTGTGGGATGGATAGTTCACCTCAAGAGCATCCAACCCAAACCTCTTGAGCCCCTCGACAAGCATATCAAGACGCCCGTCAAGCAGGTATTTTTTGGGGTGCGCAATGGATGCGATTCCGCCATACTGTTTTATGAGTTTTACGGCATCTATTGGGCTCAATCGCTTTGTTTCGCAGTATGCTTTTGCGCCCGTGCCGAGCCATTTTTCAAAGGCTTCTTGCACGTCTTTTACGTACTTTGCTTTGACCATTTCACGCGCCATATTCATGCGCCCAAGTCCCTTCGCCGTGAAATCAATGTCAAGGTTGAAACCATAGTTTTTGAGCTTTTCTCCAATGCGAATATTGCGTTCAATGCGCATATTTTGCACATCGTCCAAAGCCTGCAAAAACTCCTTGTTTTCATACGGAATATTGTAGCCCAAAATGTGTATTTCACAAGTGGAAAAAGTGCTGAGCTCAATGCCCGGCACAAACTTTATGTCCAGTTCTTCTGCGCGCTTCTTGCCCTCTTGAAGTCCTGCCACTGTGTCGTGGTCAGTGATTGCCATGACTTGAAGTCCACCCTTCTTTGCCCACTCAACCACTTTTGCCGGCGACATAGAGCCGTCGCTCGCCGTAGTGTGCAAGTGAAGGTCTGCTTTGAGAGGCGGAAGGAAGTTGCGATTTGGTCCTTCGCCGTGGTGCATATCACGCTTGAAGGATTGCGTGCCAAATTTGTCAGGTCTCATCGTCCACCTCCAACGCATCAAATGCCACTATATCGCTCGCGGCAGGCTCAAGCATATCTTGCTCTTCCCCGCCCGAGAGTTTGCTCACTTTGTCGAGTTTTTGGCGTATCATATCCGTGCGCTTTTCCGCATCGCCGAGCGAGGTTTGAACGCGCGTTAAATTGTCGCCCGTCTTGCGAAGAAGCATCGTAAACTTTTCAAAATCCACAATGAAACTGCGTAGCAGTTTGCTGATCTCCGCACTGCGCTTTTCAATTGCCACGCTCTTAAAGCCCATTTGCAGGCTGTTGAGAAGCGCCGCAATCGTGGTCGGACCGCATACGACTATGCGATACTTGTTTTGGATGTCCTCAACAAGCCCGTCTTTGCGGATTATCTCCGCATACAAGCCCTCGGTTGGCAAATACATGATTGCAAAGTCCGTCGTCTTTGGCGGCTTGACGTACTTGTCGCGGATGCTCATAGCCTCTTGTTTCACGCGGTTTGCAAGCGCCTTGGATGCCGCCTCTATGCCGTCCACGTCTCCCGCTTCCGACGCCTCTACGAGGCGTGCATAGTCCTCCATCGGGAACTTTGCATCCACCGGCAACAACACTTCGCCGTCGCCTTTGCCTGGCATCTTGATGACAAAATCCACCGCATCATCGCTACCGCGCGTCAGGCGCACTTGCTTGTCATATTGCTCGCTCGTAAGGATTTGGCTGAGCAAACTGTCCAGCGCAACTTCGCCCCAAGTACCGCGCGTTTTGACATTTTTGAATATTTTATTCAAATCGTTGACGCCGCTCTGCAAGCTTTGAAGCTCCGTGAACGTGCGGTTTATCTCCTCAAGACGCTTGTTGACAAGCTCAAACGACTGATTGAAACGTTTCTCCAGCGTACTTGACAACTTTTCGTCCACCGTCTCACGCATCTTTTCAAGCTGTGCTTGGTTGTCAGCCTTGACTTCCGCAAGGCTCTTTGCCAAGTAGTCGCGCAGTGTGCCGAGTTTTGCATCTGTGCTCTGCGTAAAATAGTCCAAGCGCTTTGCAATCGTCTCCATGTTTTGAGCCTGAGCATTGAGTGCTCCCGTCGTCATGGACGAACTCATGCCGATAGATTTGTCAACTTCCGCCCTCAAACGCTCGTTCTCCGCGCGTACGTCTTGAAGGCTCACGCCCTCTCCGCTTCCCCGCTTCTTCAGCAACACGAGCCCGAGGACGATCGCCGCCAGCCCCAGCACGATGCTGATCGCAAGTAAAATGTAGATTCCTATCATATCAGGTTTCCCCTTTTGTTTAATCCGTTTTGTTGTGGCTCGCAAGGCTTATGCCATTGATTGAGCCAACTTTTTGACGCACGCGAGCGCTTTGCCCCTGTCGTTGAGATTTGGATTGAGCACAGTATCTCGCCACAGCTCACGCAAAATCTCCGCGCGACGTCTTGGCTCAATCCCCAGTTCAACAAGGTCGTCTCCGCCCACTTTTAAGTCTTTGAGACTTAACGGCGTGCCGTCCGCACGCACTTCCGCAAGCGCATCCTTGAGCCTTGAGTCGTGCGCCTCTCCGCAGGACGCCTCACTGTCCGCACGTTTGAACGCGCAGAGGTCGTCCGCAATATCTATATGCTCCACCGCAAACCAGCGGAGTTTTTGCCAAGACATATCGTTTTTGAGGTCAACCATGTGCCAGCGCACGAGCGAGCATATCCGCTCTGTCTCCGCGTTTGAAAAGCGCAGCCTCTCAAGCACCTCTCTTGCCATACCCTCGCCCACGATATCGTGCCCGTGCATATTGCCTTGACGAGCCATACACTCCGCCTTGCCTATATCATGCAAGAGCGCAGTCCAGCGCAAGTTCGGCGGAGCGACCTCAAACGCCTTGACCGTATGCTCAAATCCGTCGTAGAGATGCCACTTTACAGGCTGTTTCAGCCCTTTTAGGGCTGTCACTTCGGGCAGGAGCATTTCAAGCAGACCAAACTCGTCAAGCAGGCGAAGCCCCGCAAGATGTCCTTTTTCAAGGTGCAAATCCGGATGTTTTGTGTCCGCAACAAAGATTTTGTCCAACTCGTCGCGCACTCGCTCCACCACAATATCTTTCACGCGCCAAGCGTTTGCCTTGGCGACTTCAAAAGTTTTCTTCTCAATTTCAAAGCCGAGTTCAGCCGCAAATCTCACAAGCCGTAGCACTCTCAGCCCGTCCGCCTCAAATACGCGCTCGGGTTCGTCTGCTGTCCTCAGCACCCTATTCTTTATATCGTCAACCCCGCCGACAAGGTCAACAATCTCGCCGCTCACGATGTTTTTGTACACCGCGTTGCAGGCAAAATCTCGCCTCAATGCGTCAAGTTTTTGATCTTTGGTAAAGGCGACGTCCGTCGGTGAGTGGTCGCCCCTTGTCCTGTCGTAGCTGTCCGTCCTGAACGTCGTGTATTCCACCTTCATATCATCCGATGAAATCACGACCGTCCCCATCCTGAGATTCTTGTCCGACACTGCAAAATCACTGCCTTTGAGCAGAGCTTTGACGTCTTTGACGTCAAGTTCAGAACAAACGTCTATGTCGTATGAGTTTATTTTGAGCAATTCATCGCGCACAAATCCGCCCACCAAATAGAGCGGTTTGTCAGGCGGGAAAAGCCTCCCCAGCGATTGCAATTTCTCTTGAACGGACGGCATAAACGTTGCTCCCAAGGCATCAAAGCGCCTTGCTGAGTTCGCTCATATACACTTCCGGTGCAAGGACGCAAACTTCCGGCAAGTTTCTGTACTTTTGATTGTAGTCAAGCCCATAGCCAACCACAAACTCGTTTTCAATTTCAAAGCCGATATAGTCGCCTTCAAACTCCACTTTGCGTCTTGACGGTTTGTCAAGGAAAGAGCAGATTTTGAGGCTCTTCGGGTTTCTTGCTTCAAGCAACTTTTTGAGATAGTAAAGCGTCGTGCCAGTGTCAATGATGTCCTCGATGACAATGACGTTTTTGCCCTCAATCGGCGAGGACAAATCCTTTATCATTTTGACTTCTCCGCTTGACGTCGTGCCCGAGCCATAGCTTGAACAAGCTATGAAGTCGATTTCAACGTCGCCCTTTATCTCGCGCGCGAGGTCGGCAAAAAACAGCGTCGCACCACGAAGCGTGCAGACGAGCGTAAGCTCCTCACCTTCGTAGTCGCGTGAGATTTGTTCGCCGAGTTCCTTCACTCTCCTTGCAATTTGCTCTCTTGTCACAAGCACTCTTTTGATTTCTTTTCCGTACATCTTTTGCTCCTGAAAATATTTTATCAAATCCTACGCACCGTTTTCGGTACGATTTTTCCCTTTTACTGTCTTACAGACAGTTTTGCAACTCTCTTCGTGTCGGCATCAACCTTGACCTTTAAAGAGATTTCCACCCCGAATATCGCAAAAACTTCGCTGTCCTTTGCAATGACTTTAAGCCCGTCGCGCTTCCTAAGAGGCACTTTCTTGTCTGTCAAAAAGTCCCCGACGCTCTTTGTGCCGCCGCCAAACTTGTTGATATAGTCGCCGTCAAGCCTGCCTCTCACGACACAATCGGACGGAAACTTGTCCAAATCACAATAGAGCACCTCTCCGCCCTTCAAAGCCTCTTTTGGCAACGAATCAACTCGCTCAACCGCCACACCCAAATCCCCGTATTCACGGACTTCAAACGGCTCAACTTTGCCAATGGCAAAAGCACTGTCTTTTGCAAGCACGATGCCGTGCTGCTCTCTGTGCGCAACAAGACCGTGCGACAAATCAAGCCTCTTGCCCGCTTCGTTTTTGAGAAGGTCAACGACAGCGTTCAAATGCTTTTCTTCAACGTCCTTGTCAACGCCAAGCAGTTCCGCACCCTTCAAAATAAGACGCTTCAAAACAAACGGACTGACCGCATCTTCATCTTTGATGAAGACCTCTCCGTTTTTGACCTCTACGGGCGGCAAAACGGAGTCAACAAACTCTTCCGTCTCCTCTGCCACTCTTGACAGTCTTGCAAACGAGTTTTCAAGGTCGGGATAACGCTCTTTTAGCCTTGCAAGCTCAGCACGCAAGAAGTTGCGTGAATAGCTGAGATCCGCATTGGTCTCGTCCTCAACGAAGGCAAGTTTGTGCTCAGCAATATAGGCGTCGATGTCCTCGCGAGAGTAGTTCAAAAGCGGACGGATATATCTGCCGTTCACTGCCTTCATGCCAACGAGCCCTTTCGTGCCCGTTCCGCGCAAAATACGCATCAAAATCGTCTCGGCTTGGTCTCCCGAGTGATGAGCGAGCGCAACCACGTCGCAGAGTCCGTCCTCGAGTGCCTTGTCAAAGATTTGATATCGCAAAACTCTCGCCGCCTGCTCAAGCGTCAAGCCTTGCTCCTTGGCATAGCCCGGTGCATCAACGGAAAACGAAAAGAGCTTTATTCCCTGCGCTTTGCAAAACTTCTTGACGAACTCGCTGTCTCTAAGGCTATTTTCGCCACGTATGCCGTGCTCCACGTTCAAGGCGACAATATTCTCTCCCACCTCTTTCAAGGCATGGCAAAGCACGACGGAATCACGTCCGCCGCTGAGTGCAACGCCAACAACGCGCCCATTCGTATAAGGCGTGTTATCCAGCATTTTATTCAAATCAATTTGAATAATCTGTGCCATAAAAAATATTATAGCGCAAATCACAAAAAAACACAACCCACAAATTGGCTTTTGTGAGTTTTTTAATTATCAGGCACAAAAAAGTCGCATGGCAAGCACGGTGCAATCGTCCTCCGCACCCTCTTCAACCGCGCGTTTCAAGAGCTCGTTTGCAAGCGTTTGAGGGTTTGAGGTGCTCACGCAATCTATGGCATCAACGACGCCCTTTGTGTCAAGCGTGTCAAACACGCCGTCGCTCATCATGAGCACCATATCGCCGTCGTATAGTTGGAAGCGCAAAGTGGTCGGCTCGGGGCTGTCAACAATGCCTGCGGGAGGGGACGAACAAGCCACTGCTTCCACGCTGTCGTGCCGTATGATAAACGACGTTGCAGAACCAAGTTTTATGACATCTAACCCACCGGATTTCGTATCAACAACCGAAATATCAAGGCTTGAAAAGTTGCCGTCAAGGCTGATTTTCAAGAGCCGATTGACAAGGCTCAGCACTATGTCATTTGCAAGCCCAGCGCGGTAAAAACTTTCCACCAAATTGACTGCGTCAAGGCTTGCGGATTTTGCCTTTTCGCCGCTCCCCATACCGTCGCAAATCGCAAAAAGGCGGCTTGTCCGCGTCACGTTTTGTATCGTTCTGCTGTCCCCCGAGACGTCCTCGCCCGAGCGCATACGTTCGGCAATTCCATAGGCGACTTCATAGGCGGGCGCGGGTTCAAGATAGACGGATTTTTCATTGCCTCTATCTCCGATTTTGACGACTTCAAGCTTTGTTCTCAAAACTTTTGACACGGCTTTTGCGATTATCTGCTTTTCGGCATCCTTTGCGCGCACTATGAGCGTTGCATTCAAATCCCCTTCCCGTCCTGACACAACAACATCGCTTGCCACAACGTTATGACGCAATAGTTCTGCGCGTATGCTCTCCACTTCGTCGCTGAAAAAGCTGACAGGAGAGCCAAGTTCCTGCGCAAGTGCGTCCAAAACAAGCGCAACTCCCGCAAATTGCTCGCTCATCATCGCTTTTTCGCCCAAAACGCCCTCCGCCTGCTCACTGCGCTTTCTGTATGCGTCTGCCGAGCTGTTTATGACGGACGCCAGCGAGCGCATTTTGCTGCAACGTGAGGTAATAAACGGCGGCATATCAAGGATTGACGTCTTGCCGCGAAGCAGTGCCGCCGTGGTCATTGGCTCAAGTACGCTGTGCGTATCATCGCCGAGTGCGGAAAAACAGGTCGCGGAATCTTCACATTTTGCGCAGTAGTTTTTTGCAATCTCTTTTGCTAGACGTTCAGGCGAATAATCACTCTTTGCCGTAGAGATTTTTTCAAGCGTTTTGGACATTTCAAAAAAGACGTCGCTTGTGTGATAGAGCCTGTTTGCCATATCTCTGCCCCTGCGATTGACTATGCTTGAATAGGCGCGTTTTGAGTCCTTCAAAAACGCACTTCCCGCGCGTCTTATAAGCGTCCTTGGCACTATAAGTGCCAAAAGTGCACCGGTTGACAGCATAATAAGGCTCTGCCACCCCGCAAGCGGATAGCCCAAGAACAGCCAAAACAGAGCCTCCACGGCTATGCTTGCAAGTGCGGACGGTATGCGTGAAAATGGCGAAAACACAACTGCTGCAACGCCTACAACCGTCGCCCAACCGACAAGCTCCAAACGCCAAAACTTCAATGCCGCTCCAACGCCTATGAGTATTGCAAAAACAAGAGTACCGCTTGATTTGACGCACGCGGACATGACAACGACAGCAAATGCGACGACGAGCGGCAAGAGATAAAACTCGTACACACTCACGCCGCTTAGAGCATAACCGAGCACAACAACCAAAAACCCGCCGCACATGAGTTCGTCAAGGGTTGCCGTGCCGAAAACGCGTCTAACAAGCACCGCATACGAGACGATTGAGGAGCAAAACACAATGGTTATCGCAACGACAACGGACAAAACAACAAGCAAAATATCGCCTGAAAACAGCACTCCACACACTATGTAAGGCGTCATACCGACAAGCGCACCAAGTGCCACTGCCCACACCGGCACATTGCGTTTCAATTTGTAAAACAGCGCGTACACGCCCACAAGTACGAGCGCGGGCGCGAGAGCAAAGAGCAAAACCTGCCAACTGAGCGTAAAAACGTAGCACGCAAGCGCATAGCACGGAAGCACAAGCAAAATGTTTTGCCGAGCATACACAAATCCGCAAAACAGCCCGAGTGCGAGCGCGAATCCAAACTTATCAACAGACGCAAACAAAAAAAGCAGCAAACACTCCGCCACAAACGGCAAAATAGACCTTGGCGACAACTTCAAATTGAAAGCGGGAAAGACCTTCCTCTCCGCACGCAAAACAAGACTTTTCATGCTCCCGATTATAATCCACCCCGCCCGCAAATATTTGCCATTGAGCACAAACTTTTGTCGCATCCTGTCCGCTTGTGGCGATAATATATTTTGCAAAACAAAGAAAAATAAAACTGCCAAAACATTGTTTTGCAAACAGTTGACAAAACCATTTTAGGCAATTATAATGACTATGCTCAAAANNCCATTGAGCACAAACTTTTGTCGCATAACGGCAATTATTGACAATAAAAAAGCCACCTCGTTTGAGGTGGCTTGGCGTGTTTGGGATTCGTCTTACAGCGATTGTTAAACAAAGTTTCAATCGCGTGCAGCCTGACCGTAGGACAGGGGTCGCCACGCTTCGCGTGGAGCAAGGTAGTTGCCGAATCCCTTATGGGACGCAAAAAAAGCCACCTCGTTTGAGATGGCTTGGCGTACCATAAGGGATTCGAACC
>DBVQ01000026.1 GCA_002308155.1 Christensenella sp. UBA1260
CCTCGGCAAGCGATATTTCACTTACGACTTTCGTCACTTGCTGTCTTTGGAACGCTACTATAATAATAAAATTATTATGCTTTGTCAAACATTTTTAACATTTTATGGAAAAACTTTTATATATAATAAAAAAACCTTCCCTCGCAGGGGAAGGCTTTTATCAAATCAAGGTTTTTAGACGGTTTTTGTGAAAGTGATGATTGCTCTCTCGCCGTCCACGTAGTCAAATGAGATCTCCCAGCCGAGCTCTTCGCCGCTGTCCATCAATCCCTCGTTGTAGAACGCCTTTGCATAGCGCGTCATATCGAAGGTATCGCCTGTGACGAAGAGGTTGCCTGCCGTAAGTGGGCTCTCGTAGATATTGTTCATATCGGCCAAACTGCTGGCATCGTAACTGTAACCGTTATCGATTTCGTGTTGCACGAAATATGCGTCTTCATCCGCTTCTGCATCCTTTCTGAGCAGCATGAGTTGATAGTATTTCTCGCCATCATTAAACGTATTGGACGTTGCGTGGACTACAGTTTTGCTTCCGTCAATGCTGTCAATGACGCCGCCTTCAATCCAGTTGCCAAGATTGTCGACAATGCGGGAATCAACGTGCCAAATGCGGCAACCCGGGACTTCCGGCCCGATAAGATTGGCGCGCAAATAATCACTATACTGACTATCGAACTCGTTGAGCCCGTCCGGGGTGTAGAGATCGATGAGCAAGTATTCATCAAACGGCGAAGTGACCGTATGTCCTGCAATCGGTAGCAAGATTACGTCACCAGTTGATTCAAGTGGATTGAGTTCAATCGTGCAGTTGTCAGTGATGATATACGGATCCGTCCACCCGTAAGCGATCCTGCTGTATGGATCGTGAGAGCCTAGGTCCTGATCTTGCATCGTGAAGCCACCCGTTATATAATCCAAAATATGGTTTGTATCATAGTAGTCTTCGAGGCCAAACATGTGTCCCATTTCATGGATATATGTTGACGGGTCAACGTATTTATGGAATCCGTTGCCGTATCCGCAATGTATGAAACACTCATCGGCATTCAAATATCCTTCTTTGTAGAAGCAAACATCGCTTTGAACTTCATCCTCATATTCTAGACCATTATGATCTATAGTGCGGATATTTTGATGGGAATACATGAAGTCAAAGGACGCCACCATGAACGTCTTCGAAAGCACCGGTTTGTCAACGTTGGCATCACCTGCGGTTTCCATCCACCAAACAGCTGCCCACAACAGCGAATTGCTATACATTTCGGTGTTAAGATCAGGTTCGCCATTCACATAATGCGTTGCTGTTTGTGCATTTTCATTGTTTGGATAAGCATAAATGATGACTACGCCGTCGAGATATCCATCGCCATCGTTGTCATAGTCTTTGAGAGAAGGCTCAACACCATCAACTGCATTGACTGAGCGATAATTATTTATAGCCATTGTCGCCATTTTTTTAACGTCGAATACCCCGACTTCTGTCGAGAATGCATTAGTCAATTTTCTAACGCTTCCGACTGTATACCAATCCGCAACGGTTCCGTTGATTGTCACGGCGCCGTTGGATTCCGTTTCGTAGAAAGATTTGACTGTATTATCGCCGTTGAACTCTTTGGTGCCAAAGAAAGCAATCTCAAGGTCTGCCTTGATCTTGTCATAGTCATACCACTCTTCGCTTTCATAGAACTTGACAGGCAAAATAAGCAAGTTGATATTGCCTTCAAGAGGTGTGTTGTTGCCCGTAGTGCTTTTGTCCCAAAAATCTGTATAATCATAGTCAAGTGCCGTTCTGCCGATGAGATCATACACTTCAACCGTCACGTGAACGACCTTTGTCAAGCCGTTTGAACTCGTCACGGTGATGTCTGCATTGCCTGCAGAATGCGCCGTCACAAGACCTGTAGCACTAACCGTTGCCACTGCATCGTTGCTTGACTCAAACGAGAGCCCCGCAAGGCTTGTGTTTGGCGTGAACGCCACTTCGATTTGATATGGGTTCTTGGTGGTCATCGTCACGTCTTCACGCGTCACAATTGCCGTAGGCAAGACCTCGGCTTTGACCGTGATATACTCTTGTGCCGTATATGTATGCCAATTAAGACGCGCACCATATCCTGAATGCTGTGGCATCAACTTGTCGCCGCCACTGTAAACGCCTGTATAAGCAACAGGGACCTCCACGCTCACAAGCACTGTACCCGGCTTTAGAGCAGTCATGTTGCCGGCGTCATTGATTGTCAACACTGTTTCATCAGAAGACGTCCAAGTAAGCATACGATCCACGAACCAATACCAGTCGGTGCAATTCATCTCGTAATCAATCGGAGCAGTCACTCCAACGGCGATTTCTTGCCCTTCGGAAATTTCAAATGATGAAATGATCGGCGGACTGATCTCCGGTGTCTCATATATGGTGCCATCTTTCACGATAACGACGAACCTGGCAAGTCCGTCTACATTGGCGTATTCATTGAAAGCATCTGCATCAAAAAGGTAGTATACCGCTTTCTCTTCTGACACGCCTCTGCCAAAGTATTTGCCTGTGCTAAACGGTAATGGCTCGTATCCCTTTGGCAACCAGGTGCTGCGCTTTGTCGCGAGCACTATATATTCATCTTTGCCGATGGTCGCTTCGTCATCCGTAAGGACGTGGTCATAAATAGCTTTGATTTCAACTTGATATGAATCTGCGAATTTAATCGCAACGCTCTCCGGCAACACTTTGTTTGCGGAATAACCGCAAACAGAGCAAACGCCGTTCTCATACGTGTGTGCGTGTTTCTCAGTAGAAATCTCGTATTCGCCACAATTGTTGCAATATACGATTTCCCAGTGACCTGTTTCGTCATACAGCCAATCGTGAATTTCCTGATGTTCGAGCGGACTTGTGAAAGCGCGCCAATTTTCAACGGCATTTTCAAAGTTAAACAAAGTATGTTCGATTTGATATTCAACACAAAGCAAATACGTATCCCAATCCAAGAACTCAAGGTGGGAGAACAAACTGCCGTCATACTCTCTGCCATTCAACTCAGCCTCATTTTGAGCAATTCTTATGTAATCTTCCACGCTTTCGCTCAAAATAGCGCCGCAGTTTTCACATTTGAAGAATTGTGAGTGTCCGCCCATTTGTTCGGTTGGCGCCACGTATGGATAGTATCTCAAGTGTTCATGATGATCACATGCCGTCAGTTCAACCGTAAACCAATCGCTATCGCTATATGTAGAAAGTTGTTTTGCAGTAGCACGCAAACTAATGACGTCGCCGTGCTTCAAAGGTTCTCTGTTGTCATCAGTCATGTATACATACCAGCCATATGTTTGATCATTGACTGCAAGTTGATACTCGGACACATCAAAAGTTTGACCTAATGTATCATATACATCCGAGAACATATTATACAAATCCCACCTTCCATCATAGTATTGGATCAAGAACTCAGGAGTTGCGAGTTTTGCCGTCTTCATAACATAATAAAAACTATCCGTAGACGTCGACCAATTGTCCTTGGAAACAACAATACTCGTGCCGGTTTCCATCTGATAAGTTGTTTGAGTCGCCGGGAGAATATCTTCTTTGATGAAATTGCCATTTAAATCCCTGACAATAACATTGTATTGTGTTGCGCCCGGCCATTCATTCCAAGTCGCAAGTCCAGTGTCATTGGCAAAGCTCAAAACCAAATGTGCAGGCTCAGCCCCTATGTATTCAACAACAGCAGACCAATCGCTGTCAAGATAGCGGGTGCCATCGCCGATTGCTCGCACTTCATAACACCATCCGTTATTGTGATAACCATATACAACGTCATATTCAGGATCAGTCACAATATAGTTGAACGAACCCGTTTCTCTTGTGCTTATTTTTTGTTCATCCGTCCACCCAGAATAAAGCTTGTGCACTTGATACTGCGTTGCGCCCGGGATTGCTGTCCACACAAGCTTGCCGCTGTTATCAGACGTTGGATTTGGAGCCCCCAGTTTTGTAGGCTGAGCCGCAGGTGCGTGATAAGTCACCGCCCTTGACCAGTCGCTGTCGCTGTAATTCGTGCCATCACCTACTGCCTTGACTTTGACGGTTTCACCATCAAGCAATGATATTTGTCTTACAAAATCAGACACACTACCATTGACGTCAACCTTGTAGCCACTGGCGTTTGCAACGTTTACCCAGCTGACAAGACCGGTGTCGTCAACACTCACAACTGGCGTTGCAAGTTTTGTTGGAGTTGAGGGAGTGCCTCCTCCGCCGCCTGGTGTATCACCACCAGGGGTTGTCCCTCCCTCACCAGGTGTCACTTCTCCACTTGGTGCCGGAGTAGAATCGTTCTTTCCACACGCAACAAAAAGACATGCAGAAAGCGTCAAAATTATAATTAACAAAAGTGCAATGCTGGCTTTTTTCATTGTTGTTCTCTCCAAAATAAACACTTATTAATTTTAACATAATATAGAACATTCTATTAGTCAAGTAAAAACATAGAACACTATATATAATAGAGTTTATGGAAGAACGCGATTTCAAAGAGATTTTAGATGATTTTTTGATTGAAAACGACCTCACTCAGACGGCGTTTGTGGCAAAAATCGGCGTCAAACAGAGCCAAGTCAGCGAGTGGCTGAGGGGCAAGGCAAAACCCGGCTACGATACGCTCAAGCGCATGGCTCTCGCCTTCAGCGTTTCGGCGGATTTCTTTCTCGGCATAAAAGATTAAAAGCACTCTTAAGAGTGCTTTTTTAATTCTCGAACACAAATTAATTGCATAAAAACCATAATAGATGCCAAAAAACCGCCGGTGGAAGGCTTATTATNNGTTATAATACTCTGTGCGTCAAGAATTAAAGTCGATTGGTGACTTATGCTTTAATCAAATGCTTCTATCTTTTTTATCCAGTCGAGTAATTCTTCGTATTTCATTGAACCACTTGCAACAGCAATGCCCACTCGGGCAATCTCATCATTATCTGCGGATGAGTGAATCCCATTAGCCTCAAGAAAAGTGAGCATAACATACATGCCTATACGTTTATTTCCATCAACAAAAGCATGATTAGAAATCAAACTANNATCCTAATCTTGCCGCCTTTTCTTCCTTTGAAGGATAAAGTTCCTTTCCATCAAAAGTCGCATATGCACTTTCAATAGCAGAATTAAGCAGCCCAAAATCGCGAACTCCTGCACTACCGCCAGTCTGTTCCGTAATAAGTTGATGTAGAAGCAATACTTTTTGGTCATCAAATCTAATCATTTTGCCAACTCCTTAAACGCAGGAAGATACTTTTCAAGAATGCGCTTTGCTGCTACTTCTATCTTTTCGTCATCGCTTAACATGAAAATAGGTGACTTTTCAACATCGACAATTTGATACCTTGGTCTATTCTGTTTGAATATAATAACACTTCCATTTTGTTCAACGAGTCTTACGACTTTAGATAAATTTTGATTTGCTTCTGTGATGGACACTATTTGATTTGTATTTATCATCATTTTTATCACCTCTAGTACTATTATACATTAAAATAGGATAAAATCAACCTATTTTTTAGGGACGCTTAGAAAAAAATAAAACCCACTTTCACAAAATTGTAAAAGTGGGGTTTGTCTAAGTTAGATGCTAATATCACATAATTAGTTAATTCTATAAATCATCTTAATGGATGGACCCATTGTTGATGCAATATAGATTGAACGGAAGTAGACGCCCTTAGCTGCTGCTGGTTTTGCTTTGACAAGTGCTTCCATCAAAGTGCGAAGGTTCTCTGCGAGCTTTTCTGCACCGAAGGATGCTTTGCCAAATGGAACATGGCAGATAGCTTGTTTGTCAACTCTGTACTCAACTTTACCTGCTTTGATGTCGTGGATAGCCTTTGCGATATCCATGGAGACTGTGCCACTCTTTGGGTTTGGCATCAAGCCTTTTGGACCGAGAACTTTACCGAGACGACCAACAACGCCCATCATATCAGGTGTTGTGACGATGACGTCATAGTCAAACCAGTTTTCTTGTTGAATCTTTTGAACCATCTCGTCGCCACCGACAAAGTCTGCGCCTGCTGCAGCTGCTTCGTCTGCCTTTGCGCCCTTTGTGATTGCGAGAACACGGACGGTTTTACCTGTGCCGTTTGGAAGAACGACAACGCCTCTGACCTGTTGGTCTGCATGGCGTGGGTCGATACCGAGTTTTACGTGCAATTCTATTGTTTCATCGAATTTTGACTTTGCTGTCTCGATTGCGAGTGCTACTGCATCTTCGAGTTCGTATGCTTTGGTCTTGTCGATGAGTTTTTTCGAATCAATATAATGTTTACCGCGTTGCATACCGATACCTCCTTATTCCTCAACCAAAATGCCCATGCTTCTTGCTGTACCTGCGATCATGCTCTTTGCAGCTTCGAGGTTTGCAGCGTTAAGATCTGGCATTTTCATTTCTGCGATCTTCTCTAAATCTGCCTTCTTGAGAGTTGCAACTTTTTGTTTGTTTGGAACTGCAGATGCGCTCTCTAAGCCACATGCCTTTTTGATAAGAACTGGGGCTGGTGGAGTTTTGAGAATGAACGTAAATGAACGGTCTTGATAAATTGTAATAATAACAGGAATAATCAAGCCGGCATCTTTTGCTGTTCTTTCATTAAAATCTTTTGTAAATGCAGCAATATTAATACCATGAGGACCAAGTGAAGAACCAACTGGTGGACCAGGTGTTGCTTTGCCTGCTGGTAACTGCAATTTTACAACTGCTGTAATTTTCTTAGCCATATATCCTCCTGACTAACGTGGTTTTGCGACGGTAGGAAAAGTATTTGCCGTCTCCCACAAGATTTATAGTCTCTCGACTTACACCCTGTAGGTGCGTAAAAGAAATTACAATTTTTCGACTTGCGAAAAATCGAGTTCGACTGGTGTTTGTCTACCGAACATCGAAACGATGACTTTGACCTTTTGACGCTCTGCGCTGATAGAATCAACAACACCAAGGAAGTTTTCGAGTGCACCATTAATAACCTTGACGTCATCGCCAGGTTTGATGTCGAAATCTTCGAGTGTAATAACTTCGAGCCCCATACGTTTGACCTCTTCTTCCGTAAGTGGAAGTGGATGGCCAGCAGGACCAACAAAGCCCGTTACACCACGTGTTTGCGTCACCATAAACCAAATATGGTTGGTGTAAATCATCTTGATAAAAACATAACTCGGGAACTTTTTACGTTGGATTTGTTTTTTCTTGCCGTTTCTTTCGACAATATCATCCTCTACAGGAATTTTTACATCAAAGATGTAATCCTGCAAACTATTGTTCTCGACCATGTTGCGAAGGTTGTTCTCCACGGTTGACTCATAGCCCGAGTACGTGTGAATAACATACCATAGTGGTTGTTGCGTATTTTCCATAAAAGCCCTCTCAGATGAAGATTGTCGCCCACTTGCCGTCGACGATAAGTCCAAGCAAACCTGCAAGTACATAGTCTATAACAAACAAAACGACGAAAAAGAGTACAACAACGACAAGAACTACCGTTGTGTTCTTTAATACGTCTTTGCCTTTAAGCCATGTAACTTTCTTAAGCTCGGAGAAGACACCTTTGCACCATCTTCCAAATCTCTTGAATGGATTTGGTTTCTTCTCATTAGCTGCTGATTTCTTTGCTGAATTTTTGGCTTTTTTAGGCTCGTTTTTAGAGTCAACGTTAACCGCAGCCTTTTCAGGAGCCTCTTGTGCGACTTCTTGATTGACTTCTGGTTCTTGTTGAGCCGTATCTACGGTTAAGGATTGGTTGTTTGGCTTTTTCTTTGCCATAATGCCTCCTAAGCCTTTACTTTGTTTCTCTATGCAAAGTGTGTTTTTTGCAGAATCTGCAATACTTTTGAAGTTCCAGTCTATCTGGGTGCTTCTGTTTGTTTTTTGTAAGGTTGTAGTTTCTTTGTTTGCACTCTGTGCAAGAAAGGACAATCTTAACTCTTGCTCCCTTTTGAGCCATAATAGCCTCCTTCTATTGCTATTTCAACGTAAACGTACACCCCCGCGTGGCTAAACTGCCACGCGGAAGTTTAACGCTATATATTATTGAAAGAACAATTATTCGATAATCTTTGCGACAACGCCAGAACCAACTGTTCTGCCGCCTTCACGAATAGCGAAACGGAGACCTTCTTCGATAGCGATAGGTGTGATAAGTGTGATTTCCATATCGATATGGTCACCAGGCATAACCATTTCAACACCTGCTGGCAATTTGATGGAACCTGTAACGTCCGTTGTTCTGAAGTAGAATTGTGGACGATAACCATCAAAGAATGGTGTGTGACGGCCGCCTTCATCTTTCGTCAAGACGTAAACTTGGCTGGTGAAGTGTGTGTGTGGATGGATTGAACCTGGTTTTGCAAGAACTTGACCACGTTCGATTTCGCTTCTTTGAATACCACGGAGCAATGCACCGATGTTATCGCCGCCCTCTGCGTAGTCAAGGAGCTTACGGAACATTTCGATACCAGTAACTGTTGTTTCTTTCTTTTCATCAGAGAGACCAACGATTTCAACCTTGTCGCCGAGCTTGAGGATACCACGCTCAACTCTACCTGTTGCAACTGTACCACGTCCTGTGATTGTGAAGACGTCTTCTACAGGCATAAGGAATGGCTTATCTGTATCTCTTTGTGGGTCTGGGATATAGCTGTCGACTGCATCAAGGAGTTCTTGAATTGGTGCGAGTGCTGGGTCATCCCACTTACCTGCAAGACCTGCTTCCATAGCGAGGAGTGCTGAACCACGGATGATTGGAGTGTCATCTCCTGGGAATCCATATTCGTTGAGGAGTTCACGAACTTCCATTTCAACGAGTTCAAGGAGTTCTTCGTCATCAACTTGGTCACACTTGTTAAGGAAGACGAGGATGTAAGGAACACCGACCTGACGTGCGAG
>DBVQ01000024.1 GCA_002308155.1 Christensenella sp. UBA1260
CCTATCGCTATCGAAGAAGGTCTCCGTTTCGCTATTCGTGAAGGCGGCAGAACAGTCGGTTCTGGCGTTGTCGCAAAGATTATCGAATAATTGTTCTTTCAACAAATATAGCGTTATACTCCGCGTGGCAGCATAGCCACGCGGGGATATACGTTTGTTTTGAAAAGACAAAAAGGAGGCTACTATGGCTCAAAAGGGAGCAAGAGTAAAGATTGTACTTTCCTGCACAGAGTGCAAACAAAGAAATTACAATATTACTAAAAACAAACAGAAGCATCCAGATAGATTGGAGCTTCAAAAGTATTGCAGATTCTGCAAAAAGCATACTTTGCACAGAGAAACAAAGTAAGTAAGGCTTAGGAGGCATTATGGCAAAGAAAAAGCCAAACAACCAATCCTCAACCGTAGATACGGCTCAACAAGAAACCGAAGTTCAAGAAGTCCAACCAGCTGTTGTGACTGATGAGAAAGCTGCGGTCAATGTTGACTCACAAAACGAGCCTAAAAAAGCCAAAAAGACAGCAAATAAATCAAACGCAAAGGAGAAGAAACCAAATCCATTCAAGAGATTCGGCAAATGGTGCAAGGGCGTCTTCTCAGAGCTCAAAAAGGTCACATGGCTGAAGGGCAAAGACGTTGCAAAGAACACGGCGGTCGTTCTTACCGTTGTCGTGCTCTTCTTTGTCGTGTTGCTCATCATCGACTATGTACTCGCAGGTTTGTTTGGACTTGTCAGAGACGGCAAGTGGACAACCATATTTATTTGAGAGGGCTTTTATGGAAAATACGCAACAACCACTTTGGTATGTTATTCACACGTACTCGGGTTATGAGTCAACCGTGGAGAACAACCTTCGCAACATGGTCGAGAACAACAGTTTGCAGGATTATATCTTTGACGTGAAGATTCCTGTCGAGGATGATATTGTCGAGAGAAACGGCAAGAAAAAACAGATCCAACGCAAAAAGTTCCCAAGCTATGTTTTCATCAAGATGATTTACACCAACCATATTTGGTTTATGGTGACGCAAACTCGTGGTGTCACGGGCTTCGTTGGTCCTGCCGGCCACCCACTTCCACTCACAGAAGAAGAGGTCAAACGTATGGGGCTCGAAGTTGTCACGCTTGAAGATTTCGACATCAAGCCGGGCGATGACGTCAAGGTCATCAATGGCGCACTTGAAAACTTCCTCGGCGTCGTGGATTCCATCAGCGCAGAGCGTCAAAAGGTCAAAGTTATCGTCTCAATGTTCGGCAGACAAACACCTGTCGAGCTCGATTTTTCGCAAGTCGAAAAATTGTGATCCCAAAACGCACCTACAGGGTGCAAGTCGAGAGACTATAAATCGTGGGAGACGGCAAATCCATTTCATACCGTCGCAAAACCACGCTAGTCAGGAGGATATATGGCTAAGAAAATTACAGCAGTTGTAAAATTGCAGTTGCCAGCGGGCAAAGCAACCCCTGGTCCGCCAGTAGGTTCTTCTCTTGGACCTCACGGCATCAATATTGCTGCATTTACAAAAGATTTCAATGAAAGAACATCAAAAGATGCCGGCTTGATTATTCCTGTTATCATCACGATTTATCAAGACCGTTCATTTACGTTCATTCTCAAGACTCCGCCGGCGCCAGTTCTTATCAAGAAGGCATGCGGCTTGGAGAGCGCATCCGCTGTTCCAAACAAGCAAAAGGTTGCAACTCTCAAGAAGGAAGACTTGGAGAAGATCGCGCAAATGAAGATGCCAGATCTCAACGCAGCAGATCTTGAAGCTGCAAAGAGAATGATTGCGGGCACAGCACGCAGTATGGGCATCTTGGTTGAGGAGTAAGGAGGTACGGCTATGCAACGCGGTAAACATTATATTGATTCGAAAAAACTCATCGACAAGACCAAAGCATACGAACTCGAAGAAGCAGTTGCACTTGCAGTCGAGACAGCAAAGTCCAAGTTTGATGAAACAATAGAGTTGCACGTAAAACTCGGTATCGACCCACGTCACGCAGACCAACAAGTCAGAGGCGTTGTCGTCTTGCCAAACGGAACAGGTAAAACTGTGCGCGTTCTTGCAATCACAAAGGGCGCAAAGGCAGACGAAGCTCAAGCAGCCGGCGCAGATTTCGTTGGTGGCGACGAGATGGTTCAAAAGATTCAACAAGAAAACTGGTTTGACTATGACGTCATCGTCACAACCCCTGATATGATGGGTGTTGTCGGTCGTCTCGGTAAGGTCCTCGGCCCGAAGGGCTTGATGCCAAACCCAAAGAGCGGCACAGTCTCCATGGATATCGCAAAAGCAATCCGCGATATCAAAGCTGGTAAAGTTGAATACAGAGTTGACAAACAAGCAATCTGCCACGTTCCATTTGGCAAAGCATCCTTCGGTGCAGAGAAGCTCGCAGAGAACCTTCGCACTTTGATGGAAGCACTCGTCAAGGCAAAACCGGCAGCGGCAAAGGGCGTCTATTTCCGCTCAATCTACATTGCATCGACGATGGGACCATCCATCAAGATGGTCTACAGAATGCAATAAAAGCGCGCTATTTAGCGCCTAACTTCGGCAAATCCCACTTTCCCAATCTCATGTACGTCATGTACATTAGGGCCTGTGAAAGTGGGTTTTTTCTTGTTATCCATCTAAATATCGCGCTTTTATTTGCATTCTGCTATAGTCATTTCTAGCATCTCATCTCACTCGCGTGTTTTTATTTTCATGCGATGACAAAATTAAAGCCTGTGAAAATGGGTTTTTACTTATCGTAAATGTTAATTATTTTAATGTCCTTATTTTTCGCTTTTTTAATATATTTGGCGGTGTTGCTCCATGAATACACTACATAAGTTATTATTGTCTCTGCATGATTTATCATCCAGAGATTGCGAAAAGCAATAGCATAGCGCTTGGGTACAGCCTCAATACCTTCGGGCAATATTGTTTCGTTTGACAAATAAATATCATCGCTCAAAGGGAGATATGCAAGAACAACAGCATAGTCAATTTCTTTATGTGTCTGTTTTAGTTCTCGTAAACATGATAGCACGAGCGCATCAAACGTACCGTGATTGCCAACATAAAACTTGCTCGTGCCGTTTTCAATTTGCGTTTTGATTATTTCCAACAGGTTTTGTCTGATAGAAGTAGGACAGTCGTGGTGTCCAACAAATGCGCATATCATAGTTATTCTCCATTTTTAGTATACTTATATCAAGTATACTTTCAACATTATATCACAAAATAATCTTAAAATGTACTTAAATTAAGATTATTGGGAGTGGCGATATATGAGAAACAAAAAGAACAAGCATTTGGGGATTGAAATTGATTCGGAATTGCACCAAAAGATTAAGTATATTGCAGAATATGAGGGACGCTCAATAAATGGACAGATATTGTATCTTATAAGGCAATGCATCAAGAGTTTTGAGAGCGAAAATGAACCTATTATTGTTGAAGAAGAGGACAAAAAATAAATACAAAAAAGAGCACTCAATAGAGTGCTTTTTTAATTGTCAAGAAGTTTTTTCCGCAAAGTGTGAAAAACATTTGACATTGTATAATAATTTTATTATTATATTAGCGTTCCAAAGACAGCAAGTGGCGAAAGCCGTAAGTGAAATATCGCTTGCCGAGGAGTGAAGTTGAATAGAAGGTTTATGCTTTGATTCGTCTTTTCTCTATGGAATGACGATTTTTTT
>DBVQ01000085.1:0-1647 GCA_002308155.1 Christensenella sp. UBA1260
CGCACAATTTTGCGACCTGCTTTGTCAGGTCGCTTTTTTTGTCGGTCACGTACACTCAAGTACGCTTCCGTCCAAAGAAAAGTGCCCTTCCTCGCATCTCATCAAAATTGAGCGGTTGAATAATTATTATGTAGAAACGATATTTCTTCCTTGCATCTTATCCAAACTGAGCGGTTTATTATTTATGTATTTTGGCTTTATAATTTATGTACTGCGGTTTAATTATTTATATACTGTGGGCTATTTATTTCTTGATTATTTACAACTTTGCTCTACTTGAATAGCTTGTCAAGCATCTCCTTTATCCACGATTTATAGACGATTTTTTCGCTGTTATTTCCGCCGGGGACAAAGCATAATGGCGGAAAAGCCACGCACCACCAGTTGTCTCCGGTGCCGCTTCCAAGCTCCAAAATGAGGGCGTCATAGTTGCCGGCAGGGAACTCATATTCGTCATATACACGGTCTGGAAAATACTCGTTTGTCAGCCGAATACGGGTTTTATATGCAAAATTATGCTGTTTAAGTGTCGTTTCTGCGATTTTTGCTATTTTTGACTTGTTGCTGTCAAGCATATTGTATGCCTGTTTTTTGGTTGTGCAGTCCGCAAGCAGCACTGACAAGTATTCGGTCACCGCATCGCGCACTTTGAGTTTGACCGCTTGGTCTTCTTGTGAGTTGGAGTTTGCTCTTATATGTATGCGTATGCAGTTTTGTTGAAGCGTTTCAAGGCTTGCCGTTTTTGTGCTCCCGCAAGCAGTGAGGAATAAGGCAAATGCACAAAACAGCAATATCAGCATTGTGACGAGTTGGTGGTTTTTTCTCATACACACATTGTTGCCAAACTCCAAAGTTTTAAACGTCCAATTTTCCAAGAAGAATAAAAGCGTTGTCGTCGAACAAACTAAGCAATATGAAAACAAACATCAATCAATTTGAACAAAATGGGCACAAGGATTTATTTGTCAAGATTGCGGCACTAGTCATGGTGTTTGCATTTGTGCTTGGCGTGACGCTTGTGTTTTTGCCGTCCAGCGGAAACGTTGCCGAGGCAGCTGTGCTCAAGCAGGGCTCAACGGGCACACTTGTCAAGACTATGCAGACAAAGCTTATCCGCTGGGGCTATTTGACGGGCACGGCGGACGGCGTGTTTGGGCCAAAGACAAAGGCGGCAGTCATACTCTTCCAAAAGCGCAACGGACTTGTGGCGGATGGAATTGTCGGCACAAAGACCGCACAGGCAATGGGCATATCGCTTTCAAGTGCGACAACGACAAGCAGTTCGTCCTCGGCATCTTCAACGGACCTCAATCTGCTCGCGCACGTAGTATACGGCGAGGCGCGCGGAGAGCCTTACACAGGGCAAGTGGCTGTTGCGGCAGTCGTGCTCAACAGGGTCAAGAGCTCAAGCTTTCCAAACACGATTGCAGGCGTTGTATATCAATACGGCGCATTTGACTGCGTGAGCGATGGGCAAATCAATCTTACGCCCAATCAAAACGCAATAAACGCCGCTCGCGACGCTTTGAACGGCTGGGACCCAACCTATGGTTGTCTGTTCTATTACAACCCAAAAACTGCAACAAGCAAGTGGATGCTTTCAAGAACGGTTAAACTGTCTATAGGCAATCATAATTTCTGTTAAAA
>DBVQ01000085.1:1744-13346 GCA_002308155.1 Christensenella sp. UBA1260
AATATGGAAAATACAAATCAAAAACCAAAGAAGAGCAAAAAACAAAACGCAGGCAAGTGGATTGCGGGTGTGACTATGGGGCTTATGGCAAGCGCGGTTGTGGGGCTGTCCGTGGCGCTCTATTACAGCACGGAGCAAGTCAGCACGCACGAGACGTATCAGCGTCAAATGGAGGCAGTGTATTCTCGCGCCTACTATGACCTGCTCAGCGGGGCGAGCGATCTTGGCACGAATCTGAGGAAGCTCAGCATCTCGTCCACGCCTACCATGCAACAATCGCTATTGTATGAAGTGTGGAGCGCGGCGGAACTTGCAGAGAACAATCTCGGCGTATTTGATGCCGAAGACGAGGGTATGCGTGCGGCACAAAAGTTTGTCAATCAACTTGGCGACTATTCGCACTCTCTCGCACTCAAAGTCGCTGACGGCGAAAAGCTCACCAAAGAGGACAGGGCAAAACTCCGCAAGATGGGCGAGCTTGCCGACGTCTATAAGGATGCAATAAACAAAGTGAGCGGCAGTTTGAAAAAGGGTGGAACGTTTGCGGGAGACAACAGCGTGCTTGACGAGTTTGCGTCCGCATTCAACGAGTTTGCCGAGCCGAGTATTGACTATCCCGAAATGATTTATGACGGACCTTTCAGCGACGCGCTTGAAGAGAGAACCCCCGTCGCCCTTCAAGGAGAGGAAATGACAGAGGAGCAAGCAAGAATGCAACTTCTCATCTATCTAAAAGATAGAGACGTCCAAAACATTGAATACGCAGGCGAAGGAGAAGGCGATATCAAGTGTTTTAACTACACCTTCACGCTTGACGGAGACAGAGCGTTTGCGCAGATAGGCAAGTTTGGCGGCGCGCTCGTGCTGTTGAACGCCATGGGCGGCGGCGATGCCGTGAGCGTTGCGCACGTAGAAGCAGGCGAGACCTGCCAAACGGCGGCATTGGATTTTGCAAAGAGGCTCGGTTTTGAAAATATGCAGGTCGTATGGTCCTGCTCATGCCACGGCGAATGCGTTGTCAACCTCGCGCCGATTGAAAAGGATACAATCCTTTATTCCGACCTTGTCAAGGTCAAAGTGCGTGAAAGAGACAGCAAGGTCATTGGCGTTGACGCCACGCACTATGCTTTCAACCACAAGAAGCGCAACCTTTCGTCTCCCAAAATAACCGCACAAGAGGCGGCAAAGATGCTGTCAATCTCTCCTGTTGGAGAGGGCAGGCTTGCACTCATTCCACTCCGTGGCAACAGAGAGGTCTTGACTTATGAGTTTGAGTGCGAATCCGACGGCACCTATTTTGTCTATATTGACGCCATGACGGGCAAGGAAGCGAATATCTTGTATGTCATTTCAGATGAAAACACTGGACAACGCGCTATATGATGACAACAAAAAAAAGCACTCTCAAACGAGAGTGCTTTTGCTTTTTAAACACAATTTATTTTATTTTCTTTTTCATAGAAGCGAGGAAGAACAACGAGAACAAGAATTGCAACAACCCAAGCGCAACGCCTGCAAATGCGAAGTACTTTTGAGTTGGAATGATGCCGCTGTCTGGATCCATGAAATATGCTGCGCAGAGTTCAACGAAATTGCCTTCTGCAAAGATGACCGGAGCAAGGAACATAACCACTGTGATTGCAAGAATAATCAAACTTGCAATAAAGTTCCACGCTCTGCTGTACTTCTTGCCGATTGCAGCGATGAGAGCAACGATGAAGACAATGCCAGAGAGCACAAAGAGTGCAGATGGAAGAGCCGCAACAAAGATATGTGGAAGGTCAAGACCTTTGACAGCTTCAAAGTCCTTGATGAGCAATTCAATAAAGCTGATACCATTGAAGTTTTCAATGCCACTCATAAGTGCAGGAAGCTTGCCTGCAAGCGGTTGACCGCTTTGGCTGAGATAAGCAACTGTTGAGAGTGCGACAAAGAGGAGTGAGAAGATCATCATAAAGATGTTTCTTGGAAGTCCTGACTTCTTTTCGGCAGCTTTTGCCTTCTTGTCAGCCTTCTTGTCCGCTCTTGAATCTGCTGGCACCGGTGGTGCAGCTTGATATGTTGGCTCAAAGTCGCTCGCAGCAGGATTTGCTGGAGTGTATGTTGGTTGAAACGTTGCGGCTGCCTCAACTCTTGGGATCTTAACGCCAATTGTCACGCCACAACTTGGGCATTTGATTTTGTGCTTGTATCCTTCTGGAAAACTATCAGCAGATTGCGGAAGTTCAAAACTTATTTGCGCTCTGCAACTAGGACATCTGGTGTACATAGTGTGCTCCTTGATTTTTAATTCTTTAATATTATAATATTATCCTCGCGCAAAGTCAATGACAATTTCCAACTTTTTTATTTATTATGCGCGTTTGTGTGCTTGCGTGTCGCAAAGCACAACAACTTGTGGAAAGTGTTGATTTTTTTGCGGGTTGTGCTATAATAAACTTGCTTAGTGCCCGGGCAAAACCGGGATAATCGGGAAGACGGTGCAAATCCGTCACAGCCCCCGCTACTGTGAGCATTAAAGGGAATACTGTCACCGCAAGGGAAGACACCCGCGTGATTGGGCATAGCTCAATAACGTTGCAAGCCAGGAGACCGGCTAAAAATCGTGCGTACTTGCACGCCTGAACAAAGTTCACGCTAAGCATGCAAGCGCGATTTTCAGCCCACTTCGCGCAAACAATATTTTGCTGAACCGCCTATGCAGAGTCGTAGTCAAAGCGGTGTTTCGCAAATATCGTTTGCTTGATGTAGGCGCTATGCGCCTTTGGGCTAAAAGTTGCAAGCACGATTTGCCATATTCGTTTGAATATGGTGCGTCAAAAGAAAAGAACAAGTCGGTGGGATGCGTTCTCAAAACTTAGCACACACAGTGTGCTTGTTTTGCTGTTCGCTCCTCCGAAAATATACGGAGGTTTTTTATGACCAAAAACACAAAAGTTGTCGTCAAATTGTTGACAATAGTAGCAATCATCGCAATCGTATCCTGCCTTGTGCTCGTCGGCTGCGACAAAATTGAAGACCTCAAAGATCTTGGCAAGCCGGCACCTTCTGAAGTTCCGGCAAATACCGATGATAATTCAGGCGACAGCGGTGACGAAACACCTGCAAAAGCATTCGGCATAACAGTCGTATTGATTGGCGAAGGCGATCCGTTGACGTTGGAAACAAGGACCAATTCACAATATTTAGTTGGCGTGCTTGATGAGTTGCAAACAGAAGGGAGATTGACCTATTCTGCGAGCAACGGATTTGTCAATACGATTGGCAGTCTGTACACAACAGGAGATTATTCCAAGTGGATTGCGATGTATCATGACATCAACGAAGATACATTGATTGCTCCCGGATATGATATGACCTACAACAACAAGACGTTTTATTCAGCCAATTATGGCATCAACGATTTGCCAATCAGAGACGGAGCAACATATTTATTTGTGCAACAATAATCAATAGTTTATAGCGGCAAAATGATAGGATAAACAGTTGATTATGCAAATTAAGCAATAAAAAATCAGTGATTATGGCAGACGGCAAAAGCTGGGAAAACAATGGCAAATTGGCGACAATTTTTGTCGCGAGGGTGGCAATTCTTGCTGCCCTTTTGACCGTTGGCAAGATGGCTTTTGCCGCCATACCAAATGTTGAGGTCGTCACGCTTTTGATTATCGTCTATGGAGCAACGCTTGGTATGCCTTATGCGTTAACGGCATCGCTCATATTCTGCACGATGGAGATGGCAATATATTCGCCGCACACTTGGATATTGATGTATTATATCTATTGGCCACTTCTTGCGGTGTTGTCCTCGGTACTTTTGAGAAGGAGAAACGTTTTTAAGGCGACTGTCATAGCAGTAATCCTTGCCGTTATATACGCGGAGTTTTTGGGAGTGCTGTCATCAAGCGTCGAAACGCTCATTTTGGGGACGTTGTCATCCGCAAATTTAGCAAATTATTGGCTCGTCTATTATTTAAAGGGTGTCTATTTTGACGTCGTGCACATGATTTCAAACGCAATCATAGTGTCCGTGCTGTTTGCGCCTCTTGTGTTGCTTGTGCGAAAACTCGCGCCCGATGCCTGCGTGTTTGGGAACGGCAAGATGAAAAGAATGTATCGGCTTTGCGGAACGTATGAGCGTGAAACCGAGGCAGAAGAAGTTGAAGACGATATAGATGCGTTTTTTGTGTCCGCAGACAATTTGGACAAAAAGGATTAGCCCGCCTCATTTTCAAGGATGGCTTTGACTTTGACATAGTCCGCACAAAGGCGGATGATATAGCGTTGTTTTTCCTCATGAGAGAGGGAGGCAAGGGTTTTGGGGTCGCCGAGTTGTGCTACGGGGCTCGTGAGTTCTTGACCGTCCTTTTTTAGTTGCTTCAATTTGAAATATATCGCCTGCTGTTCGGCGGTTATGTTTTTTGGAATTGCGTTCTGCTCAGCATACTTGTTTTTTGCAAGCCGAGATTTTGCCTCGTTTGCTAAGTTTCTTATTGCGCATTTTGGATGTTTGACGTTGCTCATAGGTGCTCCTCTGTTTGCACAAGTCTAGCACAAAAGTGTCGAGATAGAGCAATATGGGCAAAAATAGTGTATATTCGACAAAAACAACAAAAATAACAAATTATTCTTGACTCGTTGTGTCCAGATTTTTCTTTCCTTTTTGTTTTTTGGCTATGGCGCGGATTGCGAGCTTGTATGCGAAGGGGATTATTGGCGTGCCAAAAAGATAGCCGACAAGCCCATACAGTTCAAACTTGCCGCCAAAGACAAGCTCCAAACATGCGATATAGCCTCCACCAAGCACAAGTGTCGCAAAGAGGTCAGTCAAAAACATTTCCGCGACGCTTGAACGGCGAAAATAGAGCAGTGCAAAAACTCCCGCAACAATGCCAACAGCAAGGCAAATCGCAAAGTTTATCGCCTGCGATTTTGCGTTTGCGGCGAGGACAAATCCCTGCACAGTTGAAGCAAAACATGCGGTTAGATGCACTGTTATTTGAGCAAACGCTTGAAAAACGACGTCGGGGTGGCAGAGGCGGAATATTTGAGACTTGTCACTTGCCCCGCAAGCGTCAATTTGCCGTTTTCAATGTCCAAAACTTTGATTTCAAGGTTCTGTCCGGTGACGAGAAGAGTTTCGTTTTTTAGTTTGATTGTGACAGCTTTGTCCGTAAAAGTCGGCACCGCATAGACGCCCGTCATACTCGCACCGTGCAAGTGGTCAAGTTCAAGTTTGTGTGGGGATGATGTGGGAGCAGGGTTTGTCCCGAGCGTTTTTTCTGGCATAATTCTCCTTTTTCGATATATTTTGCCTTTTCGGGTAGGCTTATTTCATTGACAATAATATTTAAAAATATTAAAATATATGAGCAATTTTTGAAAAAATCGCATTTTAAAGTGCAAAAGGATGCAATGTCTGAACAGATTGTGGAAGAAAAAATCAAGGATGTTGAAGTAAAAACTTCAAAACCTCAAAAAGAGCCGAGAAAAAAAGAGCCAAAAGAAAACTTTTTCAAAAAGAAAGGGGCAATCAGGCTTGAGTATGACCACGCCTCAAGGTTTTATCCAATTTATTCCAGCAAAAAGTATCAGAGCAACTTTGTGATTGGCGTTCGTCTTCATGAAGAAGTCAATGCCGAAGTTTTGGAGAAGGCGGTCAACGATTGCGCGGTGCGCTTTCCTGCCTTCAAAGTCAAACAAAAACGCGGCTATGCTTGGCACTATCTCGTTGAAAACGATGCGCATATCAAAGTTTTTCCTTTGGAAAAGGCTGTGCCTTGTCCGATAGACACAAAGAAAACAAACGGATATCTCTTCAAATTGACCTGCGGAGAAAACCGCATTGAACTCATTATTTTCCACGGGCTCTGCGACGGCAATGGCGCGATTGAGTTTTTGAAGACCATACTTCTTGCCTACAAACGCCTGCAAGGCGTTTCGGTTGTTAGCACTGAGGGCATCCTTGACCACGAAGACGATTTTGATGCGATGGAACTGGAAGACAGTTTTGTGTCGCACTACGAGCCAATCAAACTTGGCGAGATTGATTTCAAAAAGTTGCTCGGCGGGACACCGCACCGCATAAAAGGCGAACTCATCAAGGGCGGATTTGAGACGGACAGGCTTGTGCTTGAAAGTGCGGAGATTGCAAGACGTGCAAAAGATATAGGTGTGTCTTTCACGGCGTACATCACAGGCGTGATTGCGTACGCACTTGACAAATCTGAGAAGGCGCAAAAAAATAATAACTATGTTATTATGGTTCCTGTCAATCTGCGCAATTTGTTTGAGTCAATATCACTGCGCAACTTTGTCACTTTCATCCGCGTTATCGTCAAACCGCATTCGTTTGAAACGATTGAGGAATATGCGGTTGAGGCGAGCAAGCAGATTGCCGAGGAAGCGTCCAAGGAAAAGATGGCAAGATTTATCTCCACATCAGTCAAGGCGCAAAAGAGTTTTTTGATGAAGATAACACCACTCTTTTTGAAACAATTCTTTTTGAAGCTCGCCAGACTCTTCACATCCTCAAGGCAGACGATAATTTACAGCAATCTTGGGCGTATAAAAGTGCCCGATGAGCTTGGAGTGGACTATTTTTACTTCAATCTCAATGCTTCGACTTCAAACACGCAAAACCTGAGTTCCGCCACGACGGACGGCAAAGCCGTCTTTACGCTCACACGTGCGATCAAAGAAAAGGATTTTTCAAACTGCCTTTTCAGCCTCATTGAAAAAGAGGATAAACAATAAAAATAAAAACAAGAAAATAATTGCCAAACGGCATTGAGGAAAATATATGAAACAGTTTACATCAGATGAACTAAGAAAACTCTATATAGAGTTTTATCACTCAAAGGGACATGCAATCATTGACTCCGCATCTCTTATCCCGGAAAACGACCCAACTGTGCTCTTTACAACAGCTGGTATGCATCCGCTCGTGCCGTATCTTCTCGGAGAGAAGCATCCGGCAGGCAATCGTCTCACGGACGTGCAAATCTGCGTGCGTACGGGCGATATTGACGAAGTCGGCGACGCATCGCACTGCACATTTTTTGAGATGCTCGGCAGATGGTCTCTTGGCGATTACTTCAAAAAGGACACAATCGCTTGGTCTTATGACTTTATGCTCAACAAACTCGGCTTTGACAAGGACAAGTTTTCCGTCACGGTTTTCGCCGGCGACGATGATTGCCCAAGAGACGAGGAAAGCGCAAACTATTGGAGAGAGGTCGGCATCCCTGAAGACAGAATCTTCTATCTCAACAAAAAACACAATTGGTGGGGGCCGGCGGGCGTCACAGGACCATGCGGACCTGACACCGAGATGTTTATTGACACAGGCAAGCCAAAGTGCTGTCCTGAATGTTCTCCTGCCTGCGACTGCGGCAAGTATCTTGAAATCGGCAACGACGTCTTTATGCAATATTTCAAAAATGCAGACGGCAAGTTTGAGCCTTTGAAGCAAAAGAACGTTGATGAAGGACTTGGACTTGAAAGACTCCTTTGCATCTTGAACGGCTACAAATCAGTTTATGA
Organism: Christensenella sp. UBA1260; assembly: GCA_002308155.1. GTDB lineage: Bacteria > Bacillota > Clostridia > Christensenellales > CAG-917 > CAG-475. The sequence goes on from DBVQ01000085.1 coordinate 9,290, forward strand.
GACAGACCTCTTCAGTTTTGCAATCAAAAAGCTCGAAGAGCTTTCCGGCAAGAAGTACGGCGAGGACGAGGCTATGACTGTTGCAATGCGTATCATTGCAGACCATACAAGAACGGCAACTTTCCTCCTTGGGGACGTAAAGGGCATTTCGCCTTCAAACGTTGACCAAGGCTATGTGTTAAGGCGTCTCATTCGCAGAGCAATGAGATATTGCAGAACTTTGGGCGTTGACGACAGCGCACTTGTTGAGCTTGCAAAACTCTATGTTGAAAAATACAAGGATGCATATCCGTACATCAAGGAAAACGAAGAGCGCATTGTAAGCGAACTTGAAGGTGAAAAGGACAAGTTTGCAAAGACTATCGAGCAAGGTCTCAAAGAGTTTGACAAGATTGTAGCACATCTCCCTGAAAACATGACGGTGTTCCCGGGCAAGACGGCATTCAGACTTTACGACACGTTTGGCTTCCCAATTGAAATGACTGAAGAACTTGCAAAAGAAAAGGGCTATACTCTTGACAGAGCAGGCTATGACAAGGCGTTTGCCGACCACCAAGCACTCTCCAAAGCCGGTGCAGAGCAAAAGTTCAAGGGCGGTCTTGCAGACGGCGGCGAGTTTACGGCACGTCTCCACAGTGCAACGCACCTCTTGAATGCTGCGCTCAAACAAGTTTTGCATGACGACAACATCCAACAACGCGGCTCCAACATCACAGCGGAAAGACTCCGTTTTGACTTCAACTTCCCACGTCCTTTGACAGCGGAAGAAATCGCAGACGTTGAAAAGCTTGTCAATGCAGAGATTGCAAAGGACAGCGAGGTCAAACTTGAAGAGATGTCCGTTGACGAGGCAAGAGCAAGCGGAGCAGTCGGCGTGTTCGGCTCAAAGTACGGCGAAGTCGTCAAGGTCTATACAATCGGTTTCTCCAAAGAAATCTGCGGCGGACCGCACGCAAAGCGCACGGGCGAACTCGGCAAGTTTAAGATTGTCAAAGAGCAGAGTTCTTCGGCAGGCATCAGACGTATCAAGGCAATTCTTGAATACGATGAATAAGCATAGTTTTTTGCAAACGAAAAAATACTAAGGAGACAAAGTCTTCATGATAAAAGTTGACTGTCATACACACACGAATCACTCGCACGACGGGCACGTGTCCGTTGCGGATATGGCAAAGCTTGCTCGCGAGCAAGGGCTTCATTATCTTTGCACGACAGACCACTGCGACTACGACTTGGTTTACGGCGGATGCCGCGCTCCGTTTAGGTGGGGTGACACCGATGTCGAGTCATACTGGCAGGACTGGAAAAACGTCAAACAGGCACTTGACGGTGACAAAACAAACACTTTAACCCTTGGTTTTGGCATTGAAGCCGCTTATGCGGATGGCGATGTTGTGGCAGAAAAGTATCAAGAACTCATCTCCAAATACCCATTTGACACCGTGATAAACTCAGTGCATTGTGCGGGCGGAAAGGATATGTATTTCAAGAGTGCGTTCCTCTTCAAGTCCAAGAAAAAGGCGTACGGGTTGTATCTTGACACGATAAGACGCAGCCTTGACGTGCCATATCAATATGACGTTGTGGCGCATATCGGCTATTTGACACATGGTGCTCCATACCGCGACAAGGCACTTCGCTACGTTGAGTTTGCGGACAAGATTGACGGCATTTTGAAGCGTATAATTGAACTTGACAAGGCACTTGAAGTCAACTTCCATCACGAGATGAACCCAAAGCGCGACATAATTGAAAGATACTACGAGCTCGGCGGAAGAAAGATTTCCTATGGCAGCGATGCGCACAGGGGAGACATCTGCAAAGAGTTTGAAAGCGTCAGCAACATGCTGAAAGAAATTGGGTTCACCGAATACGTTTATTACGTCAAGCACGAGCCGCATTACGTCCCGATTGGCGACTGATAGTTTTTGGGTTTTGTGAGATACTACAAAAAATCCGTCAAGACCGTTGACTATTAAAAAAATAAAGTTTATATTATAAAAAACAAATTATTCGCACAATCTCACGTGCGGATGTGAGGAAAATATGAAAAAGAATCTCGAAAAAATCTTTACCAGCGCAAGCGTCGTTGTTGCCATAATCCTCATTATGGTGCTCATCGTCACAGCGTTTGGCGGCATCAAGCAAGAAGATTTTGACAACAATCTTGTCAAAGGCTTGCTCTTTACACTTGCCATCCTTTATCTTGTCCTTTCAATCGTGTCAATCGTGCTCATTTTCATCAACAGTGAAGCAATCAAAGACGTGACACTTCGCACAGACAAGGGCGGCTCGGTCAAAGTTTCCGCGGGCGTCATCAGCAAATATGTCAAAAATGCTTGCTCGGAAATTGAGGGTGTCAAATGCCAAAAGGTCGGACTTGTAAGTGATGAATATGGCGTAAGACTCAAAGTCAACGTCAAAGTTGTTGACAAGGACGTCATCGAGGTTGAAACATATCTCAGAACTCTCCTTGAAGATATGTTCCTCAAAGAGTTCAACTTCAGATTCAGCTCAATTGAGTTCAAAGTGACCGCACTTGTGCCGAAGTACAAAGCAGACGAGGCAGAAATCGAAGCGGCAGTTGCAAAGAAGCTTGAAGAGATGAGAAAGGAAAATGAATCAGAGGGCGAAGCTCCTGTCCCTGAAGACCTTGAACCAGTTGAAGTTGAAGAAGCTCCGCAAGAGGCAGAGGAAGCTGTTGAAGAGGGACAAGCAGGAGACGCACTTCCAAGCGAAGAGCCTGAAGAAGTTCCTGAAGAAGAGGCAGAAGAGGACGAAGAAAAGGTGCTTGAGTTTGAAGCAGCTGAACCACAAAAAGCCCCTGAAGAAGTATAATCGAAATAATTTAGTATGCGCCAAAGGCGCATAAAAAGGATAGAAACATGAAAGAAGTTTTGTTGACAAAAGAAGGTCTTGAAGAGTTAAAGGAAAGACTGAACTATCTCGTTGTTGTAAAACGTAAAGAAGTTGCAGAGCATTTGCAACATGCAAGATCCCTCGGCGACCTCAGTGAAAACGCAGAATACGATGCCGCAAAGCTTGAGCAAACTCAAGTTGAAGCAGAAATCAACGAGCTCGAAGAGAAGATCAAATATGCCGTCATCATTGAAAAGGGCGCAAAGAACAAAGTCTCAATCGGCAGCACGGTTGAAGTTGAGTTTTTGGGCGAACTCGATGACGATGAGGACAGCAAGATGAAGTTCCGTATCGTCGGTGAAACGGAAGCAGATTTTGCAAAGGGGCTTCTCTCCAACGAATCTCCGCTTGCAAAGGCACTCCTCGGCAAGAAGGAAAAAGAGGTTGTCACAGTCGTTGCTCCTCACGGCGAAGAGAGCTACAAGATCCTCTCAATCAAATAACAAAAGACGATTTCAAGCGGGAAGGCAACGTCTGTTGCCTTTTCGTTGCATTTATTTTTGAACTATGGCAGAACAAGACAATTTGAACGTACCACAAAATCAAGAAAAAGAAGTTGACGCAGGCGAAGTCAGGAAGGTCAGAATTGAAAAACTTGCTGATCTCGTTTCGCGCGGGCAAAATCCTTTTGAGATTGTAAAGTTTGACCGCACGGCAACCGCAGGACAAATCCTAAACAACTTTGAAGAGTTTGAGGGCAAAGAGGTTGCAGTCGCGGGCAGGCTCGTCTCCAAGCGCATTATGGGCAAGGCGAGTTTTGGACACATTATGGACTCAGATGCCAAACTTCAAGGCTATTTCTGCCGCGATGATTTGGGTGTTGACGAATATCAAGACTTCAAAAAGCTTGACGTTGGCGACATCGTTGGCATTGAGGGCACTGTGTTCAAGACCAAGACGGGCGAAACGTCAGTGCACGCAAAGAAGGTGGTTTTGCTTGCAAAATCCCTCCTTCCGCTCCCTGAAAAATATCACGGGCTCACAAACACAGAGCTCCGCTATCGTCAACGCTACGTTGACCTCATCGTCAATCCGGACGTCAAAGAGACGTTTGTCAAGCGCAGCAAAATCATCTCCACAATAAGAGAAGTCCTTGACAAGAAGGGTTTTATTGAGGTGGAAACTCCTGTGCTCAACA
>DBVQ01000033.1 GCA_002308155.1 Christensenella sp. UBA1260
GTTCCCTCGTTGGAGCGGGAGTTCGCAGATAGCTTTCGCAATCCACGTTCCCTCGTTGGAGCGGGAGTTCGCAGATAGCTTTCGCAATCCACGTTCCCTCTGGAGCGGGAGTTCGCTGATAGCTTACGCAATCCGCGTTCCCTCGTTGGAGCGGGAGACGGGATTCGGACCCGCGACTTCCACCTTGGCAAGGTGGCATTCTACCACTGAATCACTCCCGCAAGCGATTGCTTATCTAATATATCAAACAACTTTGGATTTTGCAACCTATTTTTTAAACTTTTTTCAAATGCTCAATTCTTGCGCGCGGCAAGATACTCGGCAAAGTCCACAAGCTCGTCTGCGTTTTTGAGCAGCCTTGCGCACTTCACTGCTTCGCTTGTTTCAAAAGCCAAAAGTCGCTCTGTCTCTTCTCTGCCGATTACGTTTATGATAGACGGCTCTCCGTCATCATCAAGAAGGTCATCCGCAAGCTGAAACGCAAGTCCTAAATGGCGCGCGTACGCGCTCACACTTTCAAGCGCACGTTCGTCCGCACCTGCAAGGCGCGCGCCCGCTCGCATGCTCGCGACAATCAGTGCGCCCGTCTTTTGAGAATACATCTCAAGATACTCATCTCTCGTCTTGCAGCCGGCAAGATCTTTCACTTGTCCGTCCACCATTTTGCCTGCTCCGGTCAATATCTCCTCTGCGGCATTGACAAAGCACTCGCCCTTTCCTTTTGCTATCTTGAAGAGATGTCGAGCAGCCTCCGTGAGAAGCGCATCCCCAGTGAGCACTCCGTTTGCCTCGCCATACTTTTTGTGCACGGAGAGTTTGCCTCTGCGATAGTCGTCATTGTCCATCGCCGGAAGGTCATCATGCACGAGCGAATATGAATGCACAAGTTCAACTGCATACGCAAGCGCAAGCGCGTCCGAGCATAATGCGTCCCCGACCGCGAGCGCGCCCAAGCGCACAAGCATCGGGCGGATGCGTTTGCCTCCGTCCACCGTCGCATAGAGCATCGCGTCTTCAAGCGCAAAACTCCCCTCTCGCAAAGTACGCTCCAAATATTCTTGGAACATTGCAAGGTATTCCGTTTTTGAAATTGCGGAAAGTTTCATATCAGTCGAGATTGAGTTCCGTCGTCACGTTTTTGATATCGTCAACGAGAAGAGCAAGTTTGCCTTTCTCTGCTTTCAAATCTTCAATGCAAATCTTTGAAAGTTCGATGCCCTTTTCAAATGCCTTGATGGCTTCGTCAAGAGGCAGGTCGCCTTCCAACTTTTTGACGATGGATTCGAGCTCCTTCAATGCTTCTTCAAACTTTTTGATTTCAGCCATAATTACTCCTTGTTGAGTTTTATACTTTCGACGGTTGCAATTGCATAGCCGTCGCTACCTGTTGCTTTGAGTTTGTCTCCGACTTTGAGTTTCGCCACACCGCTCACGGTTGCGTCTCCTCTTTCAAGACGGAAGTATCCACGCTTCAATATTTTGAGAGGACTCAGATTGTCGAGTGCTCCGATGAGTCTGCTTGACTTTGCGTCCGCCTGTTCAAGTTTCAAGTTCACGGCGGCAGTCGCTCTGTCAATGAGTCTTGTCACCTTGTATGCTCTTCCCGTATAAAAGTCACTTGCCTGTGAGAGCAAAGTTTTGCACGCGAGTTGTGTCTTTGTGGTCGCAATCTCAAACTTGTGAACAGCGTTTCTCTTCAAACTTGCCATCGCATCTTTGAGACCGTCAATCATCGCATAGTAGTCAAACGCAATGAGTTCGCCCGCAGCCGTAGGAGTTGCCGCACGCGCATCGGCAACGAAATCGCAGAGAGAAAAATCCGTCTCATGACCAACCGCCGAAACGACAGGGGTCTTCATTTCATACACCGCCCTCACCAACTCTTCATCATAAAACGGAGCGAGGTCCTCAAGGCTTCCGCCACCTCTTGCGATGATGATGACGTCATAGCCAAGCGCATCGACGAGCGGAAGAATCTTTGCAATTTCATGTCCCGCCTCCTCGCCTTGGACGCGGACGTCCTTGACCACAATATTGATGATTGGGTTCTTGCGTCTCACCGTCGTGACGATATCTCTGATGACTGCGCCGGTTTTTGAAGTGACCACAAGAACGTTCTTGACATACTCCGGAATCGGTTTTTTGTGAGCCTCATCAAACAGCCCTTCCGCCGTCAACTTGGCTTTCAGTTTTTCAAACTCAAGTGCGAGTGCGCCCATGCCTGCGGGTTCGATGGACGTCACTTGCAAAGAGAGTCTACCTCCCTTCACGTAGTAATCAAGTGAACCTTTGACAATCACGCCCTCGCCATCTTTGGGCTGATATGTCTTTGCTGCATTGAAACATACGCAAGATATTTGCGACTGCTTATCCTTCAAAGTGAAGTATGCATGCGGACCACTGAACTTAAAGCCAGACACTTCGCCAAACACCAAAAGCCCCTTGAATATAGGGGAATCCATGCAAGCCTTAATTGTAAGGTTTACTTCTGTGACAGAAATGGCATTTTGCAGAAACGGCACTTTATCTAGCATAATCGGCACTTTATCTTCCTTTTTTGCAGTTATACGCTGATTTTTAAGCATTTTTAGCGTATTTTTCAGTGTTATTTTAATGAAAAAACCCTGAAATATCATACATTTGTTTGATAAGTCGCCCAAATGAAGGAATATTCAGGGGAATTAACGGGATTTCAGTTTATTGCTTTTGCAACTTTTGCAAGCACTCCATTCACAAATGCTCCGGATTTGTCTGTTCCGTACTTTTTGGAAAGCTCAACTGCTTCATTGATTATTACAGGAACGGGAGCGGTTTTCTCGCCAAGTTCATAGGTTGCAAGCAAGAGCACTGCGAGGTCCGGACGATAGATTCTGTCAAGAGTGTAACTGTCAAGATTGGCTTCAATCGTCTTCTTCAAAGACTCCTCGTTTGCGAGCACGCCTGCGTATGTGTTTGCAATAAACTCTTTGTCGTCATCAGTCAGATCTGCGTCGGCAAGCAAAAGTTCAAGAGTGCCATCATTGGCAACTCCATAGAACGTGTACTCAAACACTAGTTTGAAAACCGACTCTCTTGCAACTCTTCTCATAACTTATTGAAGAACGCTGACGCTCACGACTTCGACGTCGATGCTGCCGACGCGGAATCTTGTTGCGCTCTCGATTTCTCCCTTGACTTTCTCTTGGACGGAGGCGACAGTTGCCGGCACGGTGTAGCCGAGTTCAACAACAACAGGAATACGAACGGACACCTTGTCGTTCTCAAGGAACTCAACTTCGATGCCGCTCTTCTTGTAGCGCTTCGGGTCAGCAACGAACGCACCCTCGACTTCGACGATGGCATCGCTGACTATTGACTTGATGACGCTCTTGAAAACTGCGATATTATTTTTGCCGTTGTTTTTCATATTGCCTCCGAACGAAAATATTATATCACAACAAAAATATTATATCAACAAAAAAAGCAGGCTTGCAACTTTTTCTTTTTGTTGCAAGCCCGCGCTATCGTTTCTATGCAAAATATTTTGAGCTCAGTTGTACGGGATGATTTTTACGTCCGTCGCCTTGAAGGTTGTCTCTGCAACAACCGCCGCAAGAATCTGATTTGCTTGTTCAGCAGTCAGCTCCCCTGACCCGACGACTATGCTCACTCCCCCATCGCCGATTGTGACAATTGCATCGCCAAATCCTTTTGCCTTGACAATGGTTTCAAGAGCAAGTTCTTGTTCCATGCGACTGACGATATCCGCCTTTTGTTTCTCGGCACTCTCCTTTGCAGAAGCGGTTGCGGTCTCAGAGTTTACGATTGCGTCAAGATACAAAAACTCGGATTCTCTCGTCGATTCTCTGTCGCTCTTTGCCGCCGCAAAAAATGTTTGCGTGACGTTTTCGTTCGACGCATTTTTGCTGCTCTCAGTCGCTGAGGTCAATTTGTCGTTGAGCACAAAGTTTAAAACTCCGGTCGCCACGAGCAATAGCACCATAACCGACAGCACGATTATCTTTTTTGTTTTGGACTTCATTTTCATATATTCCTCCTATTTGGTCCGGGTATTATTTTGCAGTTTCCTGCGACGGTAGCGGACAGTTTCATCCGCTAGATTTTGAATAGACGCTCACGATTTGTTTGTCCACACCGAGTGCGGTTGCGGTGGCATCGAGAAGTCTGAGTCTGACGGTTATATCGCTTGCACCTTCCGCAATCACGATGACACCGACGGTCTCCCCGTTGTTTTTTGTTATCATCGCACTCACGTCCCCCGCCCCGTCAATTTCGGCGAGCACGGATGAAAGCCTCGTCTCCTCCTCCGTCATCACACTTGCGCCGACAGTAGAGCTCAACTTTGAACCCGACTTGCTCAGGACATTAGAATATATGATGAGTGCCACCGCAATTATGAGTATCGCGATGATAATTTGTATATTTTTTATCCCTTTGAGTTTTGCAACAATCTTGCTTGATTTGAGTTTTTCAAAAGGCGTTTTTGTCCGCTCGTTTTCAACCTGCATATTCGCTCCTCACGCGCGCGTGCGCGTTATTATATTGTACGGGCGCGCGTGCGCGCGTACAATATATAGATATTCAGCTGTTCAACATTTTCAAAAACCATACTGTTTGCTTGCATTTTTGACATCTCTCTTCGCCAAGATTTTTCGCGGGCTTTCGTCATTTTTCATTGTTCTTCATATATTTGCGGCTTCAAGATAAACCGCACATTTTTTCTGTCAATTCCAAGCTTGTTTGCAACAAGATCTATGATTGCTTCTGCATCCTCACTTTTGCCAAAACTCGTCACTTCGCACTCCCCTATCTCAAACAGTTTTTCTCCTGTCGTCAACTTGATTTCACAGTCATAACCATATAGCGCAAGATAGCTTTCAAGTTCGCTCGCCTGTTCGTCAAGCCGGTCATCTTTTGTCTCGTCCACAAACGTATTGTTGACGTTTGCCCAAGCGGAAGAAAAATCAAACTTCCAATCGCTTCCAAATAGTTTTGGCAGAGGCGAGACAATCACGAGTATCACAACAAGCGAAAATACCCCTTTGACGTACTTTGCCATCTTGCCTTTTGGCAACACAATTTCAAGCAAAACACCCAAAACTATTGTGCAGACAATGGCGATTATCCACCCCTTCATACAAAAATATATTGCGGTATTTTTTCATATATACCACGTATGATTTATATTCCCATATTGCAGCTGCCGATGATCAACATAAGCATAATAAAAAACAAAAAGCCCACTCCCGCCAGTGCAGTTATAAGCAAGTTCATATTTTCGGCAAGCGTGTGCAACAGTTTTGCAACCCTTTCGTCCCCTATCGGTTCAACAATCGCCGCGACAAATCTCAAAGTCAATGAAAACGCCAAAACTTTGAGAAGCGGAAACAGCACAACCCCCACAACCGTCATTGCAGCAAAATAGCCAAACGCATTTTTGACAACCACAACGGAAGCGGAAATCAGGTCAAATCCGTCCGACAAATAGCCACCCAAAATCGGGACGTAGCTGGAGAGCGCAAACTTCGCCACATTGAATCCAAACTTGTCAACAATCCCGCCAGTTATTCCTTGCGCGGTCAAAAACGTAACAAACAATCCAAAAACGACTCCAATAAGCCAAGTTGAAGCGGTCTTTATTAGATGCGTAAGTTTGTCAAGTTTTACGTTTTTTGAAAGATTTCCCACAACTGCAAACACGACAACAGCAATAAATGCCGGCACAATAATCTTGACAATTATTGTGATTATGCCCTTTGAAAGCACAGCAAGCATAGGCGAATATGTGGCAACCGTCGCTGTGCCGCCCACTGCGGAAAGCAGAGTCAAAAGAATTGGAAACACCGCTTCGGCAAAAGTTGCCATTGCGTTCACCGTGTTTACTACAAGCGCGACAATCTTCACAACCCCCGTCATGAGTATTGTGATTATGCTCGCATAAAGCACAATGTGCACGACTTCAGTTGTGGAGTTATCAAGGAAATCCGCAGTGAGTCCCGAGAGCATGCTCTTCAAAATGCTTATGATAAGTATTGTAATAAAACTCGGCAAAAATGACAAAAAGTATCGTCCAAACGTCTTGCCCAAAACCCCGAACAGCCTTTCAAAAAAGTTCCCGCCCTCCCCGCTTGTCAAGGATTTTATGGTTTCGCTTATGTTGTTTACTGACAAAAAACTCGCCTCGTCTTCGCCAAGCGAGTTTAAAAACTTTTGCAAGGATTCAAAATCCAACCTCTCAATAATCTCTTCAATCGCCTGTCCAAAATCTTTGTCAATATCTTCGCTGCTCTTGTTGTCGGCAAACGCAACGTTTCCGTTTGACAATACAAAAGAAATGACTAGCAAAATACCCGTCAGAAAAACCAAACATATAATCGCTTTTTTCTGACTGCGCGCAGACTTCATAAGCTAACAAGTTGAGACACCACGTTTACAAGCGAAGTGACAATTGATATGCTTGTCAAAAAGATGACAATCTTGCCTCCAAGCTGCAACTTCTCTGCAATTGATGCACAACCGGCATCATTTGCGATTGACGAAGAATACTCTGTGAGATAACCAATGCCAATGATTTTGAGAACTGAGGAAAACACCTCTTCGTCCACTCCGCTCTTTGCCACAATATCGTCAAAAGCAAGAATGACTTGCGTCAAAGATGACAGCATTGTGACCAGCATAATCACGCCCGTCGCTATCGTCACAAACACTGCAAACTCTGGTTTTGCCGTCCTCAAAACGAGCACGACAATCACGCCAATGAGGGCAATTCCCACAAGCCTAAAAATCATACGTACAACGCCAAAAGGGACTTTAAGTTGTCAAAAAGACCACTTAACATATCAATTAGGAGCACCACGACCACAATTATCCCCGCAAGCGTGGCAAAAGTTGCGATCTCATCTCGGTCGCTTTTTTTGAGGACTATACACACAATTGCGGTGAGCAGTCCAATCCCTGCAATCTTCAAAATTATGTCAATGCCCATATCACGCCAGCAGTATCAAAAGTGCGATGCCAAGGAGCACGCACAATTTGAAATACATCCCTCCATACTTCTTGTTTTCCTGTGAACATTTGTTCGCCTTTTCGTCAAACTCACTCTGCCAGTGCTTGACATATTCAACCTGCTCCTTGTATGCGCTCTTTCCAAGCCCAGCAACAGCCTCGTCAATAGTAGCGCGCTCTTCTTTCTTTAAAAAAAGTGGCTCATACCTTTTTGATGTGTCCCCTATTTGCGACATATATTTCAAAAACTCTTGTCCGCCGGTTGTCGCATATTTTTTGTTTATCTCGGGAAGCGGAGTTTTTTTGAAAGTCAATTCTTTCTCAAAAAACGCAAAATAATCCCTCGCCTCCCGATAAAACTTTTCTCGCCATTTATACCGCTTTTTGACGAGCACGCCGACGTACGCCGCAACAAGCGCAATGAGCCCGCCTGCAATCAGTCTGAGTATCCCGCTCATATTCTCGCCGTCTCCACAACCGTACCCGCTCTCGGACACTTTGAGAGTACAACGGCAAACTCAAACGCTTTGAAAAGCGGAGCGAACACACTGCTACCTCGCACACTGTTTATACTCTCGCCGTGCACAGATGCAAACACTTTGACGCCGCTTCTTGCGATATCGCATATTGCTTCCACTTCCCTCTCGCGAAAAACCTCGTCCGTAACGATAATGTCTGGATTCATCGCGCGTACGCAGTTTTCATAGGCAATGATTTTGGGCACGCCAGACACCACGTCCGCCTCGCCCACGTCAAGTTGCTCAGCACCGTTTTGAGATGCGGCAAGTTCATATCTCTCATCTATAATCACGGTGTTATACCGCTTTGACGCAAGCCTTGCAAGCTCTCTGAGCATTGTCGTTTTGCCCGCGCCCGGCGGCGAAATAACAAGAGTAGAAAGCGGTTTTTCAAGCACTTCGTACGCAATACAATCCGCCGCC
>DBVQ01000029.1:0-3198 GCA_002308155.1 Christensenella sp. UBA1260
CTGGTTCGTAGCCAGACGCTCTATCCAGCTGGGCTAATGGTACATCCTTTTGAGCATAGTCATTATAATTGCCCAAAATGGTTTTGTCAACTGTTTACAAAACAATGTTTTACATATTGTTTTTCGTTTTGTAAAATTGTAAAAACACTTTACTTTACTAAATTATTGTTGTAGAATATGCGCATAATAGTCATTGGGGAAAGTTATGGAACTATATGAAGTATTGAACGGATTGAAGAACGAAGAAGAGTACAAAATACTCTTTGAAGACATCTGCACTCCGCAAGAAATCGCAAATATGAATCAACGCATCGAGTGTGCAATTATGTTGCAACATGGCGAGACCTACACATCAATCATTGAAAAGACTGGCATTTCGTCTGCAACACTCAGCAGAATATCAAAATGCTTGCAGCACTCAAACGGCGGATTCTCGGACCTTTTGAGACGCTACGACGAGCAAAGACAAAAATAACAAATAGTTTTTCAAAATACAAAAAAGCGCGTATCTAACGCGCTTTTTTCACACTCTTCGAGTGTTTCTTATTACTGTATTCCCTCATCAAATTGTAGGGTGTTATAGGAAGATTTCACCCCTTTATACTTGCGCAGATTTTGGCATCAAGCGCGCTTTCAATAGCGTCTATCCCCTCGCCAGTCAATGCACAAACTTTGAAGATTTCAGCATCCTTATTGCGCTTTTTTACGCCCTTTTTAAATGCATCAAAATCAAAGTCAAACACTTCAAGTGTGTCGAGTTTGGTCACGGCAACCATATTTGCAACCTCAAACATCAAAGGATATTTTAGAGGCTTGTCGTCCCCTTCGGGGACGGACAGAAGCACAAGGTTCATATTTGCGCCCGTGTCAAACTCCGCAGGGCAAACTAGATTGCCTATGTTTTCAAGGATTATGAGATCAAGATTGTCTGTGTCAAAAGATTCAAGTGCGTCCTCCACCATTTGCGCTGTCAAATGACAAGCACCGCCTGTGTGGATTTGAAGTGTTTGAAGCCCAAGCCTGTCAGCAATGGTCTTTGCGTCCACTGCGCCGTCAATATCAGCCTCCAAAACGCCAATGCGGTATTTCTTTGCAAGGCGCGGCAAAAGTGCAAGCAGAAGCGTCGTCTTTCCACTGCCCGGCGATGCCATGAGGTTCACAAAAAACACTTTTTTGCTTGCCAAACGTGCGCGGAGTCTGTCCGCGGTATCATCGTTGCGACGTATAACGTCTTCTTTGACTTCAACAACGCTAAAACCCTGCATCTATTCCACCTGAATGTCCTTTATTGTCACTTCGTTGCCCGTGATGAGATACGTATTATTCGACCCGCATTTTGGGCAAACTTTGCCGTGTTTTGTGGTTGAATACGTCTCCCCGCAATCCTTGCAATAAGTGACGGCGGCAAGAATGACAAGATTGAGCTCGCATTCCTGCATAAGTTCCGTTCTCTTTTTGGACCACTCAAAACAGTCCTTGAAGAGCTCAGGGACGATAGTAGAAACCTCTCCCACCTCAAGGGTGAGAGAGATCACTTTTTTGACATTATTCTCTTTTGCAACCGTCTCCACTTCTTTAATGACGTGGGAGACAACTCCTAGTTCATGCATTTTCTACGCCGTTGCCTGTGTTTGGGTTTTCTTTGCAGAACTCTTTGTTTGCTTTCTTCCAAGCTTTGCGTTTTGCACGCATCTCTCTTGCTTCCTTGCTGCCAGCATTTGCGGCGATCTTGAACATACGCTTGAAGGCATATTTTGCAAGACCGAGGACTTTGTCCTCAGCAACGCTCATATCTGAGCAATGTGGATGATCTCTGTAGAGGTGGATTGCGTCAAACTCGCACTTCGTTGTGCAGATACCGCAACCGATGCACTTGTGAGGATCGACAACGGAAGCACCGCAGGAGAGACATCTTGATGTCTCAATCTTGACTTGCTCTTCTGTGAGAGTGAGGTGAGCATCGCGGAAGGAGTTCTTGTGATCGATTGTCTCATCCATACCCTCTTCTTGTCTGCCAGCTGTGTCATAGCCTTCAACCTTGATATCCTCTTTGTCAAGAGGCGTGAAGTTGCGGCGGTTGTAAGCGATGGTTGGGTGTGCATTTGGTCTGACGTGACGATGTAGTGCATCTGCAACCGCATGGCCTGCCGCGATTGCGTCGATGACGAACTTTGGTCCTGTGTAGACGTCGCCGCCGACAAAGATGTCCGGATCGTCTGTTTGATAGGTCATCTTGTCTGCGACCGGATAATTGCCGTGCCAGAACTTGACGCCCGTGCCTTCGAGGAGTTTGCCCCACTCGATTGCTTGACCGATTGCAAACACGATCTTGTCTGCGTCAACGGTCATTGTGTCGTTCTCATCGTATTTTGGATTGAACTTGCCGTTCTCGTCAAATGCACTCAAGCACTTTTTGAAGACGATGCCGCTGACTTCGCCTTTCTCATTTACGAGAACTTCCTTCGGACCCCAGCCGTTGTTGACTTGGACGTCCTCTTCTTTGGCTTCGAGAACTTCGATATTGTTTGCCGGCATATGATCCTTATCTTCCAAGCAGAACATGGAGACGGATTTTGCTCCGCAACGATGTGCGTTTCTTGCGCAGTCGATTGCAACGTTGCCGCCGCCGACGACTACCACGTTGCCTGCAAACTTCTTGTTGCCGCTCTCAAAAGCGTTTTTGAGGTATTCAACTGCAATCTCTGTGCCCTTTGCCGTATCGTTGGCAACGCCAGGACGACGACCACCTTGGCAGCCGATTGCAACGTAGAATGCTTTGTAGCCTTGTTTTTTGAGTTCATCGATTGTGATGTCCTTGCCGACTTCAACGCCGCATTTGATTTCTGCGCCGAGAGCCTTGATGACTTCGATTTCTGCATCGATGACGTCCTTTTCAAGTTTGTATGTTGGGATGCCGTATGTGAGCATTCCGCCCGGACGAGCGTTCTTTTCAAACACTGTCACGCTATAGCCCATAACGCCGAGATAGTATGCCGCTGTGAGACCAGCAGGGCCTGCGCCGATGATTGCGATCTTCTCGTCAAACTTGCCGTAGACGGATGGGACGATCTTCTTTGGAATATATCTATCCTTTTGTGCGATTTCTCTGTCCGCGACAAACTTCTTGACTGCGTCAATGCTGACTGGTTGGTCAATTGTGCCACGAGTACATGCGTCTTCGCAGCGCTTGTTGCAGAC
>DBVQ01000029.1:3203-3328 GCA_002308155.1 Christensenella sp. UBA1260
GGGAATGGGTTTTGAGTCTTGATGAGAGCAAGAGCTTCTTCGTACTTGCCTTCTTTGGCTTTTCTCAAGTAGCCTTGGACAGGAACGTGTGCAGGGCAAGCGGCCTTGCAAGGTGCAGTACCTGT
>DBVQ01000029.1:3367-3621 GCA_002308155.1 Christensenella sp. UBA1260
TTTTCATCCCAAGCATATTTGCCCCACTTGATTGCATCAGGAAGCGGAGCTTTTGGATATTCAACTTGTGAGCCGTCTTTCTTGCAGAGTTTTTGTCCGAGTTTGACTGCGCCTGCCGGGCAGTTTTCAACGCAGAGGCCGCAAGCTACGCAGTTTTCAGGAGTGACCTTTGCTGTGTATGCGGAGCGAGAAAGGTTTGGCGTATTGAAGAGCATTGACGTACGAAGTGCGTTGCAGATCTTGACGTCGCAGTT
>DBVQ01000029.1:3646-7295 GCA_002308155.1 Christensenella sp. UBA1260
TCGATGTTGGTGATTTGGTGGACAAATCCGTTCTCTTCTGCTTTCTTGAAGATTTCAAGAGCCTGTTCTTTTGTGATGTAGTGTGCTCTGCCCGTCTCGACTGCATAGTCAGCCATATCGCCGAGCTGGACGCACCAATCGTTGACGTCGTCGCCGCATCCGTCGCCCGTGACCGCACGTGAAGCACGGCAGGAGCAGATACCTGCTGCGATGTGTCCGTCGTATTTTTTGAGCCAGTAGGAAATCTTTTCAACGTCGATTGCTTCGTTGTTCATTTGGACTTCTTTTTCAACTGGGATGACGTGCATACCGACGCCGTCGCCGCCCTCAGGAATCATTTGTGTGATGCCTGCAAGAGGGATAAACGTCATTCTTTCAAAGAAGTTTGTGACTGCAGGATTTCTTTCAATTCTGTCAAGGGACGAGTTGAAGAGCTCAGCAGAGCCAGGGACGAAGAAGCAGACACGCCACTCGCGGTGTTTGATCTTCTCCTCCTCAGTCATTGTGCGGACGTCAAAGTCATAGAGCGGACCGTCTTTGCCGTAGCGCTCGCCGTAGCCGTATTCCAAAATACCGATTACGGACATTTCATCGAGCAATTTGACAAGATGCGCCGGCTCGATCTCTTTGTTCATCTTGATGAGCTCGTCAAGGTTGTAGAACTTTCTGAGTTTCATCTTGTTGGCGACGTCGCACATTTCAGGAGTCAACATCTCGCGAAGTCCCCAGTATTCCGGATCTTCGGTTGTGAGACCTGTAATCTTGTGCAAGACAACGTCTGTGATTTTTTTGCCGAGCTTCAAATACTTTTTGCTATCGGCGTCTTGTGCTTCCCCTTGGTGAATGGAGCGAGCAAGTTTTGATTGTTCAGGCATGATTTAATTCTCCTTCCATTTGTTTATCATATTTGCGAAATAGGTGGTCAATGCATCAATCCCTTCGCCCGTACGATTGCTGATCGGAACAATCGTGGCGTCCTTATTGCGCATCCTAATATTTTCAACACATTTGTCAAAGTCAAATGTGAAAAACTTCTGTGCGTCGATTTTGCTTATTATGACAAGGTCGCATTTCTCAAAAATAAGCGGATATTTGATTGGCTTGTCATCGCCTTCGCTGACGGATAGTATCACGACGTCAAAGCAAGCGCCCGTGTCAAACTCGGCAGGACAGACAAGGTTGCCGACGTTTTCAAGGAACACGACGTCAAACAGCCCCCCATTCACGGCATCAAGCCCCGTCTCCGTCATATAGGCGTCAAGATGACACATGCCGCCCGTGTGAAGTTGGATTGACTCCACACCCGTGTTTTTGGCAATAGACCTTGCGTCCACGTCGCTGTCGATGTCCGCCTCCATCACCGCAACCCGAAATGACTCTTTCAAGCGGTTGATGAGGGACGTGAGCGTGCTCGTCTTGCCTGCGCCCGGAGATGACATAACGTTCACCAAAAATACGCCTTGGTCTTTGAGTTTTTTTCTCAATGCGTCAGCCGCCGCGTCGTTGTCCGCGAAAGCGGATTTTTCAAGAAGTATTGTGCGAACGTTGTTTCCCATACACAATTATTATACTTCATAAAAGCAGATTTGACAAGGTTATTTTTCAAAAAATCTAACCGTAAATAACGCCTATTTTTTATCGAATAGTTTTGGATTTTTTGTCCGCAAACGGCTCTTAATTTCAATACAGAAAAGCAAAAAATCTGCGTGAAAAAGTTTTTTCGCAAAAGATATTTACATTTTGCCGTAAAAGTTGTATTATATTCGGTAGAAAGTAAATATACTTTACAAAAATCAAGAGGAGATTATTATGGCAAACACATCAGACAGAATATGTATCATCGGCGGCGGTCCTGCAGGTCTTGCTTGCGGCATGTATCTCGAGAAAAAGGGTTATGAAAACTACACCATTTACGAGAAACTCAACAAAGTCGGCGGCAAAGCATGGTCACCGAAACTCAAAGTCACACACAATGGCGTGACAGAAGAAAAGAGCTTTGAAACCGGTGCAATCATGGGTGCAATCACCTATCATGCTGTTTCCGAAATGGAAGAGTTTGGTGGCTACTATCACAAGGGCCCAGACTTCAATCCGGGCGAACCGAATATGCGTCGTGAGTTCAGAAAACTCGACGGCAAAGTTGACGATTGGACAAACCCAAAGGTTGACTTCTCTTTCAAGAAACTCATTGGACTTCTCAAGCTCAAAAAGCAAATGAAGAAACTCAATGAACTCATGCAAACCAAATACGTCGGCTATGACTGCTACGGACACATCGGTGTTGCAAAAGGTGAATACTTCGGCATCTCCAAGGGCGTTGACGGGCACTGCGGCGCAACGACGGAAAACTCTTTCCCGAACTACATCAAGGGCACAAACCCAAATCTTAAAGATTTGGCACTTCCGTTCTCAGAGTTCTGCAAACTCAACCACGTTGAAGAAGTGCAACGCATTTGGATTGCTCCGTTCACGTCATTCGGCTACGGCTATTTTGATGAAATCCCGGCGGCTCTCGTCATGAAATATCTTGACGTCACAACAGCACTCGAGTTCGTCAAACTTCGTCTCTGGACATGGCAAGACGGCACGCAACAAATCTACGAGCACGTCAATGCAAAGCTCAAACACCCTGCAATTCTTGAAACAGAAGTTGTCAAGGTTGAGCGTCCTGAGGGCAAAGTCCTCGTGACAGTGAGAGGCAAAGACGGCAAAGAAAAGACAGAAGAGTTTGACAAACTTATCGTCACAACTCCACTCGACTACTTCAAGAACTACGCAGACGCAACCGATGAAGAAAAAGAACTCTTCTCCAAGATCGTCCACGAGAGATACATCGACTATATTGCAACGTTTGAAGAAGGCAAGAGCCCGAACATCTCCGGTTATATGGTTGAAAACATGGTTCCGGAAAGACTCGGACACGCAATGGTTTACTACAACAGATGGCAATGCCTTGACAGAGACTGCCCTGCAACCGTCTATGCTCTTGCAAACCACACAGGCGATCCAGACAAGGACTACGACGAAGTCCAAAAGACAATGGACGAAGATATGGCAAGAGTCGGCTTCCCGATCAAAGACAAACACTTCGCACAAGAAGTTTACTACTGCCCGCACGTCTCCTGCGAAGACTATGCAAACGGCTGGTATGATCGTCTTGAAGCCCTCCAAGGCAACAAGAACACCTTCTACGCAGGCGAAATCATTTCCTTCGGCGATATGGAAGATACCTGCGCTGCCTCTAAAGATATTGTCGGCAGATTCTTCTAAGAAGAAAAACGACACAGTTTAGCGATATACTGCGTCAACTGCAATAAACACGCCCCGTCATGTACGTCAGTACATTAGGCGGGGCGATTTATTTTGTTTTCTTGTCTCTCATCTAAACTGAGCCGTTTTTGATGTTCTATTGATGTCTTTTAATCCAATTAACAAGTTTTTGCTTATTGCTTGAATACCAGTCATTACTAATATAATACTTTTGTTTTGATATAAGAACAGGTGTAGCATAATATCTGCGTAGTATTGGTTTTATTGATAAAACAGGATATTTTAATCCAAAAACTCTTTTAGAATAATTTTTCTGTTGAAGCTGTGTTATTTCGTCATCTGGTACTTTGCCCTCTTCCAACAGTCTCCTAAGAATATT
>DBVQ01000019.1 GCA_002308155.1 Christensenella sp. UBA1260
AACACATGAGTGACCGCGCCAATCAAAACGCCATTTTGCACGATAGGGCTTCCGCTCATGCCCTGCACTATTCCGCCCGTTTTGCCGAGAAGTTCTTTGTCGTTTACAAGTATGACCATGCCCTTGTCGCCTGGCTCACTTTGAGAGACAACTTTGACGATTTCTATGTTGTAAAACTTCGGCTCATTGCCCTCAACAGTCGTCAAAACTTGTGCCGGACCTGGCTTTGCTTCGCCCTTTGTTGCAATTCTTATGAGAGCACCCTCGCTCTTCCCCGAATATTCACCGTAAAGCCCAATGTTTGTGTTTGCCTTTATCTTTCCAATCGATGTTGACAGCCTGTTTACGCTTGCGACAAGACCACCCGCCTTGCCAATTTCGCCCTTTTCAACCGACTCAATGCTTGTGTTGTAGATATTTCCTTCGTCAAGCTCTCCGCCAAGCCCTGTTTCTGCGTCATTGATGTAGTGCCCAAGAGCTGCAAATCCGCCGTTTTCTGTGACAAACGTCAAAGTGCCAACCCCGCCAACGTCCTCTTTGAGTGCGAGCCCGAGCTTCTTTTGGCCTGTGATATATTCTGTTGCGAGATTAATACTTACATCAATGCTTTCGCCGTGTCTTTCTATTGTCAAGACAACTTTGTTGTCTTTATTCTCGTTCAAATGCTTTTTCAATTCATAAACTGACGAGATGCTTGTTCCGTTTACCTTTGTTATGACATCGCCGATTTGAACAAGATTTCTTGAAGGATAAACTTCGCCTGCTTGAGTTTTGACTCCGCCGTCCCCAATGACTATCAATCCACCTGCAGAGATTGCGATGCCTATCGGTTTGCCGCCAATGTGCACAAATGACGAGTCGCCACCTGATGCCTCTATCACTTGGTTGTCGCCACCCGCTGAGACAATTTGCAGTTTTGCAGGCGTTTTATTGCCAAATGATGCAGAAGTTGCATCAAATCCGACCTTTGGGACACCTCCCAAAATCAAGCCAAAAACTGTGACAATCAAAAAGACTGTCACAGCAAACGATATGTTGAACCTATTCTGGATTTTGTTGTCTTGTTCCTCACTCATACGGTTATTGTGTGAAAAACAATGAAAACTTTTCGTGTAAATAATTGTAAATAAAAGGCGATGACTTTCGCCACCGCCTTAAAATATTATTTTATGATTTCATTTGTTTTGCTCAAGAATATTACGAGCCATGTAAACACCCATCACCGACGCCATCATAAGCCCTCTTGTCCATCCGCTGCTGTCGCCGAGGCAATGTAGACCTTCAATGGAAGTGTTGAGATGCTTGTCCATCTTGATTTTGTTGCTGTAAAACTTGAGTTCCGGGCTGTAGAGCAAGGTCTCATAGCCTGCAAAGCCAGGCACGACTTCGTCAACGGATTTGATGAAGTTGATTATGTTGAGCATAGCTCTATACGGCATTGCGGCTGTGATATCGCCCGCAACTGCATCTTTCAGAGTTGGACGCACGTTGGAGAAACTGAGTTCTCTCTCCCAAGTACGCTTGCCTGCCAAGATATCGCCGTAGCGTTGCACGAGGATATGACCTGCGCCAAGCATATTTGTGAGTTCGCCAACCTTTTGAGCATACTCAATCGGCTGTTTGAACGGCTCTGTAAAGGAGTGCGAGCAAAGGATTGCAAGGTTTGTATTCTCGCTCTTCTTCTCCTTGTAGCTGTGTCCGTTGACGACGGCGAGGTCATTGTCATAATTTTCTTGCGACACAAATCCGCCTGGGTTCTGGCAGAAAATACGCACTTTGTTTTGGAAAGGAGCCGGATAACCGATAAGCTTGCTCTCATAGAGCACGTCGTTTATCTCCTCCATAATCTCGTTGCGAACTTCAACTCTCACGCCGATATCAACAACGCCAGGTGCGTGTGCGATATTGTGCTCTGCACAAATCTTTTCAAGCCACTCTGCACCTCTGCGTCCCGTTGCGATAATGACTTTGTCCGCAAGGATTTCCTCTTGATTTTTGCCTTTTGTATCCTCAATGTGAACACCTTTGCAAACGTCGCCGTCAAGGATGATATTGTCGCATTGTCTGCCAAATATAAGCTCAACACCATGCTCACGGAGATAATTCTCGATTGCGAGATAGAGCTCTTGCGCCTTTTCCGTGCCGAGATGGCGGATTGGGCAATCCACAAGTTTGAGCCCTGCTTTGATGGCTTTTTTGCGGATTTCCTTGACTTTTTCTTGATTGCCGAGACCTTCAATATGCTCGTCCGCGCCAAACTCAAGATATATCTTGTCAGTATAGTCAATGAGTTCTTGAGCAAGATTTTCGCCGATAAGGCTCGGGAGTTCTCCACCAACTTCGTGGCTCAAAGAGAGCTTGCCGTCAGAGAATGCACCTGCTCCCGAAAAACCTGTTGTGATATGGCAATATGGCTTGCAGTTTCTGCACTCGCCGCCGAGCGTCTTTGGACACATACGTTTTTCAACAGGTTGTCCCTTCTCAATGATGACAATCTTTTTGTCGCTTCCGTTGCGAATAAGTTCAATCGCCGTGAATATGCCCGCAGGACCTGCACCGACTATACAAATATCATATTTCTTCATTTTTGCCTCCAAGGTTTAAAGACTATATAATTATTCAATAGTAGTCCCGCAACCTGTTGCATTATAATATTGAAACCCCAAACTGTCAAGGCAATTTTTGACGATTTTTGTCAAATCTTAAAACCTCGCCGCATAAAATAGGAAGCACGGAGGAATTGCGCGACAAATATGGCTTTGGAAAGTTTGCTGTTATTACTCAAAAACCTAATCATATTTTCTTCCTATGTGACAGAAAAAAGCTCCTTTCCAAAGCCGCTCTCCAAGGAAAAGGAAAAAGAATATTTGCTAAAAGCAAAACACGGCGACAAGGCGGCAAAAGACGTGCTCGTCGAGCACAATTTGAGGCTCGTTGCGCATATCGCAAAAAAGTATGCCAACTACGGCGACAATGACGAACTCATATCAATCGGCTCGCTTGGGCTCATAAAAGCAATCGAAAGTTATGATATGGAAAAAGGCGCAGGGCTTGCAACCTATGCTTCCCGCTGTATTGAAAACGAAATACTTATGACAATGCGCGCCACAAAGAAATATCGCTCAAATATCTCGCTGAACGACCCTATAGGCGTCGATAAGGACGGAAACGAACTGACAGTCATCGATATGCTCACGGACGATAAATCGGTCATTGACGACGTTGAGAGCAACATAATTCTCAAAAAACTCACTGAAGTAGCCCGTGACAGCCTTGACGAGCGCGAATATGAAATCCTGTGCCGACGCTACGGGATCGACGGCTATGACGCTCTCACGCAGCGAGAAGTGGCAAAAGAGTTTGACATCTCGCGCTCCTACGTCTCTCGTATTGAAAAACGTGCGCTTGAAAAAATCCGTGCGCAAGTTGACCGTCGAGACTTCTTTTGACAATAAAAAAACGGGAGCTCATTGGCTCCCGTTAATACTTTGTATTAAACTTATTTCTTCTCTTTGCTCAAAGACTCTTTGAGTTTGACAATGCTTTCAATCTCATCAAGAAGTGTGTTGATATCTTTGAATTGACGGTGGACGGATGCGTATCTGACGTAGGCAACTTCGTCAATTTCTTTGAGACCTTCCATAACAAGTTCTCCAATATAGGAGGAAGAAATCTCTTGATCAAGAGAATTGAGGATTTTGCGTTGAATATCATTGACGAGCTTGTCAATTGAGGTCATTGAAATCGGGCGCTTCTCGCAAGCCTTCATGATGCCGATCTTCACCTTGCTTGGATCAAACGGCTGACGGCTGCCGTCCTTCTTGACGACGAGAATAGGCGTATTTTCAACCGTCTCATAGGTTGTAAAACGCTTGCCACAGCTGATGCACTCTCTACGACGGCGGATAGAAGTCCCGTCTTCATTTTGACGTGAATCAACAACTTTTGAATCAATACATCCGCAATAAATACACTTCATATTCTTACCCTTTTGAGTTTTATAGGCAGATTATACAATATTTTGTTTGAAATGTAAAGTTTTAAACACAAAATAGCGAATTAAGTGGAAAAAAATAATTTTTTTGCCGCTTTTGGAATATCCATTCCACTCGGCAAATATATTTTTGTGATGATGAACACAAAACAATTCTCTTA
>DBVQ01000047.1 GCA_002308155.1 Christensenella sp. UBA1260
GGTTCGAGTCCGACCACCGGCACCAACGAAAACAATCCTGCAATCCGTAGGATTGTTTTTTTATTCACTGCAATTGGACGCTTGCGGACAAATTGTTGGGAATAAAAAACAAACTGACTGAAAGGCAGTGCAAGGTTGCTTGGAGTGCCTGTAGGTGGAATGCCGCAGGCATACCACCGTACAAAAAAACGAACCCAACTGGGTTCGTTCTCTTTTTTTCTCTTTCCTTATTCCGCAACGTTGGCGGCGACGATTTTGATTATTGCCATCAAAACGCGCTTTTCGTTGTCTTGAAGTGAGCTAAACGCCGCCCTTGCAAAATCCTCGTTCAAATCATCAATGATGATTGCAAGGTGTCTGCCCTCCTCTGTGAGCATAAGCTTTTGCTCGCGCTTGTCAACCTCGGAGATTGAGACTTTGATGAGCCCCTTCTCTTTCAAAGACGCGACACTGCGTGACACGAGTGCCTTGCTGACCTCAAAGTCGTGCGCTATATCGCTTGCGGTTGAAACGGATTCAAGGCTTGACAAAACCACAATCTCGTTTGGCGTGAGATCGTAGTCCTTGAGCCCTACAGTCAAAAAGTCCGTGTATGCGCGCGAAATCTTTCTGCAAGACGAAAATATGAAGTTGAGGTTTTTTACATCGCTCATAAGTATATGTTGATTGCTAGGCAATCAAAATTAGGAGTGTGGAGAGTGGAGAGTGGAATTGAGGATAAATGGAAACTGCATTCTCCTCAACTCCTAATTCCTCACTCCTAACTCCTAATTCACAATTTGCCAAATGGCAAATATCAATTATTCTTCGTCTTTTGGTGCTTCTTCTTCAAACACCTCTTCAGCGGGTGTTTCTTCCGCTTGCGTCGGTGGAACTGCAACTGCATCCTCGTTCGGGAATCCAATTGTGTCAGGAGCAAAGCCCCCTTCTGCAAGTTCAATGCTTTCTTCTGCATCAGGATTCAATCCCGCTGCTTCTGCCTTTCTTCTCTTTATCTCAGCAACAGCTGCTTGTTGCTCTTTCTCGTTGAACTTGTAGAAGAAGAGCGGCACTGCTGTCAAGAAGAAGGAGATTGCCGCAACGAGCACGAGCATAATCCACATTGTGTCTTTGGATGCCGCTGTGACGGATGCAACGTTGTTTGCTTCAACACCAGCCATGTAGTATGCAAGAACGCCGATAAATGCGCCGACTGCCATACCGATTTTGCTGATGAATGTTTGCATTGCAAAGCAGATGCCCTCTGCTCTCTCGCCCGTCTTGAGCTCGAGATATTCGACGGTGTCGCCGATCATTGCGTAGGAAACAATGTTTCCTATACCTGTCGGAACACCTGCGACAACGAGTGCAATCATAAGCACAACGACTGTTGCGATGCCCGTATAGTTGCCGTGGTCAACTGCGATGCCCACAACAAACGCTATGAGCATAAACACGCCGCCAATGATGTGCGACCAAATGTAAGTGTTGCGTTTGCCAAACTTCTTGGTGAAATATGGGACGAGCAATGACGCCACAAGTCCGCCAGGCACGATTGCCATTGTGAAGAGTGCGTACATTGACTCTCTGTTCATAACGTATTTTGCAAAGTAAAGACCGCCGGTATAAGTGAACAACATTCTTGCCGCACCCAAAACACCTGACAAAACTATGAGCATCAAAGGCTTATTTTTGAAGAGCAAGCCAAGGTTGTGTTTGAGAGACGGAGCCTTCTCTGTTGTTTGGTTTCTTTCTCTCGTATTCTTGAAGCCGAGGAAGAAAAGCGGAATTGCAATGACGCAGCAAATTATTGCGATGACAAAATAGATCCATTTGAGTTGATCGCCGATTGCTGCCTTTTGAGCGGCAATTTCTGCTGCAGGAGCTGCTTCGTCAATCAATTTTTGCAGGAGCGTTCTGCCCTCGGATGTCATATTGTCAGTGATGATTGGTGTGAACACTGTGACAATACCTGCACCGGCTGTACAGAACAAACGAGCGATTGTGAGCAAATTGCCTCTACGATATGTATCGTTGCTCATTGCGGTTGAAAGTCCCCAATACGGAACGTCCGCGATTGTATAGACAACACTCCACAAAACGTAGATGACCGAAACCGCCGCAAATCCACCCCAATTGTTTGGATAGACCGGCAAGAAACAGACAATCGTCATTATGGCGATAGGAATTGGCATCCATGCAAGATACGGACGGCATTTGCCCCATTTCGTCCTCGTTCTGTCAACGATTGAGCCCATAATCGGGTCGTTGGCGGCGTCGAAGATTCTTGCAAACAGCATGAGGAATGCAACTGCAAGAGCATTGAATCCGATTGCGTCCGTCATAAACACGGTGAGGTATGAACCGATGACCGTGCAGATGAGGTTTTGACCAAAGCCTGCGAGTGAGAAGGAAAATCCTTCTTTTGGTTGAAGTTCACCATCGCCTGGCTTGGAGCCAAACATCTTGTGCCAAATTGTGATCTTTGGTTCGCCGTTTTGAGTTGCGGCATTTTCTTCTTTACTCATAATTTCCACCTTAATTTTTTTGGTAAAATACCAATAACTATAATAACAGTTTATTTGTAAACTTTCAAGACCTTATTTTATTTTTTTATAAAAACCGCACAATTTGGCGCAAACCTCACCATACTGACCTTTGTAAAACCGCTCAATTTGGATGAAGAGCGCGAAAAAGCCTGTTTGGGAGAGATGAGCGTACAGAGGCGTACGTGACCCTCGAGCAAACAGGCTTTGACAATGCTATTCGCCAAATTGTGCGGTTTTAATTCAATTCGCGTTGAATGGAGCGATTAATCTCTCTCTCTTTAATCGCGGCGCGTTTGTCGTGTAACTCCTTGCCTCGGCAAAGCCCAACTTCAATCTTGACGAGCGCATCCTTGAAATACATCTTGAGCGGAACAAGCGTATAGCCTTTTTGCTCAACTTTGCCACGAAGTTTGTTGATTTCGTTTTTGTGGAGCAAGAGTTTTCTTGTGCGCTTGGAATCCACGTTGGAAAAACTGCCCATCTTGTATGGCGCGATATGGACGTTCAGCATCCACACTTCGCCGTTTTTGATGATGACAAATGAGTCTCTAAGATTCACTCCGCCTGCTCTGCAGGACTTAACTTCGCAACCGACAAGCGCGACACCCGCTTCGTAGGTGTCTTCAACAAAATAATCATGATAGGCTTTTTTGTTTGTTGCAATGAGTTTTTCCATATTTTTATTATACACAAACGGCAGATATTTTCAACAAGTTTTTCCGCATTGTTGAAATAAAAAAGCATCCCTCACGGGATGCTCTCAACTTCTTGTTGCAACTTAGATAAGGAACCACACTGTGAAGCAGATGACTGCGCACACCAAGATGAAAATGAAAAGACCAAGTGTGACTTTTTTGAGAACACCCTCTTTGTCTCTTTCCTTGTTCTTGCCATAGAAAGTATCGGTATTGCCCGTGACTGCGCTGACGTTGTCCGCAGTGCCCTTTTGCAGCATAATGACGACTATAATCGCGATGCAAGCAAGAACCATCAAGATTGAAAATGCGAGCATAACCGCTTGTACGGTATCATAGACGCTTTGCTCTGCAGCGAGAAGAAATGAGTTCATAGAATCCAACATATTGGACCTCCAATAATTTGTACTCAATGATTTTAGCATAAGCAACTATTTTTGGCAAGCGGTTTTTCAAAATATGTAGCAAATAATCAATTTAAAGAATATATTGGCAAAAAACGGAGGTTATATGAACTTGAAATACTCCAGCGACCTACCATATCCCGAAATTATCGTGGAAGAAAACCTGCAAGAAGCCAAAATGCTTATGCCCAACTACTCGGGTGTTGCAGGCGAGCTGACAGCAATACTCACCTACTCTTTTCAATCCTACATAACCCTCAATCTGTCCGACGTTCGCAAAGCGATAGAGGGCATTGCACAGACAGAAATGCATCACCACGAACTCTTGGGCACAACCATAACCAAACTTGGCGGATTTCCTGTCATGGGTGCAAGACAATATTGGAACGGAAGTTTTGTCAACTACACCCTTGACCCCAAAAAGTATTTGCAACAAAACATCGTTGCCGAGGAGAACGCAATCCGCAACTATGAACACACAATTTTGAACCTCACAAGCCCTTCTGTAAAGATGTTGCTTGAACGCATCATACTGGACGAACAAGTGCATATCGACGATTTCAAGGAGTTGTTGCAAACGCTGTAAAAACAAAAAACGGCGTTTATGCGCCGTTTTCAACTTGTTAGATGCCTTGTTTTGTCAAAACCGCTTATTTTTGCAAGAAGTCAACAATTTGGGGAATTGCCACTTTGAGCTCCTGAAACGTTTGCTCATAGGCGGCCTCGCCAAGCCCGTATGGGTCGCTGATTTCGTGTCCCAAAAACTTTGATATCGGCAACACTTTTTTGCTTGCGCCATACATGCTTTCTATGATAAGTTTGTGCCCCTCTGTCATTGCAAAAACAAAATCTGCGCCGTCAAATACATCCTTGCTCACAAACTTGGAGACGTACTCATCGTGCGGCACGTTGTGTTTGTCAAGGGCTTGAACGGCAAATGAAGTCATGGGTTTTTCGTGCTTCATCGTGCCTGCACTGTCAGCGTCAATACCGGCTATGCCACGCTTTTGAAGCTCCGCTCTCAGCATAAACATCGCCATTGGACTGCGACACATATTCCCCGTGCAAACAAACAAAACTTTCATACTCTGTTTCCGCCCGCTGCCTTTTCCACTCTGTTCATAACCGATGCTTCAAGTCCCTTGTTTCCGAGCTCCTCGACTATGATATAGTCGTACCTCTCCTCTGCCGTGTGAAGTGCGGAATAAATGTTTCTGGCATAGTCCTCAACGGTCACTCCAAGCGAAATCTGCTCTCGCTCCTGCACCTTGTCGCGATAGATATCTCTTGCAACGATGACAGGGTTTTGTCCTTCGCTCTTCACTCTGTCATACTCTTTAACGGCATGGTCTATTGACACAGCGCACACAGTCTTGACCTTTGGCGCATAGTGCGTGTATTTCATCCCAGGGGCTTTGGCAATTTTGATGACCTTGCCGTTTTCATTGACTTCACCGAGAACCTCCGCAAGCATTTCCGCGGTTATCGCACCCGGGCGCAGAATTGTCGGCACGTCAACGGTCAAATCAAGCACGGTGGACTCAATGCCAACCTTGCACGCTCCGTCGTCCAAAATGAGAGGCACTTCGCCCTGCAAATCGTCATAGACGTGCTTTGCAGTCGTTGGAGATATGTGCTTTGAACGATTTGCCGAAGGTGCGGCAAGAGGCTTGCTCGCGGCAATCAGCTCACGCGCCCACACATTTGAAGGCATTCTCACGCCAACGGTCTCACCGCCCGCCGTAACGACGCTCGGGATTTTGTCGCTCTTTTTGAGTATCAATGTGATTGGCCCAGGCATAAATCTCTCTGCCAGTTCATAAAAAACGCTCGGGACGTCCACTGCAATATCTCTCACCTGTTCAAGCGACGAGATGTGCACAATGAGCGGATTGTCCTGAGGTCTGCCCTTTGCCTTGAAAATCTTTTTGACCGCATCCGCATCAAAGGCGTTTGCGCCAAGCCCATAAACCGTCTCTGTCGGAAATACGACAAGTTCGCCACTCAAAATGAGTGACGCACCTTCTTCTATTCCGTCTTTTGCGGGGACAATTTTTGTTTGCATATTAAATTAGCCTGTGGATTGTATAGGAAACATCGCCGTTTGTAGCGGTGAACTTTTCAAACACAAAGACGTCTGCCGGCGAGGATGACGGCGCATAGAGCACTGCTCCCGTCTCCATTGTCGCCTCCATAACGATGTTATTTGACGCATTTACGTTGAAGTTTTTGATGCCATAGAGATATTTCTCGTTGCCTTCGCTGTCGATTGTTTTCTTTTTGTACATATAGCAACCAATCTTGAAAATTGCGCCGCCACTTGACGTTGTCGCCATATCGTAGAACGGAGCTTTCCCGTCCGTCAAAGCCGCAATCTCAACGCCGTCTCTGTCAATCAAGAAATACTGGTTGTCGCCCGAGCTGTTGCTGCGCTTGCCAATGGTATAATAACCTCTGAAGGCTGCAAGTTGAGTATAATGCAGATGCTTACTCTCTCCGCCCACTTCAATATACGTCTCCGTGAGTTCGTTGCCCTTAAAGTCAAAGAGCGAATAGTACTGATTGTTGCCTTGCGCGATGCACGCGACAACAACTCCGTTTGAGATGTTTTGCGACACAAATTGATAGTCTGTGTTTTCGCCGAGTTTCTCGCCATTGCCGTTATAAACGGCAACTTTGCTCGGAAGATACGGCACATAGTAGTTGCCGTCCGTTGCGGTCATGATGAGGTCAAACACGCCAACCGAGTCCTTGCTTCCCGCTTCAAGCGTCATGCCGAAGTTGCCCGTCAAGGACATAACGATGTTGAGGTTTTCATCCAAAATGAATTGGTCATAAAACCCTGCCTTGTTGATAATATTGAGCCCGTATGACGCATAGAGGTAGCCGTCTTTTAAATAGGCTGTCGTGTCTATACCGCCCTTTGACGAATCGTAATAATTGCTCGTGAGCTTCAAAAAGACTTTGTCCGCGTTTTCGGTATAATTTGAAAGCGCGTCCGTCTTTGCGTCATATATCTTGCGCCTGAAATAGTAATAGTTGTTGCCGTCGTAATAGGTGTATTCCTCCGTGCTTTCAACCGTCCAGTCCTCGTGCACAAGGAAACGACCTTTGCCGATATATGTTATTTCAAGATAGTAGTTGTCTTTGTCAAGTTGGGAGATTATTCCGTTGCCCGCACTGAAATCACTGACTTCGCTTCCCGCGTTGTCAGGAACAGCGAACATAGCTCCCCCGTTGCCGTCCTTTGAAATACAAACGTATTTGGAGTCAAATCCAGAGACGGCGGTTATGTCGTCAGACGAATTGATGACTCGGCAGACGAGTTCGCCTCGCTCGCTCACGCTTCCACTTGTCGTCGGACGATAAATTGAGGTGTAGCCGTTTTTGCCCTGCACATCATAAGCCGAGCCAACCGCAATCAAACCTTTGTCAAGCACTCTTATGACTTTGTCAATTGATACGGAGCTTGCGCCCTTTATTCTGCTCCTTGAAAGCAAGGTATTGCCATTGTAGTCATACGCACCTGCTTCGCCGTTTTTGAACTTGCAGACAATGATGCCTGCCTTGACTCTTATTGCCGTTGTACCATAATACATTGGCAAAATCTGCCCGGGGAGACCGACTTCTTTGTCGTTGTTGACATAAACTTTGCTGTCCCCGCATTTTACGATTGTGAGCACGCCATCTTTTGCAACGATAAAGGCATTCATATCTTTGATATAGCCGACGTCGCTGTTGACTGTTGCGCTCTCACTGGATGTGGATGCGGAAGACGTGTAAGCCGTCCAACCTGCCGGCAACGAGATTTCTATCTTTGAAGACGTAAACTCTTTTGCGCTGGTTGAACTTTTGAACACATCGGCAATTGTCACTGTCTTTTCACTCTGTTTGTTGCACGCAAACAATGCAAGCGCCGAAACGCTCACTATAATCAAGGCAAAAATGCCGATAAATATTCTTTTGCAAATTGCGTTTTTCATAGTTGCTCCGCAAAGTAATGAGAACCTATTCTTGTCCCCAAAATATTGTATAATATGTCTGCGACGAGCATATTTGCTCGTGCTTTAAGTTCGTGTGAAATATTTCTGTTTTCGCCGCTCAAATACGCCCTTGACACAGCGTCTATGAGCACTGCGCCGAAGTTTTTGCAATGCGCGCACACAATCCCGTCCGCGATATCAAAAAAGGCATCTCCAAGAAGGTCGCACTTGCACACGTTGCAATGCGCAAAATCAAGGTCGCTTCCGTTGTCGCGGAGCACGGCAAGCAAAAAGTCCGTCACGACTTCGTCCGTGTCTTTGTCGCTGTAAGCAAGGTCGTGGAGCGTGGAGAGCGCATCCACAAAGAGCGCGGGCTCGGGCTGGTCAAGCGTAAGCTTTGCAAGCACTTCAAGCGTAAGCGATGCGGCATAATATCTGTCAATGTCAGTCGTTATGGAAGAAAAAGACTCAATTTGCGAACAATCTGCAATTATGTATCTTCCGTTTTTCCCGCCAAGCAAATAGTCGCCAAAGTTCATAGGCTCAGCCGCATAGCGAAGTTTTGCCTTTGGTTTCAAACAGCCTCTCGCGGTTGCGGTGAGTTTGCCATACTCGGGAGATACGAGCGTGACAATCATATCCGTCTCGTGATACGGCACGGCACGTACAACTATCGCTTTGGTTTTGAGTTCTTCAGGCATCGTCTACAGTATTCCCTTCCTGTTCTTCTTCCTTCAAGGTTCTGTACATCCCATACAGTTCCAGATCGCCGGTTGCTTGAAACATTTCCCACAAATCTTGACTTCTCATAAGATTAGTATTCTGTGTGTTGTGAGATTTATGCAAATTAAGTTTTAGTCTTTCTTGAGGGCTTTAATATCATAGCCCAGTTCTTTCATAACAAGGTCGCTATTTCGCCACTCATTTTTGACGCGCACGTAAAGAGTCAAAAAGACTTGCGTGCCAATCATCTCTTCAAGGTCCTTTCTTGCCTTTGTGGCAATCTGTTTGAGCATCTCTCCGCCCTTGCCGATGACTATCGCTTTGTGAGATTGCTTTTCAACGATTATGTCCGCATCAATCTCGCAAAGAGGCTTGTCCTCTCTCTCCTCAAACTTGTTGATATAGACGCCGATGCCATAAGGCACTTCTTTGTCAAGAAGATAGAGCGCTTTTTCACGGATAATCTCCGTTGCTTGAAAACGCATTGTGCTGTCCGTGAACATATCTGTTGGATACATCGGCACGCCGTATGGCAAAAGCGCTTTGAGTTCATCAAGGAGCGGTTCAAGGTTGTCCGCCTTTTTTGCGGAAATCGGCACGACTGCGTGAAGTCCTTCTATAGCGCTGAGCTTTTCAAGAGAGGCAAACACCGTCTCTTTGGTGATTGCGTCTTCCTTGTTGAGTGCAACGACGATTGGGACTTTTGCAGCATTCTTTTCAAGGAACTCATAGTCCTCTTTTTGAAGTCCTCTTGCGCCGTCAATGACGTACACGACGCCGTCCACATCTTTGAGCCCCTTCTCCACCGCCTGCATCATATATTCGCCAAGATGATTGCGCACCTTGTGAATACCGGGCGTGTCAATGAGCACCATTTGAAAATCCTCCCCGTTGATAATGCCGAGGAGTTTGTTTCTCGTGGTTTGCGGACGCCAAGATACGATTGACACCTTCTCGCCCACGAGCGCGTTTGTGAGCGTAGATTTGCCCGCGTTTGCAAGCCCCGCTACACATATAAATCCGCTTTTGAAGTTTTCGTACATATTTATCTCTTTGGTTTGTATTATTCTGTTCTTCCGCTTAACTCTGCCCATCAAAACCGCTCAGGATTGATGGATGACAAGGAAGGTGCGCACGCGAAACGCCCAATGTACAAGAGCGTACATGACGTTGAGCACACGCAAAGCTGACACAGTCAGGCGCGATCCTGTGCGGTTTATCTTTTGAGCCCAACAGAGTCCATAATAGCTCTTTGGTGCTCAAGCATAATTTTTTCATCATCAGGTTCGATATGGTCAAAACCCAAGATATGCAAAAAGCCGTGGCACGCAAGAAAACCAAGTTCTCTCTCAAACGAGTGGCCGTATTCATGCGCCTGCTCTTCCGCCCTCTTTCTGCAAATCATGATTGAGCCAAGAAGGACACGGCTGCCGTCATAGTCAAGTGCAGAAAAATCCTCCTCTTTAACAGGCAGTCGAAGACTGTCAAAGCAAGGAAAACTGAGAACATCCGTCACCTTGTCCACACCGCGCGCGGACGCATTGAGAGATTTTATCGTCTCTTCGTCCACGATTGTCATATCTATGACAAAAAAGTCGGGTTGACTAAGGTGTGCAAACGTTGCCTTTTCCACCTTTTTTATGAGACTTTTCTCTTTGAGAGTTGCGCCGGAAATCCTGATCATTATCTATTTGCCTTTCTCTTCTTGTCGTAGTTGACACGGCTATGGTGAATTGACGGCAAAACTTCAATGATCGTCTGCTTGATGATTGCGATATCGCCCATAGTGATTGGGCACTCGTCAAACTGACGGAGTTCAAGCTTTTCGTCAACGAGCTTGTTGATTCTTGCCTCGTATTCGTCCTTCGTGTCAGGCATATACGCGCGCATTGCCGCCTCAATCGTATCTGCAATCATGATGATTGCGGCAATCTTTGTCTGAGGCTTCGGACCTGCGTATGTGTATTTGTCAACTGCAAGGTCGCCCTCTTCTTTGAGCGTCAACGCCTTGCGGTAGAAGTAGCCAACAGGAGACGTGCCATGGTGTTCACGGCAGATTGCCACGATTTCCTTTGGAAGTCTGTTTTGCTTTGCAAGGATTTCGCCAAACAACGTGTGCGACGTAATCATTGACACGGAGACTTCCGGGATAAGTTCGTCGTGCGGGTTGTAGGATGATTGGTTTTCGCTGAAATAGATTGGGGCTTTGAGTTTGCCGATGTCGTGATAGTATGCCGCGCATCTTGCCATGTTTGGGTTCTCCCCTATTGCAGAGGCACAAGCTTCCGACAGGTTGCCGACAACGAGCGAGTGGTTGAACGTGCCAGGAGCTTCACTTGCAAGACGTTTGAGGAGTGGATTTGAGAGATTGCAGAGCTCGTTAAGTCTGAAATCGTCCGCAATGTTGAACATACCTTCAAATATTGCAACGAGTGGCATAAACACGAGTGCCGCCGCGACGTTTGCGCCATAGCACCACACAACGTTCCAAAGGATTTGAATTGACAAATCTCTGTGCGCCAATGTGAGCGTGACGACAAGCGGTTGCATTGCAAGTGGCATAAATATTGCCGCAATCAAGAACTTGAGGCGTGAATAATGCTTGTGCTCCAAGAAGTTGATGAGCACCGCACACATACAGTTGCAAACGATTGCGGACACAGCAACGGACAAGTCAAACACCTTTGTACCGTCCGCAAACAAGAATGCAATCATCATAAACACGCCGATAACCGCAGTTGAGAGCGTCGCTGTTCTTCTGTCAATGAGTTCAATAAGCACAAGTGTTGAGAGCGCAATCGGCATCGCATACAAATTGTCAAGCAACGTGCACGCCGCCATTGTGCCGATATACGTGATAAGCGTCATAATTGACGTGAGCCAAAAGTCTCTTATGCTTGAGCCGTTTTTGGACGTGTACTTGTAAACGCCAATCTGCAAAAGTATGAACAAAAGAAGCGCAGACACAAACTGCCCCGTTGTGACCAGTGCGCGCTCAACTGTAAATGCGCTCAAAAAATCATTGACAATAAAGAGCGTAAACACCGAAATAATCACCGCAGATAAAATCACGGAGATAAATGTCTTGCCAAGGAAGTTTGTAAACTTCTTTCTTGAAAGCTTCTTCTCTTTTTCTACTCTGGATAAGTCCTTTACATCATCAATCATATTTTTTCCTTTCAAACTGCTCAGTTTGGATAAGGTGCAAGGAAGGACAGCTTGAACGGATGGGAGCATACTAGAGCGTATGTGACCGACGTTTCAAGATGTGCTGACGCAGCAGATTGCAAAACTGTGCAGTTTGACATTATTATTTTTTCTTTTGATTTATAATCTAATGTTTTAAAAAACATTAATTTTCTTTGTTTTCCTTGTTTTCGTATTTCTCGTAAGCATGAATTATGCGCGTGACAAGTTCATGTCTTACTACGTCCTTGGCGGTCAGGCGCACAATCTTTATGTCTTCAACGTCTTTGAGCACTTCAAGTGCGTTCTTCATGCCGCTCTCCACGTTGTGCGGAAGGTCAATCTGCGTGACGTCGCCCGTGACGACAATATGGCTGTTTTCGCCCATACGCGTCAAAAACATCTTCAT